>NZ_JBBMGE010000001.1:0-387193 GCF_037908395.1 Corynebacterium sp. KPL4072
GAGGGGGAGTGCGTGGTGTTGGGGGTTGTCGTATTGGTAGGTGAATGCCCAGGCGCAGGAGGCGTCGTCGAGTTGGAGGTTGAGTTGTTTGGCTAGTTGGTGTGGGTAGTTGTCTTGGTCTTTGACGCAGGTGGGGGTGCTATTTGGTGCGGGTTGTGTGATGGTTCCGGTTGAGGCGTAGGAGTCGCCGAGTGCTACGTATTTGTCTCCTGGTTGGAGGGCTTGTGCTGTGGGGGTTAGGAGTGTGGTTGTGATTGTTGCGGTGGCGAGTGCGGCGCTTATTTTTGTTGGTTTCACGGGGGTTGTTCCTTTTTGCTGATGGAAAATTCCCGTGTGGTGGGTGTGGTGCACGGGAATTTGGGTGGGGTGGGGTCTATTTTGCGATATTTTTTCCGATGTATTGGCCGTTGGCGTTGAGGTGGAGGGGTAGGTTTCCTGGTGCTGGTGGCAAGAGATCGATTAGGTTGACCCACCAGCGGTCTCGGGAGCAGTTGTCGTGTCCGGTGGACATCGGCTGTGCGTCTAGGAAGGTTGCGTCGTTTTGGTCTGAAACTTCGCGCAGGGTGTTTTGGACTCGTTTTTCATTTTCTGCAACGGCTGCGGCGGGTAGTGGAATGGTTGCTGATGTGAGGCAGGTGTTGGCGCCGTCGGATATGTGTGGGTAGCCGACGACGGTGATTTTGGCGTTGGGGGCGTTTTTGTGTGCTACTTGCAGTGCGCTGCGTAGGCCGTTTCGGATTGCGTGGTCTGATGCTTGGATGTCTTGTTTGTATGGGTAGGTGTCGTTGGCGCCGGCGACGATGACGACGTTTTTGGTTTGTGGGTTAAGGTCGCCGTGTTGTGCGGCTGTGCGAAGTGAATCGTCAATGTGGTGGCCGCCGGTTGCGAAGGAGGCGCCGGCGCATTGGTATTGGTCGACGTGGGCGCCTCCGGATGCGTTTGCGATTTCGTCGGCGATGGAGCCGTCGGTGACGCAGCCTACTCCGGTGTTGGTTTTGGCGTTTGCCTTGTTTTTCCAGTAGTCGGAGAATGTTGGGTTGGCTACTACACTGTCGCCGACTAGTACGGTGTTGCCTGGTGTGGCTGCGAGTGCGGTGGTGTTTCCTGCGGCCAGGGCGGTGGTGGTGGCTAGTATTGCTGCTGTGTATTTAGTGGGGGATTTCATCTTTAGTTTCCTTTTAGTTTGCTGTTTGCTTGAGTTTCCTTTGTCTAGGATATCGGTTTTTCAGTGGAATGCCAGAATTTTGGTTTTGAGTGAAATGTTTTGAGTGTTGCTGGTGTGGTGATTGTGGTTAGTTGGCTAGTCCGGGGTGGGGTTGTTGTGGGAGGTGGAGGAGTTTTTTCTTTTTGTGTTTGCCGGTGCGGGTTTCTTGGGTGGTTTTGTTGGTGTGGCATTGGTGGCAAAGTACGCGGAGGTTTTCTAGGTTGTGTGTGCCGCCTTGGCTTATTGGGGTGATGTGGTCTACTTCGTGTCCTGGTTTGCCGCATTTCTGGCAGGTGTGGTTGTCGCGGTTGCGGACATATCGGCGTAAGTGGTGTGGGGTTCCTGGGTGGTGTGGGTTTTTGTTGCTCATGGTGGTTTAGAGGTCGGGTTTGATTGCTGTTGGTGCTGGGTGGTGGGGGATTTCTTCTGGGTGTGCTTGGCGCCATTCGGTGATGTGGCTGAGTGCGGAGTTGTACTTGTGGCTGAGTGTGTTGACACGGCCGCGGAGTGTGTCCACTTGGTCTTGGAGATTGTTGACTCGGTCGGTGAGTTGATGGGTTTCTTGTTGGATGGTGTCGACGAATGCTTTCCATTCGGGGTAGCGGGTTTGTTCTTGGGTTTGTCGTTCTTTTGAGTGGGCGTTGATGGTGGCGGTTATCCAGGAGGCTATGCCGGTGATGGTGCTGGTGGTGCCTGTGGCGATGATGGTTGTTAGTGGTGTCATGGTGTGCCTCCTTTGCGTGTTGTTGGGTTATTGGGGTGGTTGTTGTGGGTTGGGTGCGGGGTGTCCGGGCGTTGCTCCTTGTGGATGGTTGGGTGTGGGGTGTTGTGGCGCTGGGGCTGTTGGGGTGTCTTGTGCTGCTGGTGAGGTGTCTTGTGGGGGTTGGGTTGGGGTGGGGCGATAGTCGGAGTGTTCGCCGGTGGTGATGGCGGCCAGGGCGCTGGCAATGGTGGCAGTGATACCACTGGTGTTTTGTAGCCAGGTATCAACTTGGTCGGGGCTGGCAATACCGAATGCGGTGACGGTGAGGGCGATGATACCGGTGATGGTGTAGATGGTTTGTCGGATGTACCAGGGGGAGTGGGTGATGCCGCGGTCGAGTTGGAATTGTTGTGGGTGGATGATGTTTTGTGCGTGCTTTGGCATAGTTGTTTCTCCTTTCTGGTGTGTACGGGGTTATTGGTTGAGTAGGTGTTTGAGGTTGTCGTGGGTGCCGCGGTAGGCGTTGATGTCTACGACTCCGGGGTATCCGGCGGCGTGGCCGTTGGAGCCGTATTGGAGGATGTCGGGGGTGTGGTCGCCGAGTGGGTAGTTCCAGCGTGGGCTGTCGTCGCCTGGGTAGAGTTGTGCGGCGGTGCCGTGACTGTTTTGAGCTCCGTAGTTGGAGACCCAGAGGGCGCCGAGGCCGTCCATGGAGGGTTCGCCGCCTATCATTTTCTCCCAGTACCAGGCGCCGGAGTAGATTCCGGGTACTTTGTAGCCGCGGCATTCGAGTTCGTGTTTTGCTGCCCAGACGTCGTTTCCGGAGAGGAGGGCGTTGCCTGAAGGGTCGATGGATTCGACGTCTATCCAGATGGGGAGGTCTTTGCGGCCTTGTAATTGTTGGTCGATGGTGTCGACTTGTTGGGCGATGGTGGTGCCTTCGGAGGGGGCGCGGAGGTACCAGTACCCGCTGGTAATGAGTCCTGCGGTTTCTGCGTCCTTCAGGTGGGAGTGAAAGATGGGGTCTTTGTAGGTTCCGTCGCAGATGCGGATGATGGCGAAGTCGTAGCCTTCTTGTTGTGCGGTGTGTAGGTTGAGTCCGTTGTTGTGTTCAGACACGTCGAGTCCGTACAGTGGCATGATTATTTTCCCCCTTGTTTTATGGTTTTAGTTGTTGAGCCAGCTGTGTAGGGCTGGTGTGAGCGCTTCGATGGTGTTTCGGCCGGTGGTGTAGTCATCTGGGCCGAAGAAGAGCGCGTGTAGTTGGTTGGTGGCGTTGAGTATGGGTTGGTTGACGACCCATGCGCCTGGTGGTGTGTCGCGGTTTAGGCATACTCCCATGTTTTATCCCCCGTTGTGTGTGGAACTGGTGTTCCTGTGTGGTGATTTTACCCTATGAGGGTTTTGAGTCGTTTGGTTGTGGCGGAGATGTGTTTTTGGTTTTCGTTGAGTTGTTGGAGGGCGGATTGGCGGGGCTGTGCTTCGCCGACAGCTAGTTCGGTTTTGGGTGGTGTGCCGGGCTTGTGGCTGATGGTGGCTTCATCAATCCAGGTGGAGAGGTTCATGTTTCGCCATTGGATGCCGATTTGGTCGCCGACGTTTACTTCGTAGCCAAGCTGGTAGGGGCAATTATCGGCGAGTTTGAATGAGGCTGAGAGGTTTCCTTTGCCTTTGGCGAGTGCCTCAAATGCTTGTTG
Source organism: Corynebacterium sp. KPL4072 (assembly GCF_037908395.1). Lineage (NCBI taxonomy): Bacteria > Bacillati > Actinomycetota > Actinomycetes > Mycobacteriales > Corynebacteriaceae > Corynebacterium > Corynebacterium sp. KPL4072. The sequence continues at coordinate 3,605 of NZ_JBBMGE010000001.1, forward strand.
TTGCCCTTCGATGGTGAAGCCTTCTCCGGAGGCGACAAGCTCGCGGCGTCGGTAGGGGCCAAGGTGTCGTGCTCTGCGGGTGGCTTGGTGGTGTGTGAAGGCGAGTAGTTTGTCTTCGGTGAGTTTGCCGGTGGCTTTTTCGAGTTTGTTTTGTAGGTCGTCGAGTTGTTTGTCGTTTCCGGGCCAGGCGTTTTTGGCGCCAGCGATGGCTCCGCCGACGAAAGTGGCGGTTGCCCGCTTCAACAGTTGGTTGATGGCGTTGGGGGATTTTCCACCGACGGTGACGTCTGCGTACTTGGAGCGTGTGATGGTGACGTCGCTGGTGGCGTAGTCGATGTGGGTGGGACGGAGCATAACCCAGGGTTTGTAGCCGTCTGGGTTGGTGCGGTCGCCGAGTCCGACGGTGGAGACGTTGTCTTCGGGGTCCCATTTGCGGGTGATGTTTTTGACGCCTTCGTGGACGTGTCCGGCGACTGAGGAGTCGTTGGTCAGTGGGATGATGTCGATGATGAAGGTGGGTTTCCAGAGTCGGGTGTGGGTGGGGAATGGTTGTTTGTCCCAGGGCATCCAGAGGGTGATGGTTAGGCGGAGTCCGGCCGCGTCGAGTGTTTCTTTTGTTAGGTCTGCTAGTGAGTCGAAGCGGGCGGCAAGCACGGTCCAGGCGGTGGTGGTGGATTTGTGCAGTGGATTGACCATAATCGGCCAGTCGGCGTAGTCGCGCCAGGCGATGGGGGACCAGGGGTCGGCGTCGGGGAGGAGGTCGAATTGGTAGAGGCGGCGTAGGTTCATCAGGATGAATGTTTTAATGACTCGGAGGGAGTCGCCGGCGCGGACGTCCATGTATTTGGGTTGGATGGCTTTGATGGCTAGTGGGTTGGATTCCATGACGAGGTAGTTGGCCATGTCGTGGATGGAGGTGCCGGTGATTTCGACGGTGGGGTTGTGTTGTTGGGCGTGGTCGATAATGGTGTCGACGAAGTAGGTGTATCGGGTGTGGCCGTATTCGATGACGAGGAATTGTTGGATGTCGGTGAGTTTGCGCAGGGTGGAGTTGGGGTCTCCGTCGAAGGCTAGTGGTGGTATGAGGAGGTCGACGATGGGGTGGTTGGTGGGTACTTCGAGGGTGACGGTGCCGGCGTCGTTGACTTTGTCGTTTGCTTTGAGTTGGGTGTAGCCGGTGATGATGGTTTGTGGGGTGAGGTATTTGTCAGTCAAATAGACGAATGGCGTGTGGTCGTCCTGATGCCGTTGCCCAAGTGCGGCCATGTGCGCTATTTGATGTTCCTGCATTGCTTACTATTCCTCCTGTTTGTGACCATGGTTGTAGGTATTGGTTGCGCCATTTGATGTGGCATTTGTGGCAGTCGATGGCGGTGGCGTCGCCGGGCATGATGGGGCGTGTCCAGGCGACTCCTCGTAGTGTGGCCCAGGCGTTGTGGTTGGGGTAGCCGTGTGTGTCGGTGATAAGGCCTCCGGTGTCGGGGTTGGTGTGGTAGATGAGTCCGGTGGCGCCGAGTGCTGGTGGGAGGATGATGAGTCCGTTTTTGTCTTCGGTGATGCGGGCTGTGAGGCCTTTCCAGTGGATGGTGGGCCAGAGGGGGAGTTGTCCGGTGTTTTCGATGGTGGTGATTCCGGTGGAGGTGTGTTCTGGGCCGAAGTATCGGCCGTCTTGAGCGGTGAGGTGTATTTCGAGGGTGGTGGTGTCTTTGGGGGCGGTTTCTTCGGGAAGTCCGATGGGGGACTCGAGGTGGACGAAGAGTTGGAGTTCGGGTTGTCGGGGTTGATGGAACGTGAGGAGGGCGGGTTTGTAGAAGTCGAGGCCGTCGAGGAAGCGGCGGATAGTGGTTTCAGTGGTCAGTTCGGTGGTGTGGGTGATGCTGACTGTCAGTGTTGGGGTGATGGGCTCGGGGGTGGCCGTATCGTAGGTGTGGGTGGGGAAGTGTTGGGTGGTTAGTACTGGGTGGTCGGATAGTTTTCCGGTGGTGCCGGAGATTTTATGTAGGGTGACGCCTTCGTCTCCTTCCCTGTGGCCGGCGAGGTGCCAGGTGTGGCCTTTATAGTCGGTTAGTTGGATGTCCACTGTGCTTTCCTCCTGCTAGACGACCATTGGGGTGGTGAAGGTGTTGATTTTGACTCCGCGTTCGAGTGCTTCGATGCGGCGTTGATAATCGTCGAGGGCTTGGTTGACGCCGCGGCGTACATCGTCGGAGGAGACTTCCATATTGTCGCCGTTCATGTTGAGGTGAACTTCGACTGGTGGCAGGGCAGTTTTTCCGGGGTCGTCGGCTGTTCCGGCGACAGCGACTTTGACACGGCCTTGATTGTCAAGAATGTCTGGGGCGTTGGCCCCGTCAATGCCCCAGGGAGAGCCGAGGTCGTCGGTGATGTCGGCAAGTACGTCGCCGAGGAATTGTGAGCCCCATTCGATGGGGGCGCCGACGCGTTCTTCTTGACCGTTAAGCCATGCTTCGACGCCTTCTGAGAAGGTCTGAGCGGTGGCGTCCAAGTGCTGGGCAGCATAAGTAATGCCTTCAGCGAAATTAGTCATCTGTTGGGAGTTAAGTACCCATTCTGATTGGCCGGACGTGTTGACTGCAACAGAGTTATTGGGGAGTACACCACCGGAGTCGCGTAAGAATGCAGGTAGTACACCGCCGTTTTTGTAGCCTCCGGCGCGGTCGTAGGCCGCGGAGAGAGAACCGTAGGTAGCCATGGCGTAGTTCATGGAGGAGCGGATGTTGGCTTCCGGGTCCCAAATGTCGTCGAATCCGGGGTCTTTGTAGGATTGGAATGTGGGGTCGATGGTTTGCATAAGTCCCTTGGATGGGGTGCCTTTGGTGGCGTTGGAGTCCCAATCGTTGATGGCGTGCGGGTTGCCTCCGGATTCTTGTTGCATGCGGCGCAGCACGGTATCGACGAGGGAGGCGGGCTGGCCTTTTTCTTTCAACAGGCGGGTGACAAGTCCGCGATACTTGTTGACGTCGCCGCCGACGCTTAAGTGCTCCTTGACCTTTTTGGCCACGGCGGTGACTTTGTCTTTGAGCCAGTTCCATGCGTTGTCGGCGCCTTTAGTGAGGTAGGCGGGAGCCACGGAGTTTGCTAAAACAGTGCCGTTATTGATGCCGAGTTTGTCTTTAACAGCGTTGATTTTGCCATCGAAGAGTTTCTTTGCTGCGTTGGCGAAGTCACCACCGAGCTCGATGGCTTTGTTGATGACGTCGTCAGTGACGTTCCATGCTTTGCCTGCTGTGGATTTGATGGCGCCGATAACACCGCCGTCAGCGAAGGAGCCGGAAAGTCCGGTGCCTTTTCCTGCTTGTGCTGTAGCGTTCATACGTGCGACTGCTGCTGGGCCGCCGACTGCTCTGGTCCATTCTGGGCGCATGATGGCCTCACCACCGGATAGGTTGAGCGTTCCGCCGGTAGGCGAGAAGAAGGTGTGTATGTCGCGGCCTGGGGTGTAACCGGGCATGACGCCACCGCTGGCGAAGCTAACCTCAGGAAGCTCGTCTACACCAGTTACCTTGGATACAGCGTTCCATGCGGGGCGAATGCCGTTGTTGTAGGCGACGTTGGCAATTTTGCCGGCAATTGACTTAATAGTTTCCCAGACACTGTTCCATGCGGACTTGATTCCACCAGCGGCTTTTTCAAACCATTGCTTAACTTGGTCGACCCCTTGCTTCATGCGGTCAAAAGCAGGACGAACGTGTGCATCGACAATGCCTTTAATGAAGTCTGACATGTGTTGCCAGGCAGGAAGAAGGACGTTGTCAATAATGGCCTTGATACCGTCGACAACCATGTTCCACACGGCTTTAATCCCGTTAAATACTGGCTGAATAGCGTTATTCCAGATAGCGGACAGGAATTGGCTCATCGCGTCCCACGCTGGGATAAGTACCGTATCGATGAGGGCCTTGATGCTATTTACGACAGCTTCCCAGAGCTGCTTTATCAGGTTGAGGATTGGTTGGATAGCTGCTTCCCATAGGAAGTGCACTGCTTGTGCGACAGCGTCCCATGCGGGTTTGAGTACGTTTTCCCACAGGGCTTGAATGCCGGTTACGAGTAGCTCCCAGCCTGCTTTGATGGCCTCGAACCCCACCATCACTATGGACTTAACCAGCATGAACTGCATCATGATAGGTGTCAGAAGTGCCGTGATGATGTAGGGCGCTACCTGCTGGATAACTGCCCACGCTTTCGAAAACCACTCACCAATAGCCGAAAATACAGGCTGAATCCATTCCCAGAAGCTGCGGAGCGCGTCACCAATCTTCGACAAGATTTGATGCCCGACCTCGGTCTTTGTCAAAAAGAGTGTAATGCCTGCAACGACGGCGGCAATAGCTGTGACAATAAGGCCAATTGGGTTTGTGTCAAAAATAGCCGCCAACAGTGCAGGCAAGGTACGCAGCCCAGTGAAGATGATGCGCCCGACCTTAATGATTCCGCCCAAAGCCTTACGGAATCCCATAAACCCCTTTATCGCAGGGCCCAACTTCGGCCCGAATGATGCGATAATGTCGCCGCCTGCCTTAAACGCCTTAAACCCACGAGTAATCGGAGCAATAACCTTAGCCCACGTCATAAACCCACCAGCAGCCGCAGCAGCCAAACCAGGATGCTTAGCCATATGGTCGGTGAGCTTCTCAATCGCGGGGACAACCACCGTGGAGATAAGAGGGGCAAGAGCATTCAAAAGATCAACTATGGCCGGCAAACTACCCACAGCGATAGACCCCATCGCCGTAACAATCGACGGCAAAACCGGTGCTATAGCGCTCAAAAGCTGTCCGATGGAGCCCGCTAACTGCTCAACGTACGGCCACGCCTGCACAGCTACATCACCCATGGAAGATAAAGAATCCATGACCGAATCAAAATCAATGTTGCCGATAGCATCGAACATTTTCGGGATGATCTCATCGGCCAGGTGGTCAAATATTGGGGCGATTTTGTCCGAAAGCTGTTCAGCGAAATCACTAATCTGCGGGGTGATGTTGTCAAAGCCATCCGCCAATGCGTTAAAGACGGGAATCATTCCATCGTAGAAAGGCTGGATGAACGCTGCGGTCACGTGGGATGCGAACGCGGCCATGGTGTCAAAGGAGCCTTTGAATGTTTCGCGTTGCTTTTGGGCGGCGCCATCGAACATGTCGTTCATGGCGTTAGAAAAGTCCTCGAATGAGACCTTGCCCGAGCTAATCATGTCGGTGACTTCTTCTTTAGTCACGCCCATCTGGTCGGCGAGTTTTTGCTGCAGGCCGATTCCTCGGTCCATCAACTGGGCCATAACTTCACCGTCAACGTGGCCGCGGGCAGCAACCTTGGACCAAATAGAGCCCATCTCGCCCATAGAAACACCAGAATGAGCAGCAGAGTCGGCAACACGGCTTAGCGTGTCCTGAAGGTCCTGCCCCGGCTTAATGCCCGAGCTGAGCATGACAGAGGCAACCTGGGCGGTATCACCCATGAGGAAGGAGGTGCCCTCAATGGACTTATTGACATTGCCCATAATCTGGTCGATGTCTTTGCCCTTATAGCCTAGGCCCTCGAGGGCTTTTTCCGCCTTGTCGGTAGACGCCAAGCGGTTAAAACCATCACTAAAGGCTTTACCCGCGCTGACACCAGCAGCGGCGGTGGTGGCTACAGCACCAGCTTTCATCGTCTTCTTCAGACCACTGGTGATTTTGCCACCCATCTTCTCGCCCCACGAGCTAGAAGGGCTGACCACAGCCTTATCAATCTGCTTGCGTACCTGGGAAAAATCTCCCATTTTCGGCACGATACTGACCCAGCCGGTACCAACATCGAAGTTTGCACCCATGATTAACCCCCGTCAACGCCAGGCCACTCATCGCCTAGCCATTCGTCCATTTCTTGCTTGGTAAGTCCCTCTGCCTGAATACCAGCAGTCTCAGTTGTCGTATCGTTTACGCCGGGGCGGGGGATAGGCTTCGGTTTTTGCCCCTTACCTCCCCAAGCACTCATCGCTTGCTGGTCAGCAATATGCGCCAGGAGCTGATTGGTAAGGTTCCATTCCCAGTCCTTCTTTTGTGCATTGCGCACCAGTGCCGAGTCTGGGCCAGCGGTGGCAATCAGAGCGATGGCATCATTCCACGTGACACGGTCTGTGCCGTCGTTTATCCACCGCCAGCGTATACCGGCTTCGATGAGTTCTCTTTCGACTGCCATAGCAAATCGGGTGTCGGTGTCCACGGCGTCGATGAGGGAGACGATTTCGCCAAGGCTAGCTTTTGTCGCCGCCTTCGCTCCAGTCCTGCATGAACGTGTTGAACTCGTCCATGTGCATGTTATCGATGACATCGAGGGTGCCGTCGTCGGATTTATCGGCGGCGCGCTCGAGAATCATCCAGGAGAAGTCTTCATCATCAAGGCCGTCTCGCTTGGCGCGGCGGCGGTCGCCGACGGTGATGATGGAGTCAATCGGCGGCAGAGTGATGTCGTCGCCGTTAGAGGTGGTGTAGTTAAACCAGTCGTTGGTCGGCTTAGTGTTTTTCTTGGCGTTCTTCTTTGCAGCCATAAGAAACAATTCCCCCGAATCGAATACGTGTTTTACATGCGGACTTGCGCAGCCTCCTACCTTGCTGGAAGGAGACTACTGCAATCCTTGCACCCTCATGATAGCAGCACTTATGTACGGCTGTTTACGGCCCAAAGCTAGCTAGCAACCATCCCAAACCGGCTGCGATTGCGAAGTAAGCCAAAATGAGTACAGCGACAATTGGAATAAACACGTACAGGTACGCCAGCACAATGGTGATAGCAATACCCGACACAGCAACAAACCCGGTTAACGTCCCAGCAATGTTGAGGATAATCACTACGGCCACTAGCCCCAAAGACACGACTGCCAGCACCGCCAAATGAGCAACCACCCATAGACGCAACAACCTGCCTAACGGCGAATGACGCGTTAACAGGTTGAAAATATCCAACGGGATACCCGCCAGAGGAAACGCGATTGTATTGACCACCCGAAGGTAAATCGGCACTAAGCTCAACATGATAATCAGCCCAGCTACCGCAATAAACGTGACAGTCACAATACCGGCAAGCACAACACCTGCCACACGATTGAACAGAGTCAGCGCCAGCGAGCCTAAAACAATACCCAAAAGCCCCACCACCGCGGCAAATACCGCAATGGAAGATATAAGGTCAACAGCTCGAACCGCATGCGAGGCACTAGCAACTGCAACAATGAGCGAAGAAGCCGATAAAATCAACACGGCCCACACAAGGATAGGTGCCGCTGCCACAAGACCAGCTACACGAAGGCGACTAAACAGTCGCCTACCAGAACGCACCGGAGTACCAGCGGCAAGAAAGGCGAAAGCGCCAGCCAGACCAAGTCCCGTCACCGCCGTGAGCAGTGCAGCTAACGGGGCTAGAAGTACTCGAGGGTGCGTTGCGACCATGCTCAGAAACGTCGCCACCGACAAGAACAAAATAATGGCACCGGCAACACCTGGCACAATCGTCAACGTTGCCGCAGAAAACGTCACCGCAATCGTCAACAGTGACACCTTGGCTAATATCCTCCACGGCTTCGCTAACTTCCGCGACACAAGAAGTAATGGAACGCCCACGAACACAGTAACTACAGCAGAAATCATCAACCCCAATGCGAGTCGCTCCAACTTTTGGGTCTTCATCCATGGGAAGGCACCAGCAATAACTCCAGCGTCCAAGAGTAAGTGGCGTGTCCCGCGGGCAGTTGCAAGTGCGACCACAATGGCAGAAACAACGGTAGCAATACTACTGAGGGCGAACTTTGGCCACTTCTTAAGACGTTTCCCAACCCAAGTGAGAACAACAAGTACAGCGATGACAAAACGATGATTCACGCCCAGCACGATTGCAACAGGGGTAAGCAACCGCGCTGCAATGACAGGAACCTTCCACCCCATCCAACGAGCCGCAGCAATAACACTCGACCCGAGAATACCTACCATAAGCGGGAGGATAGGGCGGAGAATACGCCCAATGATTCCCCGTGTATGTGCTACAACATGCGCTAGCGCGACTCCCAACGTAGTGACAGTGTCAATGCCGAAAGCATCCAAGAAAGTCCACGGAAGGACAAAAGGAGTCAGTAGGCGGCGAAGTGCACGTTGAGGCTTAGCCACTATATAGCCCACGAGCATGATTACTAACTGGGCGATGCCCAAATTTCCTGCACCGCCAGCGACGAGCCAAATGGTATTCGTTGCCGGATTCGCTGGTCCACCAGCCGCAGCCCACGCAGCCCATGCTGCTGCGGACACGCTAGCAAAGATTACCAAAAGCCCCCAGGCAACAACTTGTACGCTGACGCTGTAAAAATTCCACTTCAGCAAGAAAACATTCATGGACAGGGGAATCAATACGCGATACAGCAGGCCTCTGTACGGCAAAAACAGTGCAGGAAGCGTCAACAACGCCACTATCAGTACTACTGCAGAGATTAGGCTAACCACAGTGGTGCCTACAGCACGCACTGGATATAAAAGCCGCGTTGGCGATGCAAAAAGGGGAATAAACCCGACAGAAATTGCTGCACGTACGGTTTCCACACCACGTAAAACCAGCCGGACAATCCATGGCCCGATGGCGGCAAAGACACCGGTAGCCATAAACGCAACGCCGACAAGCATCACACCGGCAGTCACCGCGCGTAAAAGTAACTGGCCCGCACCAAATAGACTCGTGACCAGCAAGGACAGCTGATGGGCGACAAACGCCGCCACAGTAGCACCCACTGTGGCCAAGGCTGCAGCTACCGCAGCAACAGCAGAAACAACCGGCGGCGCCAAAACAGGAAGAAGCAAAAGCGTCGCTACAGCCATTGCCAAAAGCGACACAGCAACCACAGCCCCCAACGCCAGAATGACAGGAGCGACAGCTTTCTTCAGCAACGGAAACGCCGCTACATTCGACGCCACCCACGCCACAGAAGCCACATAAAAAATAATCGACGCCGGAATAGCAACAATTGCCGTAACAAACGCCGTCACCCCAGACCCGGCCACCGGCAACAAGGCCCTCACCGTGGTAAACATCAAAAACAGTGCAGCCAGCACAAAACGCACAAATGGTCGAATGACACTAACTGCCGCACGAAGCTGCTTACCCGCCAAGCGAGCCGTCACCAAAGACCGAAATACCAAAACCTGAACAATCGGCAACGACACCGCAACCGCAGTAACAACCGGAGGAACCGTATCCAACCTGAACCGCAACAACCGCAGCAACGACACGACGATACTAATCCCAACAAACGGGACAAAAACCCCACCAATAATGACCGTGCGCACCAAATTCAACAACAATGACCGGCCAGAAAGAGTAGAACTACGAATCATCAGAAAGATAATCAGCCCCACAACAGTAGAGGCAAACAACGCCACAATGACGAACGTAGTCACAGCAATAGCGACCGCAATAACAGCTTTTTCCAGAGCCGTCGTCCGCAACGGCTGAGTAATCCGCAACAACACACGAATCTTCGCCACTACGAACAACACAACCGCGGCTAATACCGCAAGATGAGATAGCGCCCACCCAGCAGCCACAAACAACACGAAGGCCTTCAACGTCACCGGCAACGCGCCAGCAATAACAACTAGCGGGAAGTCCAAAATAATGAACTTCGCACCATTGACCACCGACCAAAAAATAAACAACGCCGCCAGCGGATGCCCAGTCAGAAGAGCAATCACAATCAAGTCCGCCGCCCACGGCAACACCACACCGCTGAGCCCAAAGCCGAAAAACTTCAAGGCCACAACCAGCATGCCCAACAACAGTCCCGCGGTCGATAAAGCAACCGGAACTGCAAGCAATGGTTTGCCAAACACCAGCAGCACCAACGTCAACGCCACCCCGGCCGCCAAAGCCATCACCGGCAACGCCAACATCGCACCCACAAGAATCAAATCCTGTGTCGAAAGCTCCGCAATAGCCTTATCGACGCCATCAAGAAACGCATCCCACGCCCCAGTAAGCTGTGGAAGCACCTGACCCAAATTCAAAGCATTCAACGCAGCAATCCAGCCCTGGCCAATGTCACTAGCCACCGCAGTAACCAACAAACCCACGTCATTGGCAAGAGCAGGAGGATTCGACCAGTCCGTTAGAAACCTGTTCGCAATATCGCCATACTGGGCCGGGTCCAGCGCACCAATAAACGCATTCCACGCCTTCACAAGATTCGACGGATTGAAGACACCCCAATTATCCCGAACAATGTCAACAACTGTGCCCCACAGCTGCTGCGCCGCGCGGTAAAGATTACTACCCGCACGAGCAATATTAGACAGAATCTCCCCCGAGGTCATACGCTTGATGAAATCCCCGGAAATATCATCCCACCGACGCATAGCATCACGAATGAACTCATTAACGTCCGTGATGTTCTGCCTGTTCAAAAATCCGCGCAGTGCGTCACCAACCATTTTGCCAACATCGCCAGACATCTGGCCCAAACGACCAGCCCACGCACGAATAGGCCCAGCCCACTGCGAAAAACCAGCAGAGGACACCATATTCGCCAAAGCATCACCCAACGCGGGGAAATTCACCGACGCAATCGCATTATCAATAAGATGGTCAACATCGCCACGCAGAATGGCATCCAACCAATCCTGCCAATTCGCCCCCGCCGTCGACAGGAAATCACCAATAGCCTGCTGCACATCACCATTAGCCAAGCCGGCAATCAGACCACCGACACCAACACTCGACCACAGTGTTGCAATCTTCTTCAACGCATGCGCCACCGACTTACTCCGCCGGCGCAGCCACGACATTGCATGGTCAAAAGCCGCGCGAAAGTTATCCAAGTTAGCGCCACTAATAAGGTCCCGCGGAGCCCAATCCGCAATGATGCGCAGCAACTCTGAATCAGTCATATCCGCAACCGTGTGCTCCACACGGTTAATCAACTGATCCACCGCATCCAACAATGACCTCTCAGAAAGACGAGAAATAATATCCAGAGCAGTAGACACATTCACCCGGATAGCACCAAGATTCGTCAACCTGCCATCGCCGGTAATATAGTCCACCCACTCGCGTACCTTGCCAGTAAACGCAAAATCCGGGCCCTTATCGTCGCGACCGGTAGGCTCCTGAGGATTCCTATCCACCAGACGGTACAAACACACACCATTCGCATCCGGCGTACACGACAGCGTCACCACACTGCCTGCCAACTCACTGCGATTAAACGCCTGCGAATCAATCGACGTCACCACCGCGCGCGGGACAAACAAACGCACACGCTGCCCATCAGAAGCCAACAAATCAAAATTCAACGAACGATAAGGCAACGCCCCATCAAGACGTTCCTCAACCCTCACACGCGAAGAATCAAACAATTCCTTCACGCCACCATCAGGGTGAGTCAGCCGCATCACCGCCGAATTCCCCAACTCCATAAACGACACCGACAGGCTCACCCCATCCGGTGAGGAGACAGTACTCATCGACAAACCAGACCACGACTTAGACTCCTCAGCATCCACCGACGTATCCACCGTCACACCATCAGCAGATACATAACCCGCAGGGGCCATCCCGACGCCTGGAAGCCGACGCAATGGCTCACTCGCCGATAAAGGCACCGCAAAAGGACTCGACACCGGCCGGCCAATCCAAGCACCACCACCGGCCGAAACATTCGGCACACCATGGACAAGATTCCCCCGATTACGCATAAAACCCCCAAAATAGCGTCACAACACTTACACCAGTATAAAACACGGTTCTTACTACTCTGCCCGATAGGCGCCATCTCGCACACAGCTCCTATAATCTTCGCAAGGAGTCTCAGCCTCCCAAAATGCGAAGGTCCCACTAACCAAAACGATTACTTCGTGCAATCAGAAAGATTGTGCATTAGCAAAGTTTCAAGAAACAACAGGAGAAAGCATTGACTAATCCCGAAGACTTACGTGCATGGAGGCGTGCTCGACTGGCCCGAAACGATGACCTACTTACCCAAGAAACCGACATCGAAAAGGAGCTCAGGCACTACACCTCCGTGTTCGAAGAAAAAGTGGTGTACTGCAACGCTGAATCCTCAAAAGAATCAAGCTTTGTCCGCTACTTTCAAAACCACTTCCATCAACTTAGACTCAAGAAACTTATTGCAACAGGACCTTCCAACTATAGGCGCCAAGGAAGCCTATACATTTACGATGGAGACAACGGCTCAGAATGGAAGTTAACGAAAAACGGCGACTTCCGAAGCGACGAATGCTTGGAATTTCTTTATCAATCCGACATCGTGGTCACTCACCCACCATATTCCCTGGCCCACGATTACCTCAACTATATGGAGATATTTCGGAAAAATTTTCTATTCATATCGCATATTGATTCAATCAAACGCAAGGACGTATTTAAGCTATTCCAAAATGACCAACTATGGTTGGGCTACAATTCCGACCACGATTTCTCAGGTTTCGTATTACCGGAAAAAATAAAAGCCCTGAAAACTTATCCAGGGTACAACCAAAAAGGCAACCGAATTATTACTCCAGAAAGCTTCATATGGCTGACCAACATTGACCACCTTAAACGCCACCAACCCATTCCACTGACCAAGACCTGGGCGCACAATAAATCTCTCTATCCGAGATACGACAACCTCAACGCTTTAGACATCCCCAACACTGACAACATACCCTCCGACTACACCGGGCTCATGGGCGTACCAGTCACGTTCCTAGCCGACTACAGCCCAGAACAATTCCACCTAGTCGACTACAACACAGGCCACGATGGAGAACCCTTATCCCTAAACGAAGAACTCGTCGAACCACGCATCATTATCGAACGAAACTAACCCTCTAAAATCAACATACTAAAATGCCAACAACGACCCCCACATTGAGCAGTGGAAGGCGGAAAACCGGCCCGCGACCTGTATCTGTACCAACGAAGTGCAAAACGCGCCCCGACGGGGCGCTAGTGTCAGGAGCCGTTGTTTGCTAAAAATGCTGAATTATCCCAGAAGTAAGGGGCCGAAGGAGGATTCCTTCAGCCCCTTGGCTCCATGGACATTATTCCCTAAATAGTCAACGCACCCACAACAAGGTACGCGACCACGGTTAACGCTACCACATCGCCGATAAGAACGCCCGGCTTCAGGGCCAATGGAGTCAGCACGGTCTTCAGCACGCGCCAGTTTGCAAACAGGCCGCCAGCCAAAGTCTCCACACCACGCAGACCCAAGCCACGAACCGGCAGATGACCCAGCTGCGGGATACGCGACAGCAAGAATACGTTGAAGAGAATGCGGCCGATATTCAGCCCATTGACAATCTTCAACAGATTATTGCCACGCACCGCGACACGAATCGGGGTAGACAGGACAAGGAAGTCCACCGCCGCGCGAACAGCCTTCACCACGGCCTTAGTGTTAAACGCTGTCAGCGAGTTGATAAGCACCTCGTTAAAGACGTGCAGCAGCGCCTGACGTACCTCATGGTGATTAAACATCTGAAGTGCGACAACAATAAACGGCAGCTTCTTTGCTGCCTTAAACTGCGCGATAACCGGAGCCGCTAGAAGGCCCTTACCCGCGGTAAACAAGCCCTTGCCAATCGCAGCCTTCACCGCAACACCCAAGTCAACAATGCCCTTAACCGCCTCAGCGCCCTGGGCAACGACAGAGCCCGCAGCCAGAGCCACAGCCAGCAACGGCGACAATCCCTCAGCAGCCTTCACAGCCTTGTGCACAGCTTCATCAGCGCCCAAGGAAGCCAACTCGCCAATGAGCTTGCCGCCACGCTCAGTGACAGCGTCAAAGTGCTTCGCTAGCTTATCAAGCTCATCCTGTCGCAGCTCAGCCAAAGCTTCCAACACATGGCCAGGCAGTGCACCACCAGGCAGCTTCTTGACCACCTGTGCAATCGGTGCCGAAGCATTCAGCGTATCCAACGCCTCAGCAAAGTCACGGGCGATAGAACGAATCTCAGAAAGGTCAGAGACCTTCTCCAAGCCAAGGTCCTTCAGCTGGTCCTCAAGCCCATCAACGAGCTCATCAGCCGCGGACTTAAAGTCGGCAACCTTCTTCAGCGGGTCCGGCTCATGAATAGCGGTATCAATATTGGCCTTGAGCGTATCCAGAACTTCCTGCCCACTTTCGGCCTCACCAACAAGAGTAGAAACAGCCTTTTCCACCTCGCTGCGAGTATCGTCACCCAAGTTCAGCAGAGCACTAGAGGCTTGGGTGAGTGCGTCTGCCATTTCGTGTGGAATAACGCCGGCCGACTCGAGGCGGTCCACGAGGTGGGTGGGGTTGAATTCGCCGTAGCTATCGCGGTCAGTGTACTTGTATTCCATTACTTTTCCTCCTTGGTGTCCTCGTTGAATGCGCGAAGAATGTCTACGAGGGTGGAACCGATTGGCTGGGCGGAGGAACCAATGCCGGTGACCAGGTCGGTGAGCTTCTTACGGTCAGCCTCGGGAAGAGCGTCAAACTTGCTTACTAGTTCTGGGAAGCCATCGCCCGGGGTGATTCCGTCGAACAGCTTCTTTGCATAGGAAGAGCCGACAAACTCGTCAATAGTGGAACCGACCTTGCTGGCGTGGTCTGCTAGTTCTTTGACGTGCTCGGCAGCCTTCTCCGGCAGAATGTCAGTATCACCGAACTGCTCGGAGACTAGGTCGTGCAGGCGAGTCTGTGCGTCTTCGATGCCCTTGATTGCAGAGGGAACGCCAGTGCCTGGGAATACCAAGGGGCCGCCGAGAATCTGCTTGAGGTCATCTACGAGCGTCTTTGCGTCTTTGACGGTGCGGCCCAGCATGGAGACCTGCTGCGGAATGGACTCGGAAATCTTGTCGATGATGGTATTGAAATTAGAGAACATGCCGGTAAGAGAATCGGCGGTGTCCTTTTCCACTCCGCCTTCCTGCTGCAGGTCGCGGATGGAGTTAGTGATTTGAGAAAGTAGGCTATCCTTATCAGCCATGAAATATACCCCCAAAAATAGTTTCGAAAAATTCCCCGAAGATTGGTTAGATGATGCCGCCGGTTAGGTCATCAATGGTTTGACGTCCGCCGGAGCCGGTAAGCAGGTCTACAACTGCTTGGGCCCAACGGTTGTGACGATTGAGCGGAGTAAACGGAAGTGCCTCCACATCCTTAATCAGCGTGGCGGCGTCTTTGCCCTCTACCAGGTCGGAAATCAGCTGCAGCAAATCGTCCACGCCGTTAAGCGGCGCAAGGTGCTTCGCGAGCTTTTCGATGAAATCAAGGTTCAATCCGCCCTTACCGTCAATGAGCGAGTAGAACAAGCCCGCAACCAAATCCGGCGAGATAGGCAGCCCATTGAGAGCATTGCGCACAATGTCTTCAATTTCTGCCAGGGATACAACCGGTAGCCCATCATCTGGGAAGCGGTCATCATCATCCTTCTTAACGTTGCGGCGGTCAATGTAGGTGTAGAGGTTGTTTCCCTTTTCATCCGGGAAGCACTCAATCGTGGCATCAAAGCCTACGACTTCTCCTCGCGAGAACACCTGGTCGTCGAGCTCGGTGACGCGACCATTCGGGATGAACAGGCGTCCCTTCAGGTCTTCGCCGCCGTGAATGTCAAAGATGAATGAGCGATAGGGAGTTTCCGTCGCGTTGTCAATCATCTGGACTGCTCGTCCATCATGACGGGAACGGAAGTTGCCTTCGCCCATAACAGCAGTAGCCACATGAGAATTGACAATCTCGTGGAACTTGCACTTGATTTGCACCGAGTGGTTGGACTGCAGCACTGCCATGGTGTCACCATCCCAGTCCATGACCTTTTCGGTGTCACGGTCGACAGTCTTGGTGAGTCCGTCCTCGCTGATGTAGCCAGCCGGGCTGAACTTGTTGACTGCTGGTAGTGCAGCCACCCTGACAGATGCAGAGTGTGGTGTCTGTAGCGGGTTGATGCCCGCCATGCCAATCCATGCGGCGCCGCCGCTTTTGACCTCGGGCGCGCCGACAACGATATTTTGTCGCATACGTGACATGCGAATTCCCCCAAATTTTTTTACCCCGAGTAACCACCCCAAGCAGGGCAGTTACCACATATTATACATGAAAAATACTTAACTTAACGCTGTCCACAATGTGCCACCAGCCTGCCACCGCACTGCAGATGGCCTATCTGGGTCAGGGAAAATATACGGGTCGGTATCAGTATCCCAATCCAAAATATCCCCCTCCGCGCGATAGGAGACCTCCATACCCTCCAGACAGGCCGACAGTAAGTCCACGCAGTACTCATCATCTGTGCCGTAAGCCTGAAACATAATCCGAGTACGGTCAGTCACCGGCGTTTCCCGGTTAGGGGCAGCAGCATCGACACGAACCATCGGCCCAGATAACTTATCTGGAACCTTCGTTGCCACATACACCCCATCAAACTCTGAGCCTTGAAACCAGCGTTTCAAACAAGAAACAACAATCGCAGACGGATGCCGCATCACTTAAGCCCCCTTCTTCGGTGACTTCGACGCGACTGGGTAGGTACCTACGGCCTTTTGCAGAGCATTATGCTTTTTCTCGTGACCGTAGGCCTCCCAGTCATACGGAGTCGGCACGATAAGCGCACGCCACCTACGATGACCAGGTTCCGCTTCCTTGACGACGTAGTGTTCGCCGACCTTCGACCGGAACTCCTCGGCTTTGTTATCAACCAGATGCTTAGTCTCCGATGATTCCTTGAGCACGCGATTAAAAAACTGGTGATTCATCTTGAACTTAAAGCTGTCAGCCACGCTCAACTCCTTCAAAAATACGCAGCTTATACTCCGCCAAGCCCGGGTCCCACCACGGTCCGTGCGTGAAATCATGCCCACCATCGGCAATCACGAAATCAACACCGCCCAGATGGACCAAATCGCCAGCAAACACTTCACCAGGAAGAGTGAACAACGACCCCGCCCAATCTACACGTCGAACGTCCTCGTCATCTGGGCCGAATTCTGGAGAATCACTAATAGACCAACCAGCAACCCGCACAACCTGAGGACCACCCCATCTGGTTACCGGATTACCGAAAGAATCCTCCCCCGAATCCTCACGATGGCGAACCTGCACGCGGAAAGGAAGCGGATACCCCGACTTAGTAGAGTGAGACCGTGAACGCGCCACGACGACCACCCCCAACCGAACGCAACATGCGCTTATCCTCAGCCGTTAGAAAAACACCGCCGGCATTCGAATTCGACCCAAAATTCTGACTCGTCGAAAACGGACCCGCAGTAAACGACTGAGACTCAGCCCCCACAGGAGCAGACGACAAGCCACGAGACACGGCTCGAGCAGCCACACGAGCACACACCACACGAACCGCCGCCGGAACTGACCTATCAAAATGCTTACCCAAGTAAGCATCAACAGCGACAGTCGCCTCTTCCACCATCGCCACAATAAGGCGTTTATCGTCCTTATCTGGCTCGATGGTTAAACGGTCAGTAACGTCGTCAATCGTGCAGTACGCGTCCACATGAACCCCCAAACTGGACTACTTAGCGCTACGGCCAGTCTTCTTCGCCGGACCAGGCTTAACCACGTGGGCCACCATGGCCATATTCGGATTCGTCAAAATGGGCTGCACAGCACAGTTAGCGCGCACCCAATAGGCCATCGGGTCGTTTTCACGCCACGCGCCGACCGCAATCTGGCCTGCACCAGATAGGTTGTACTCCGGCGAATTCATTTCCACCGTCTGGCCCCACACGGTATAGCCCAAAAGACCAGACTGAGTCTCTGGCGGAAGGAAGTACAAAGTATTCTCATCGAGAATGCGGCGAGCAGCCTTACCATCACGCACCGAACGAGAATACGACGTAATCCCCGGAAGGCCTTGGTCCTGCAGCACGGCGTTTAGAGCGCCAGACGATACGCGTGCCAATTCGCCCGTAGTGTTGGCCGCATCGCGGAACTGCTTATTCGTCTGCAGCTTCTGGATAACCTTTGGAGAAGCAATAATGGTGCCCGGCTTAGTACCGTTGGCATCCTCATAGGCCATAGCCCATGAAATGATGTCTTCTAAGGCTCCGGAGTCTTGGTCATCCCAGTGCTTCTTCGGGGTGACCTCAAATTCTTCATCGCGGCCAATGCCGGCGTCGACGATGGCGCCATTTTCGATATAGCGCACACGGCCAGTGGTGAGAACGTCACCGCGGGCAACCTCGACGCGGTTAGCAACTGCGCGCACTACGGTCTCGGTGGCCTTGGTCATGTCGTCTTCCTGGAAGCGAGAATCACCCTGGTGGAAGCTACGCAGCTGGTCCATCTCGTTGATACGGACCTTCTGGCCGATAAGTGCCATCTGCATCATGGCCTTCTGGCCGCCGCCCATAGAACCAATCGGCGTTTCAGCATCTGCAGAACGAACCTCTGCGAGTCGGCCGGTGTCCTGTTCAGTCATCCAGCTAAAGAACATGTCGTTGATTAGCTGGTCGGGGAAGTAAGCAGACAGGGAGCCGCCGGCGGTCTGCAGGTCGTTCAGGTAGTGGTTGGCGTAGATAGTCAGGTCCTCCGGTGAGAGGACCTCGTTCCAAATTTGCGTAGAACCCATGATTAATCCTCCCGTACGTCGCCGATAGCATCGAAGTTGGTGGAACCATCCTCATTCCACAAGGAACCGTGCGGTTCGTGCACGAATGTGAACTCTGCATGGTCGCAATCTGCGATGTTCACGCGGTTGTTGGAATCCGGAAGACGGTCAATGCGAACACGGCCCTGCCACAGGATGGGTACAACCTCGCCTGGATTGTTGTCCTGGTCGGTCAGCAAGAACCCGTCCACGGACTGGGTCTTGGACGTTACTGGTACCCAGTAGTCGCCTTCGCGGTGCAAGGCGGTGCCAGAGGGCAGGACGGATGTGCGAATATGGGTAGTCTTTTCGCCCAGCGTGCCGGTTTCGGCGTTGTCTACTGCGTGGCGAGAGCCCAGCCACGACAGGTCGCTGGGAGAGTAACGGTCAAATTCTGGCCGAAAGTGCATAATATCCCCCGATGATGTGATGAATGCGGACTACGCCCCCTGGCGCTTTTTACGCCTTTGCCACAGCTCCTCACCCCGAGAAATGCCCTGATTCGGAGATTCCCAGGTAAGCCGCGACGGTGAAGGGGCGGCGGGGGAGTGCTTGCCGATGAGGTCTTTAAGCGTGGATTCGTAATCGTCGTCGTCAGAGTTGATTTTATCGACGGCTGCGCAGAAGCTTTTCGAGTCGAATAATTGCTCTACGTCGCCGCCGAGTGCCGCAATGTGGATAATCAAATCACGATTATGCTGAGCATCTTCAACTTGGCTATGAGCCGTCGAAAGCTCGGATTGTAGGTCTTTAATCGTGGACTCGAGTTCCTCTTTATCTGCGGTAAGTTGCTCAACTTGCGCTAACGATTTTTCCGCCCGGTTTTCCCACGTGCGAGAGTGGGCCCGCATGTCTTCGTACTTTTTACGGTAGTCAGTTGATGCGGTTTCGGTTTCCGCCTTTGCGGCGTTGGTTGCGGAATCCTGGCTGGTGGTTTCCTTTTCGGAATTTTCAGCGTTTGCGTCCTCGTGCGACACAGCGTCCCCCTAAATGTTCAGTTTGTGGACTACGGCCTCATTCATCCCTTTCGGATACAAACCGTAACCACACCACACAATAGCACACACGTTCATTTACTCAGGTCACCCACCTGACGCATCGCCCGCAACAAAACATCCGGCTCCGTACTACCGACTTCATCGTGAGCTTTCTTATAAATCTTCTGCGCCCGAATCGTCGACTCTGGAAGCTCAACATGGCCGCGCTTACGGCATATCACAAGGCACCGGCAATGGTCATGAAAGTGAGCACCGGAATAACCACCACCAGCAGCAGACCGGGAAGTGTAATCAAACCCGCGCGAGGCCAAAAGGGTGCAAAAAGCACACGCCCCAGGATGCGCAACACGAGCCCACGAACCCCCACCCTTCCAGGTCGTATGCTCTGCATTCTTCCGCTGACGGGAATACAACTCATCGGCGACGATAAACCCCATCGAATTTAACGTCCGATTATAACCCTGCTCCTCGAAGAACAAAGGCGCGAAATCATGCGCCATCCGGGCTTCAACCTGCTGGGAATCCACTCGCTGAGGTTTCCATTCCACCGGCCGCATTCCCATGTGGTCTTCCTGCTCCTCTAGCCACACCATTGTGGCATCAGAGACGGCCATGCCATACGAGTCGATAGTCTCTCTCACCATCTGGCGCAAAAGCTCCTTTTGCCGATAAGGGTCAGCAGTAAGGTCCGGAATAACTCGAGCTCGAGAGTTCAAATCCTCAATAGCCTTACGCGCGATGGAATCAACCACAGGCGTAATCGTCTCCCAAGGCCGCTGCACATCCATCTAACGTGCCTCCTTGGCATCTTCGCTGGCGTCCTCCCTTGGAGACGGCGTGACATCGTCTGCACTCTGAGGCTGATTATCATTGAGTGCTTGTTCCGGCTCCGATGATGCCTGAAGCACCTTCGCTAACTGAGATAGACGCTTGCTGCGATTCTCCTGCTCGATTTGAAGCCGGTCAGCCGCCGAAAAATGCAGGTTCTTCAGGAGCACTTCGGAATCAGGTGCGAGTACTCCGGAAGTCAGTAGCTTTAGAGCCCAATCAGCATCAGCGGCCTTGGACGCGGTAGCCGGGTCACGCCAATCCACTTCGAGCCCGTCGACGAGGTCCTCAATGTCGACGTCCTGGTCGAGGTCGGACACCTGCACCAGTACGCGGGCCAGCTCCAGCAAATCCGGATTCATTAACTCCGTCTTAATTTCAGATGCGCGAATCAGTTGCTCTTTCCACACACGAATCGAGTCACCCGACGGCGGATTTTCCGTCATGAAACCAAAATACTGTGCAGGAATCTTTGACTCAGAAGCAATCAACTGAGAATAGGCACGTACCTGCTCGATAAATGGAGCTGGGGGAGACGACGCGAATTGTCCGACGCTGGGCTGCTTGGGGTCGTCCTCATCGCCGTTGATGACAAGCATTTTGCCGATAGAGGTACGCCAGCCCATTTCAACGCGGTCGAACTCCGTCATGCCTTCCGGGTCGTAGCCGAAATCCTCAGGTGAGGCGCCGGTGGCCCAGCGTTGAGGAGAAGCATAAAACTCGGAATTGTACTCCATGTTTTCCAAAGTACGGGCGGCAGCGTCGGTAAGATACCGCACGGCTGGGGTAATTTCCGATTGGCCAGACCAGTGTGACGTACGCAGGCGATTGCGCAGTCTGAACATCGGGAACCCGCCTCCAGGAACGTCGAATCGCTCGACTGAGCGCACCGTGCCTATGTCGGTTGAGTCTTTGGAAATAACGATGACTTCGCCCTGGAGGTAGAGTACTTCGCGGTACACGCCGTCGGAGTTAACTCCAGAGCGGCGGTACCCGGCTACTGGCCCGTTTGTGGCGTCATCCCACAGCAGTGAGCCAGATAAGGGCGATACTGACCGCAGGCGGAATACGCCGTGTGGGTCGGGCTCTATAGCTAGTAGACCCAGACCGAAAATCAACATGTCCAAGATAGCTTCAGAGACTCGAAGCGGAACATTGAACCGACGTGTGACTAGCCGCATCTCTTCGCCATAGTCAGGCGAGATGAACCCATCCATGCGTAGCAAATCACCGTAGGTATCCACCACGGTTGCCGGCCATCCGGAAACAACCCCAATATCCGACAAAGTACGAGGCACAGCCACGCCAATGCGCTGCACACGATGCGTCCCATCATAGTATGACGCCAGCTGCTTATTACCCTGCTGGTGTCCTGTGACCTCAGTCGTTAATACACCTAGAATGTCTTCTTCATTTTGCGTTAGCCCCCGAATCATAAAACGAATGACCCCCTCTTCTTCTTCGGCTTTGACACCCCTCGAGACACAGCATCCAAGTAGCACTTATAAGCCATGACTGCCGCATACGCTGCGTCAATTTTATCAGCAGACTCCGGTGACGACTTATAAAGCAAATATCCAGTCCGCGTTTCCCTACGTTTGGCATTCAGAAGATGAGCGCGCAAATACGGGCCGCCATCGTAGGTAATATCCCGGTTGACCACCGCCTGTCGAAATTCACTTAATGATTGATACACCGCGGCGCTTTTACCCCTCGGCCACGCCATCATGGGGTGCGACGAAGTTGCCTTCACCTTCAGCTTCGGGGCGAATTCTGCCTCCCACGCTGAAACGTGCTCTGTCCAGCCAGACGGGTCGCAGTACATGCCCACGACACGATATCGAGAGAAACAATCGCGTACGACTGCATCTACTTGGCGCGTATCTGGCTCCCAGTCCGGGTCTCGTGGGTTCTTCGACTGCCACACTGCAATCTCGAACAGGTGCCCGTCTGTTACGCGCATCCCAATCAGCGCGGTTGCATCCGCATTACCACGCACACGACCTCTAGAACCATCAAAACCCAGCACTATCTTATCGCCTGGCTGTACAGCCTTATCCCTATCCTCAATCGCATCAACCTCGAGGTGGGAGAGGAAGGAATCGGACGAAGAGACAATCTGATTAAGGTAAAACTGTCGCGCGTCGGAAGGGTCCGTTGAAGGGTCCCAAATTTCGGTGATAATACGCTCAATATCCACCCAGCCACCATTATCTTTAGCCGAGTCACCATAAGCATGAACCAGACCATCATAGAGAGAATCATGGTCAGCTAAGTCCGTATCCTCTGGCGCTTCACGATGGTCCACCAGAATCGTTTCTCGCTTAAGCCGCCCCTGCTGCTGCAGCTCGAGAGCTTTAAACGTTTCCTCAGCAACCGAACCACTGCCCGGCCTATAGGCGTTAGGGGTCTCGATAGAATGGCCACCTAGCTTGCCTGTATTGCGGCGCAGCACCGCAGCTAGCTTCACACCACCGTTGCTCTGAGTCCACGCCTCGGTCTGGTCGGCAGAAAACCATACAGGCCTGCCGCCTTCTTTTGACAATGCTCCCGCGGTAATGAATTCGATGCGGCCTTTAGGAAGAGCGACAAACGTTTCCATTGGGTCAATGTCGTAGTTTTGCATGGCTGGGCCGTCTCGCAGCATCTCTAGCAGCGGCCCATAAGCGTTTTTGGACTGGCCCTCATTGACTGCGGCAAATTGTACTTTCGGTGTGGTGAATTCAGACCATGGAACCCCCACAGGCTGCCCTGATGCGTCCCACCCGCCGAAACATACTGGGCCTAGTGCTTCGAGGGCGCCAATAGCGCCCATGATTGGCGACTTACCCCAGCCTTTAGGGCGGGAGAGAATGCCGCGTGTATAGACACGTTGTCCGGTCTCAGGGTCGAGTCTGTAGTAGTGCAGAATAAAGCGAGCTTGTTCAGGTGTAAGTACCAGGGGTTGGTATTCGGCGCAGTCTGGCTGGGCGAGGTTTTCTTCTATCCATGCCAGGCATTCCCAGCCGAGCGAGGGGAATTCTCCAGGTTCTCGGGGCTTAAAAGGCATAGGGTTAGTCCACCGCCTTCAGGCTGCGGTAGCGTCCGCGTACGTCTGCTGCGGCGCGGGAAGCGCGGCGCTTGTCTTCAGCTTCGTCTGCGGTTGCCATGGTGATGCGGTGGCGAGCGAGGCTGTCTGGTGTGATGCCGTATTGGGCTAGTTGTAGGCGACGTTCTGGGCCGAGTTTGGTGTCGCCGCGGTTGTAGGCATCGTCGAGAATCATGGTGCGTGCTAAGTCGAGCCACTGAGTTTCTTGGAGGCCTTGAGTCTTCAATGGTGGGAATTCAGACAAGGTGTCCCAGAAGCGGAGAGTTTGGTTTGTCCAGGGCTCGTCTGTGGCCGGGTTGGTAGGGCCGTAGATGTCGGTGAGTTTAGGCTGCGGTACGAAAGTGACAACGATTTCTCGTTGTTCGATGTTTTGTTGGTTTCTTCTCGCACGTGATTTTGGATTCTTCGGTGCGGGACCGCGTCCTGCCATTACTTTCCCCCAAAATAATAAGCGGATAATAGGTGATAAGTTCTATTATAGTGTGCTATGCTTAGTTGTGGCAGTGTCATCGGGGTACTGGATCTAGAGATACTGCAAATTCGGGGGAGAGGCCTCGGGCTAGTTTTGGCCCGAGGCCTTTTTATTGGCACTGATGTTGTGGCGGAGGGTTGGCAAAAATAAAGTTTCGAGACATTGACAGGTAAAAGAAGGGTAGTGTTAGTTGTTCCACCCCGAGTACAAAAGTAAGGAGCTGACCATGGGTGATATTGAAAACAAGAAGGATAATCTCGTCGGAAAAGCTAAAGAGGCCTACGGCGAAGCTGCCGACAATGGCAAGGTAGCCAATGAAGGTAAGGGCGAGCAGGCCACTTCCGAAGCCAAAGACAAGCTTCACGACGCTGGTGAGCACATTAAGGAAGGCTTTAATAAGTTCATTGGCGACCTAAAGAAGTAGTTTTCTCGCTGCATTTGGCCCCGTCTTGTTGACTCAGCGTCGACAGGGCGGGGTTTATTTGTTTGTGTGGTGAGGTTGTCGGTGTGAATAGGGTGGTGGAGCTGGGATTTTGGTCCTGTTTTGTGACGACATTTTGACGACATTTTGACGACATAAGCCACTGGAAACGACTGGAAACGACTGGAAACTACTGGAAGCCAAAAAATAAGAAACCCCCTCTCATCAGCATTTATGCCGGTAAGAGGGGGTGGATACACCGCTCCTCCAACTGGGCTCGAACCAGTGACCCTTCGATTAACAGTCGAATGCTCTGCCAACTGAGCTATGGAGGATTATGCGTACGCTGTACATCGAACTTGCTGTTCTCTGTGCAACGAGAATTAACTATATATGGACTTGTGCCCTACAGCCAAATCGCCTGGTTGGAGCATTGAAATTAGAATATTCCGGCGGGTTTCCTCGTTTGCTGAGGTAAAAGTTTTGCGCAATTAATTCAGTGGTTGCCTGGTAAGCTTGCGGTGAAATTACGTACGAAAGGGAGCCATGTCTTGAAGATTCTTGTGTTGTCGCACTACTGGTATCCGCAAAACGGGGTCCCGCAAAGGCGCTGGCAATGGTTAACATCGGTGTTGGTCAAGGCAGGAAACCAGGTGGATGTAGTTGCTCCGCCAAGAAGCTTTCGTAGAAATATGGGGATATCTGAGTGGTTCTGCTCTCTTCGTGAACTAAGAGCTCCCTATGGCAGGGGTGAAGGCGGGGCGGCGGGGGAACGTATCTTTAGAGTCGCCGCCGTACCTTCATCCTCAAGTCTGACAGCTAGAGTTGTAAGTCAAATCTCAGTGGCGGCAGGGCAATTTTTCGTAACTTTGATTCGTGGCCTTGGCGGTTCCAAGTCGAGGCCAGACGTGATCGTTGGTACAGTTCCCGCGCTACCCACCGCCATGGTCACCTACGCAGCAGCAAAAATTTTACGAATCCCGTATGTGATTGATTTGCGAGATGCGTGGCCGGACCTTCTGCACGAGTCGCACAGGTGGAATGAGAGTGTTGGCTCGGTATCTTTGCGGCAAAAAATCCTTAGTAAAGGACCTCTGCAAATTATCAAAATGTTGACTGAAGTGGCTTTGGACAAATCATTGTTTGAAGCGGATGGAGTTATGGTGACTTCGTCATGGCTTCAAGACGAATTGGCAGAGAAAGTTGATGCACGGGTAGCTTCAAAGAAGCCAAGATTGGTTACTGTGAGAAACGTTTTTCCGCGGGAGACGAATTTTGAAAAGACTAGCATTCCTCGGTCTTCTCGATCTGAAATTAACGTCCTTTATGCGGGGACTATTGGGCGAGCGCAAAATTTGGAAAATGTGCTGAAGGCTGTAAAAATCGCGCAAGAGTCGGGCGTCGATGTGAATTTGCGAATTATTGGGGCGGGGGACGGAAAGACAAACTTGATCTATCGAGCCAAAGACCTTGGAGTGTCCGCTACTTTCGAAAAGCAGAGGTCAGCAACGGAAATGGATGAGCCTTATGCTTGGGCGGATACGGCGTTGGTTCACTTAGCTGATTGGGAGCCGCTTCTGAGGACTGTCCCTTCAAAAACCTACGAACTGATGGCAGCGAAGATGCATATTTCAGGGGTAGTCCAAGGTGAAACCGCTGAGCTAATCCGAACAACAGGCGCTGGTGACATTGTGTCGCCAAACGAGCCAAGGGATCTCGCCAATTTGTGGAAAAAGCTTGCTAATGACCCTGGCACTTTAATGCCGCGAGAAGAAGCTTCCACTTGGCCCTACAAAGAGCGTAACGAGGTTGCCGAGGTAAACGTTGTGAACTTATTGGAAAGTGTTCATCGAGATGCCGAGTTTTAAATTTGTTCTTAAGCAGTGGATCTTTTTGTTCGAGGCAGCTGTAAGAATGGCACAAGAAGATCCAGCAGCGCTATACAATAATGTGTTGGAAAAAATTCGTCAGCGTGCTGGTCTGGACAAACTCGATAAATTGCTTTCAAAGATGAAGATTAGCCGAAGTGTGCTTGAGGGCGATGATGAGCACCGTCGGGGAGAGCTTACGCAAGCTATTTTTCTTTATAGCTCAGCAAAGGGAATTAAAGAAAGAGCTGGAAAAAGATTTGCTAGACGCTTA
Source organism: Corynebacterium sp. KPL4072 (assembly GCF_037908395.1). NCBI lineage: Bacteria > Bacillati > Actinomycetota > Actinomycetes > Mycobacteriales > Corynebacteriaceae > Corynebacterium > Corynebacterium sp. KPL4072. The sequence goes on from NZ_JBBMGE010000001.1 coordinate 30,162, forward strand.
GAGCAGCAAAAGTCACAGTTGAAACAGGAGATCGCCCCTTGCTTAGAGCAACGGGCTGCCAGTAGCGACCGTACCGGCAAACCCAACGATGGAACAGTGCTTTGGTTCCTAAACAACAGCCTTCCATTTACAAAGTCGGGATATACATATCGAACCCATAGTTCTTTAAAGGCTATTCAAACTACCGGGACGTCAGTTCAAGGTGTTACACGATTGGGGTACCCGGTCGTGATTGGATCGATTGCTTCTACTCCTGTTTCAACGGTTGATGGTGTTCGATATCGCCGATTGATTCCTATTAGGTATCCATCCACTTTGACAGAGAGGAGTGAGCTTACTGCGGAGATGTTGATTGAGTGTGCCCGAGAGCTAGATGCCCGGGTTCTCCACACAACAACTGACTTCAAGAATGCTCAAATCGTCTCGCGGGCAGCTGAAAAGCTGGGGGTTCCTTGGGTGTATGAAGTACGAGGCGAACTTGAAAATACTTGGCTGTCAAAGGTGCAGGAAGAGGAGCGAGGAATCGCTCTCCAATCCGAGTACTATAAACTGGCTCGGGCGAGAGAAACTGAGGCGATGAAGGCAGCGAGTGCCGTAGTGGTTCTTAGTGAAGTATCCAAGGCGAATTTGGTAACTCGTGGCGTTGAGGCCTCCAAAATCTTTGTAGTTCCTAATGCAATCGATGATCAGGATCTATATCGCGACATTGACGTTCCAAAGCTTAGAACAGAGCTGGAGTTAGACAGCGATTCTAAATGGTTCGGATCGGTGACTTCAGTGGTGGGCTATGAAGGTCTCGAGCTAGCGATCCGAGCGTTAACTCAACTCGACAAAACTTGGAATCTGCTAATCGTGGGGGATGGAACTGAATTACCAAACCTAAGGAAACTTGCTGAAGATTTAGAGGTACGGAATAGGGTCCTCTTTGCCGGCCGCCAAGAAAATGCAGATATCTGGAAATGGTATGCAGTCTTAGATGTCTTTGTTATTCCTCGGATCGATGCTCAGGTTTGTAGAAACGTAACGCCATTGAAACCGCTCTTGGCAAAGGCTCTCGGAGTACCGACTGTTTGCTCAGATCTTCCGGCGCTTAGAGAGGTAGCAGGTGCAGGAGGCCTGTTTTTCCCTCCTGATGATTTGAATCAATTTGTATATCAAATTGAACAGGCGATGGGCGATGAAGAACTGATCAGGCTAGGGAAACAATGGGTGAAAGGGCGGACATGGAAAGGAAATGCGAACCGATATAGAGAGATTTATGCTTACTTGGAAGGAAACGAATCCCAAAGTTAGGCGTGAGCCAAACTTTTCGATGGTCAAGAAGGAGAACGCCTAATGTCCGAAAAACTATTAGTTATTTGTAACGCCTATCCTAGCGAGCAGGCTCTATATCGTAATGGATTCATACACAGGCGAGTCAAAGCCTACAAAGAAGCTGGATTAGATGTCGAAGTTTTCTATAATCACGAACCGGTACGGCAGGCTTATGAATACGAATTTGATGGCGTACGAGTGACGGTTGGAAATGAAGGTGCTCTCGAATTACATGTGGCCAGTAATGACTTTGATGGGTACCTAATACATTTTGCGGAGCCCCAGCGCATTCGACCTTTGCAGAAATTAAACGTAAAAAAGCCGGTCATTGTTTGGGTTCATGGGTTTGAAGCGGAAGCTTGGTACCGTAGATGGTTTAACTTCATAAATACATCGGAAGATATAAAGGCAGCCTTAGAAAAGAAGGAGACTTATTATTTAAAGCAAAACGCTTTCTTCCATGACCTTATGACGCAGGAAGAGCTAAATGTTAGTTTCGTTAATGTTTCGAAATGGTTTCAGAAGTATGTCGTAGAACCCGACAATGGCGCTGAATTCCGAAATTCAACGGTCATCCCGAATTTGGTAGATGAGGAAGTATTTCCATACCGCGAAAAAGAAGATAAAAAGCGTTTCAATATCCTGAGTATCCGCCCATTCGCCTCGCTCAAATACGCAAATGACCAGACTGTTGGTGCCATACTTGAACTTTCAAAGCGGCCGTATTTTAAGGCTCTTAGCTTTACAATATGTGGAAGCGGTCCGATGTTCGATCAGACAGTCGAACCACTTCGTCAGTTCGATAACGTTAAGTTGGAAAATAGGTTCTTTACGCAGGAAGAAATTCGGGACTTGCATGCCGAGCATGGGATTTTCCTAAGCCCGACTCGCTTTGATTCGCAAGGTGTGTCAATGTGTGAGGCTTCGTCTTCAGGGTTGGTCACTATTAGCAGTGAAGTAGCTGCCGTTCCCGAGTTTATCGAGCACCGTGTATCAGGTCTGCTCGCCCAACCTGAGTCAATAAATGATTTGGCAGATTTAATCGAGGAACTCTACTTTGACGCGGAGCTCTTTCAGCGCTTGTCAAAGCAGGGCTCACTGGCGATGTTAGAAAAATGTGGGCGGAAGGCCACGATTGGCGCAGAGGTTGATTATATTCGTTTGCAACTGAATAAAAGTTAGGAAGCACTTATGAATTATGACGAGCAAGAGATCGTTTGGCGGGATCGGTACTACGAATTGGAAAGAACCCTAGAACAGGTGATTCGCCAAGTGGGAAAATCTATGAACTCTTCGAGGGAAGGGCACCAAGCCGAGTTTGGATTGAGAAAAGTTGTAACGCATGAATTCGTGGGGGCACCACACATTATCTGTGTTGCCAACGGCGAGAATTTAGAGTATGCCTTTGATTTTATGCGTGACGGTGAAGTGGTAGAAAGTATCAACTTTCAGCGGTCAAATACCGTACCAGTTGCACTTGGGCAACGCTTGGGAGCTAATGAGTGTTTTGTGAAAGTGAAAACCAACGCTCCAGGATTTCGAGGCCAAATTCAGACTAAAAGGGTAGCAATTTAAAATGAATCATTCATATGAGCGGAAAGATTTTCGAGTCTTAGTTTCTGGGTACATTAACGTTAACGTTGTCGACGGGTCTGCCTTTTTCCTAGCAGGAGTTTGCTCGATGCTGGCTGGGGTGTCTTCGGTAAGTGTTACTCTTTTAACTGCTAATCCAATTCGGAAGACAGAAGTATTAGACGAAGTTCTTTATTATGAAAACGTTTCTATTTTGGACCCGTTTGCTTCGAAAAACCGTGCACTATTCTCCAATGCCCCGTCGGGGGAAAGAATGCAAAGGCACGAGTATGCTCGAGCGATAGGTGAGATAGAAAAAGACTTCGATTCAATACTCTTGCGTGACACGGAAACGGCTTTCTACCTAGTTAAGGAATTTCCGGAAGTAGCATCCAAACTGTCCGTATACGTAACTGGTATTACTACGGTCAATGAAAGCGTTGATGATGATATAGTTCAAATGCTAAGAGTGTTAAGAGATTCTGGGGTCAAATTCCTCTGTCAGACTCAGGCGATACTTCAAAGACTGTCTCGGCTGTTGCCGTCTCATGATCCTGAAAAGCTTGCTCTTTTGCCTCCGCATGTCCCTGATGCGGAAGGATCTTTCGAAGAACTTTATCATTACAGTAAGCACCCTGACCGATTTGTTTACACAGGAAAGTTTTTTAAAGCATGGAATACCGACCTGATCTTGGCATCCTTCAAGTCGGTAGCTGCATCTGGAAGTTGTTTGACCCTGGATATTGCTGGTGATCAGTTCCGGAGGAGTGAGGACGATCCTTACTTCGTCGATAATAACCGTTGGCTAATGGATTCCACTCCGGGGGTGACATGGCACGGACGAGTACCTAGACTGACCTCACGTTCCCTCATTTCAGCTGCTCAAATTGGCGTTGGTTGGCGGGCTGAGGCGATGAATAACAGTTCGGAGCTATCGACGAAAATACTCGAGTATGGAGCATTAGCTAGGCCCTCCATCATAAACCGTACGCCCTTGCATGAGCAGCTGCTCGGAGATGACTACCCACTTTTCGCTAACTCTATTTCTGAATTTAAAGAATTGCTGTTGACTCTTCCTGATCGCCCAAACGATGTGGAAGAAGCAGCAAAGAGATGCTTTAACATCGCAAAAGACCATTCTTACTCATCAATTCGTGGTCAGCTTTTGTGCCATCTTGGAAATACGCCTCCTCAAGCTTTTAGCGAGTCTTCGTTTGCACTAACCTCAAGGCAACCTCATATGAGCCAGCTTCCCGAAGAAGGTCTCGTGAATGTTCACGGTGGAATCTGTTGGGTTGATCCAACTATCGAAGGACGGGACCCTGTCGCACAGCAACTCTCCGAACTTGCGCAGGATGAAAAATTGGCGCAGAAGTTGCCGACCTTACTACGCAAGCGCGCAGCTGAAATCGAAGTGCGGCAAAATCGGATTGTTCAAGAGAGTCCGCAAGCTTTAACGGCCGCAACTCGAATCTCTGAGGGCGGTCTCACAAAGCAGCCCATAGGGAAGAACCAGTCGGCTATTTCCAACTTGGCGCACCTGCGAGAAGAAAAGAAGGTACTTGAAGAGCGCTTGGCTACATCTGAACGGCGATTGGATGCCCTGCGAAATTCAAAGCTCGGACGTGTTCAGGTTGAAATCTGGAAAAATCGGCGGGGTCTTCATACGTTGCCTAAAGAAAATATAAAGGAAAAGGCAAATGCTCTAACGAGGATCTCGAGACATTTGCGTGACTGGCGACAGAACGGGAGTTAAAAATGGCAAACGCCGACCGTTTTAAATCGATAAAAGCCCCTGCGAATTTATCTTGGCGCCGACTGTATTTGTGGTGGGGAGAGCGTATCGAAGCTGACAGCGGGGCTCGGTATACGGTGGATCTTTCTTTGCTTGAGGAAGACCAAGCGGAAGCACTGAACCAGGTTATCTTGGCTAGTGGACACGGGACCAATTTCTCTTCTTCACGTGAACTTCTTGAGCCAGCCGCGAGGAGATTTTTGTTGGTCGAAACTATTTTCGCCGACACCGAATCAAACCACGATGCGCTTTCAAAGCTATTGACAATGTATCGGGAAACGCTTGAATCGATTGCGAATCAACATTTTATTGTCAATAGTACGGCGCTCCATGTGACGTATTGCTCTGTTGACAAGCTTCAAGAGCTCCTTTCCTTGTCTCGATTGATTAACGCTCTTAACAGGCAATCATCTTTCTTCACATTCTTACTGGTTCCATACATTCATCCGCGGGGAGGCTATCCTCAGGCGGATACTGGACATATTGATGCAGTCCGTCTCCCCAACAAATATTATCCAGACAACGCAAAGAAACTGACCGCAAAGACATTGTGCCGATTGCGGCTGGAATCAAATTTGGATTTTGCAACGAACATTAGAGCTGCAATTGATGACGATGACCAATGGCTTCCTTGGGCTGCGTCGGAGATATTCCAAATAGCTGATGCGGCAGCCGGGCAAGGAGGCCGTGTAACCAAGGCGATTGGTGTGGCAAATCAGTTAGTCTATTACCCTACCGGAGCGGGACAGGTCGATTTGGCTGAATGGGACCTAGTCATGACTGGGTCTAAGTTTTTCTCTGCCAATGATTTCAAGAAACTTGAGGAGTTTACCCCGTGGATGCTTCCTGAAGCTTTCACTGATGTTCAAGCGCGCGCCTTCAGGAGTCTGGGGGTCGATCTCAGAGTGATTAGAGGAAGCAAAGCTTTTTTCCTCTATGTTCGGTCTTATGGGAATCTTTCGGGCATGCTCAAAACGGACCATTATCTTCGTGGGGCGATGAGTAAACAGGGTATCGGAACGTTTTTTGATACTCGGAACGCGGCAATGACTTTAGTCCAAAATGCACAAGCGAACTGTGAAACGAATGCGTACACTTTCTCAGTTGATCCTCCCTCGCTCGCCGTACGTGGAGATTACGATAAGGCGACCGGAAAGCTCCGGATCGACGGAAACTTCACCGAATACTTGAACAAGCGTGGGATTTCAAATCCGGCGGAAATAACGGTCGTGGTCAACGTTGGAACAGATAAAGGAAGAACCGAACTTATAAAACCACTTGAGACACCGTTATTGTATGATGCGGAGAATTGGACGTCAAGGGCTTTGCTTAGGCTTGAAGACTCCACAGGCGATAATATTGGTTCAGCTTGGATAAGGGGAAAAGCCCCGTTCCTTTCCTAGGGTAAGTTCCTAATTGATGGATTGAGGATTTTGTGGACGAGTCCGTTAAACGCGAGTCGAGGCGGAAACTGATGATAATCGATGACGCAGGTCTTCGGCCTGTGTCTTTTAGACCTCCATTGAAGGACTACCTGGAGAACTTATGGAATAGACGACACTTTATTTGGGAAGAGGCTAAAGGAAAGTCGTCAACCAATAATCGAGACATGATTCTTGGGCGTGCATGGAACGTCCTCAGTCCCTTGCTTAACTCTGCGATGTACGGAGTCATTTTCGGGCTTTTACTCAAGACCTCCCGGGGCATTGATAATTTCATTGGATATTTGATTATTGGTCTTGTCTTTTTCGGTTTCATGAGCCAAGGCCTTAACGGAGGCGCGGGATTGATTCAGTCGTCGAAGGGTCTAGTTTCCTCTTTCAAATTCCCCAGAGCGGCTCTTGCATTTTCTCTGACGACTAAAAATTTTTTACAGAATATCGTTCCGGCGTTAGTAGCTATATTTTTTGGTCTTGTCTTCCAATATCCTGATGTCTTAAAGCCTAGTGCGTTTTTGGTCATTCCTATTTTTGTTTTGATGCACGTTTTCTCTTGTGGACTTTCCTTAGTCGTGGCTCGTATAACTGCGTTTATTCCTGATCTGAAAGCTATTCTGACTTTCGTGTCGCGGGCCTGGTTCTATACTTCGGGTGTATTCTTTTCGATTGATCGTTTTACATCTAACGCCACAGCGCAAGCTATTTTGGAGCTCAATCCAGCCTTTTATTTCTTACAGTCTGCACGAGGTGTGGTGCTCTATTCCGAATTACCATCGCTAAAAGTTTGGGCATATATGTTCGCAAGTGCTTTTGGCATGTTAGCTATTGGGATTATTTTCTTTTGGCGGGCAGAAGCGAGGTATTCCAATGTCCGCTGAATATTCGGTAGTCGCAAGGAACTTGAATAAGATCTATCGGGTGCCAGTAAATGAAGGTAGGCGACTCGAGGGGCTACTTCCTTCAAAAAAGCGCTCAGTTCATGCGGTCAAGGGAGTCAGCTTTGCCACGGAGAAGAGGCAAGCAATAGGAATTCTTGGAAAAAATGGATCAGGAAAGTCAACATTGCTTCGAATGTTGGCGGGAATTGAGACTCCGACTTCTGGTGAAGTGCTAGTGGGCGGCACACCGTCGCTTCTGGGCGTATCGGCTGCTTTGCAGCCGAAACTGACAGGAATGGAAAATATTAAGCTTGGTTTGCTAGCCATGGGGATTTCGAAGGATGCTTTGCCCGCGTATGTTTCGGAAGTAAAGAAGATATCAAGCCTTGAAGAAGAAGCTTTGATTCGACCGATGAATACATATTCTTCTGGTATGTCGGCCCGCTTGACGTTCGCTATCGCTACATCTAGGAACCCGGAAATTCTTATGGTTGACGAGGCTTTGGGAACCGGAGATGCTACCTTTGCCGACACAGCTAAAAAGCGCATGTCTGAACTGCTTGACAATGCCGGCACAGTCTTCATGGTGTCCCATAGTGCGAAAACCTTGCGGAGAACCTGTAAGCAGGCAATCTGGCTCCATGACGGAAGGATCGTTATGGAGGGGCTACTCAGCGAGATTTCCCCAGAATACGCCAAATGGGGTGAGTGTATTACCCAGAAAAGGTTTGAAAGGGCGCAGCAGATTGTTGACTACAATAGAGCGCAATACGTGGAGCCGGCTGTAGTTTTTGAAAGCGAAGCCGCGAGGTTGCTCAACAGAAGATAGCGAATTTCTGAAACAAGTTCAGCCAATATCGTTTTATTGTCTCTAAAGTAGCAAATCAGTCTCCATGGTTTTGGAATCCTGATCTTTGGTAGGCCTCTGCGACGGTGTATTTCAAGTCGGCTAAGTTTTGGACTACTTTGTGCAGAATTTGCTTTGGGTAGGGAACATGCCCATCTCCAATGGCATCAGTCCTGGTCCAGAGTTTCGGATCGGGGCTGAGTGCCTGACAGAAAGGGATAAATTGCCCCTCGTAGTAGTCTGTATCGCCCGCATTTTGAAGAATGCCTATATGATTCGTTGGAGCTTTAGGATAAAAATCGGCCGCGTTTTCTTGCACTTAAGTTGCTTTGAGCCTAGAGATTTGGGTTCGACCTGAGGCTCTATACGCGTGAACTAAGAATTCTCCCAAATTTGGTGTGGGGCGGGTCGCTAGATTCAATCTGGGATTGATGCAGAGAACTGCTGCATCGGAGAAAAATCGGCTAAAGTTCACAGCAGCATAGCCACCTCCCGAAGAACCAGCTAAAATTAGGCGTTTCGTGTTAAGACTCTCGACCGCATGGTGAAACAGAGATTTCGCATAGTTCGGAAATGAACCAAGGGGCTTTACTCCGATGTACCAACCTAAGCGGAGCTTGTCGGTGTACGCTAGGGTCGGACCGGAAATCGAGATGAGGTTCGCGTTAGCCGCTTCTGCCAGCCCATCTCCCACAAGGACTGGAAATGTGCTGGATTTCGTGACAGAAGCGTGAAAGAAGATCAGAGTAGTGCTAGAACCGCGATTTCTTACCAAAATATCTAGATGTAGATTTCCGGCTTGAATTGTGTGCAATCCACTGGATACAGAACTGTCCAAAAACTCTCGTTTGGAAGGGTACAGTTTTCCAATTCCCCAGCGATGAGTGTCTCTAACTCGCATTCGACTCCGATTCTTGGGTTGTGGGAAGCTCGCAGTGAGCGGTGTGATGAAACTTAGGATATTTCTCGGTCAATGGAGAGCTAATTCTTCGCGAGCATGGACGCAAGCGGTGTAAGAGAGGAATCCGTCTAGTCGGACTTTCCTGATCGTGAATATTGCGACGGTCAAGCTACCTTTAGAAAGGCTCGTAATCTAAGTAAACACCTTAATAGTAAACATGCGCGTACGTAAATACTGGAGTGAGATTACCCTCAAGTAGTGGACACCCTATTAGTACGGATCTTGTGTCCGTAGGAGAGGATGTTCATTGTGAATCAACAGCGCAAGAAGTACACGCCGGAGTACCGGCGTGAAGCCGCAAACCTGGTAATCGAGTCGCAGCGCCCAATCGCTCATGTGGCTAAGGAGATTGGTGTTTCCGCTGGGCTTTTAGGCCGGTGGGTAAAAAATGAGCGCGAACGTCGAGGAACATCAGATGGGCTAAGCGAGGCGGATCTTCGTGCTGAGAATGCTCGTCTGCGCCGTGAACTGGCAGAAGCCAAGATGGATAACGAGTTTTTGTCAAAAGCGACAGCCTTCTTCGCTGCCAAGCAACGCGAACAGAAAAGTTCGAATTAATGCGGCCAGAGCAAGGCGAACTTCAGCATCAAACGTATGGCACGGCTATTAAAAGTGTCTCGGTCTGGATACTACAAATGGTCCCATACGCAGCAGAAGCGGCTATCCGGTGAAGATAATCGTGCAGCTTTTTACGATGATGTTGACCGTAAGATTCATCAGATTTGGTCGGACTCCGATGAGGTTTATGGTGCTCCGCGGATTACCGCAGAACTTATCGAGCGCTACCATATTGTGCTTAACCGTAAGACTGTGGCTAAACGGATACGGATAATGAGTATTGAGGGCATTTCACCCAGGGCATTTGTTCCCGTAACGACGATTCAAGCCAAGCGTAAGTCCACGCTTCCTGACCTGGTCAAGCGCATGTTTGATACTGGTGAGCTCAACCGAGTGTGGATGTCGGATATTACCTACCTGCGCACCGGTGAAGGCTGGTTGTACTTGTGCGCAGTCCGCGATGGTCATTCCCGCAGGGTACTGGGCTGGGCTATGGATAGCGTTCAAGATACATACCTGGTCGAACGGGCCCTACGGATGGCGCATACACTACGCGGTGACGTGCCTGACGGGCTAGTGTTTCACGCTGACCGCGGAACCCAATTTACCAGCGAGAAGCTTTGGGAAGCTTGCCGCAACCTGGGCATTGCTCAGTCCGTAGGGCGCACCGGCGTGTGCTTCGATAACGCGATGGCCGAGCCATTCTGGTCGACGTTTAAAACCGAATTCTACGACCGAAAGCGCTGGGCGACCCGTAATGCCGCACGCAAGGCCGTTGCCTACTGGATTGAAGTCGTCTACAACCGCCGGCGCCGGCACTCCACACTCGGGATGGCAAGCCCCGTCGACTTTGAGAAAAACATTGGCCTAACCACTAGCAGAAAAGAAATAGCCGCCTAACCACTAGGTAGCTCTACTACGTGTCCACGAATTGCGGGCAACCCTAGGAGTGACTTGCCCTACCATCGATAGATTTGATCACTTAAGTAGGTCTCATCGGCTTTGAGGATTTTAGCTCCATTTTTATTTCCAGAGTCCTTTAGTATCGATGATGGTCTTTCCTTTTAGAAGCGACGGATTAATAGATTTGAACTCATCATGGTCTACCAAAAGGGTGATAACTTCCGCTGCTTCGATCGCTTCTTTAGCGCTGGATAGCTTCACGTTTTCCTTGTTGGCCAAGCCAGTTGGGAGTTCTTGGATGTTAGGCTCCACAACTAGTACTTGCTTTTCAGGCAATTCTGCGGCAATCGCTGTGGCGATATCCACCGACGGAGATTCTCGTAGATCGTCGATATTAGCCTTGAAGGCAAGTCCAAGAACTGCAATAACATTATTGGCGGATTTTTGGGCAGCCTCCATCACTTTCCCGAGAACCCATTTAGGCTTCCCATCATTGACGTTCCTGGCGGTGTGGATGAGCTGTGATTCTTCTGGTGCGGCGGAAACGATAAACCAAGGATCTACTGCAATGCAATGTCCGCCAACGCCGGGGCCCGGTTGAAGAATGTTAACTCGTGGGTGGTGGTTGGCGAGGTTAATTAACTCCCATACGTTAATACCGAGGCGGTCGGAAATTACGGATAGCTCATTGGCAAATGCGATATTGACGTCTCTGAATGAATTCTCGGTGAGCTTAGCCATCTCAGCAGTTACGTCATCCGTGGCTAGCAGCTGACCTCTACAGAAGCTCGCATAGATTTCGGTCGCACGGCGTGTAGCTTCTTTAGATTGCCCACCAATAATCCGGTCATTCGACTTTAGCTCCTCTATAGCTTGACCGGGAAGAATTCGTTCGGGGCAGTGTGCAAAGTAGAGAGTTTTCTCGTTAGCGGCGACACCCTCTTTGTCGGCCCGTAAGTCTGGGCGAAGCTCGAGAATTCTAGACGCCATCTTTTGGGTGGTCAGAGGAGGGGAAGTCGATTCCAATACGATCAATTCATTTCCCTCAAGTTGCGGAGCTATTGCTTCCGCGGCCGAGTAGATGAATTTCATATCAATATCATGCCCCTTTGTGAAAGGGGTTGGTACTGCCACGATGTAGGCATCGGCATGTACTTGCTCCGTGGTGGCTTTGAAATTTCCAGTTGAGAGCGCATTCCGCAATTCTTCTTCCAAGCCTGGTTCGATTATGGTGACTTCGCCACGGTTAATTTTTTCTACATTAGGGGCGTTCACATCTACGCCTGTAACCTTTAGGCCCGCATTTGCCATGACGACTGCTGTTGGCAGGCCAATATATCCAAGGCCTAAAAAGGCCACGTGTGTAGTTGAACTCATTTTGTCCTCTATTCGTCTAGTCCGCGTAGAATTCCGGTGAGAAAGATTATACGTAAGACTATCTGCAGACTATCTGCAGACTATCTGCGCTCTTTGCTTAGGCTCTCGTGACGTCAGTCTGATCGATGCAGCTATTCTGATTTTTTCTATTAACTGTTTCATTCTTTCTTCTTGTATGACTCGAAAAGCGTATTGGAAATTGAATGTGGGAATAGAGATTAAGTGTGTGCGCATCGAATCAAGTGGGTTTTGAGGGCATTAAAAGTGAATTGCTGTCAGCGGTGAGTCGAAAAACGCGCACGCACCTTGTTTAGAACCTACGGTCGCCCTGCAGGTGTGTTTTAGCCTTTAACGTGGGAAGTGAAACTAATAGGGGCGTATAAACCCAGCCGCCTTCATGGCTTCTGGCTGAGGTACTGAAGGGTTTGCAAGCTTTCGGACGATTTCAATAAGTTTGTCTCTAGGTATTGGCACATGCCCGTTACCATCGAAATCGAGACGCTCAGCTATATTAAGGTCGCTAGTACGAGATTTTACAAACGGCGCATGGTTTTTCTCGAGAAATTCAGAGTCTCCAGTATTGTGGTACATAGCTGCATAGAATTGGGCCGAACTTGGTATTACGTCGGCGAGATTTATACCATACTCGGAGCTGATTCTCTGGTATGGAGTTCTTCCGACAGCTCCATGACATTTAGTCATGTAAGTCGCCCAGTCTTGATCTTGGCCTTGGCTCAGATTGAGGCGGGGATTCACGGTTAAGGCGATAGAGTTTGGAAAATCAGCGGCATAATTCATGGCTGCGTACCCGCCCCCGGAATTGCCAAAGAAAATTAAGCGCTTGGGATGAACCGCTTCGATTGCCTCGCTCAAAATGGGGTGGAGGATTGGCTTAAGGTGTCCGAGGGCTCGGTTGCCTAGGTACCAACCAAGAGAAACCTCATGATCCAAGCTGACACTTGGATCTGCTACTGCAATCAGGTTAACTCCCGCCTCGCCTGTAAACTTTTCGCCTACAAGCGTAGGAAAAGATGTTCGGACGGATACTCGATGTTGGAATGTAACCACTGTGGTGCTCGAACCGCGATCTCTGATTAGGAGATCTAGGAGTTGATTTCCAATTTGGATGGTATGTAGGCCGTCAGTTGCCTCATTTCTCGACCAAAAAGTAGGAGATGGGTACAGTTTGCCGACCCCCCACTTGGATGTGTCTCGTTTCCTCATGGGGAAAATGCTACAGCACCTTTTTAAAGGCCATATTGAAGCGTCCTAGGGTTAGTTCCGGTTCTTTTACTACCCCGTACTGACGGGCTGGGTCAGAGAGTACTCGATTTCCACTTCCTGCGGAGTGGCGTAGTCCAATGCTTCGTGAAGGCGCTCGGTGTTCCACCAATGCACCCACCACAAAGTCGCCAACTCAACTTCTCCCACTGACGTCCACGGGCCTTGGGGGAAATTGGCAACTATCGCCTCTGATTTAAGACATTCGAGATAGAGACTAGGCGCTATTCTAAGACTGTTGTACGGGCGATGGGGGTATGTCAATTGTCGCAAAGCTAAAATGAATGCTGTGCGAATCAGAGATATCAAGCGTTGGTCACCGGGAATTCAGTACTCAGATCCCGAGGAGTTTTGTAGGGAACTGGACCATGACGGTTTCCACACAATTCAGCTAAACGCCACAACTCTAGATTTGATGTTGGTTGACCGCAAATCTGAAACCACGCTCGTCGCTTTCCAGGGCTCTGTGCCTGGGAGGAGCACGTATCCTAGCTTTTTAGGTCTGGAACTATCGGAATTGGCAGGCGTCAATTTGATTGCAATTTCGGATCCGACCGTGGTGGTCGACCGAGAACTACGAGTGGGATGGTACTTAGGGAATCGAGTTACCGGTCCACTGAAGCGGTCTCTTTTACCTGTTCTTAGGCGTAGCGTCGATTACCTTGAAGGAGATCGAACTATCTTCTACGGTGAGTCTGATGGCGGATATGCTGCAATGAATTTCGGTCAGCATTTTTCTGGGGACGATAAATGCGCGTTTAGGGTTTTCCGACAAGCCGCATCTGGAACTAGCTGAGTACGTAAATCGTGCGCACAAGGTCAAGGGTAGAACTCCTTACCTCAGGGTCAGGGACAGCTATGCGAAGAATCTCTGGGAAACTATCGACCTGAACGCGCCTTTTTATCCGGTTATGTATCAAAATAGCGGTGACGCGAAGTGCCTTGAAACTAACCACTCTGTGTTTGTAAAACAGCGTGGCAATGACCTGGACTTGGCAGAGCGGTTGGATTTTGACGGCGACGGCGAAGTCCCAATACCTCGTGACAAATTGCTGAGTATTCTGTCTGCTCTAAGAGACCCTGGCGTTGGGGCTGAGGAGGCAATAAGGCAGGCTGGCTTCCAAAACTCTCAGAATCGTGGGGATCGAACGCCTGTACGCAATAAAGTGCCTTGCGCTACCCCTAACGCCCAACGGGAGAGGAGAGTGCGCCTAGAGGACATAGATCCTACTGTCAACCCAAACAAGGGTGTTCCGCGAAATATTAGGTTAAAAAGGTGGCCGGGTGAAATGCGTAGGCGGGTAACAATTCCCGAAACGTACACCCGGCATGGTGACGGATCACTTCTCCCAGGAGCGACGTCAGTCACCACTGATGCGGCAGGTTTCATCTTATCGGGGCCATCCGGTCTTGACAGTAGAAGGCCAATTGTCTTCCTCGGAGACAGCGTAGTGGAGTCTCTATACGCACCCGAGGGACAACGCTGGCCCGATGTCGTTGAGGATGAGTTGGAGGTCCGCGCGCCCGGATCATTTCGGGTGCTGAACGGTGGTAAATCAGGTGCGACTCTTTTACACCTTGCCTTAAGTCTTTTGGCGACGATACCACCTTACTCCGGCAGCTTAGCAGGGCTGTTTGTAATTGCACCCGGAGCGGACGCGAAGCTGGAACTGGATACTGCAACCTATTGGTCAAGTCATCGCTTCGTTGATCCGTTAACCCCAGGTGTTCGTAAGACGGGTGCATTTGCGTATCCGGAAATTGGCCGCGACCGAGACCTTCTGTGGAGAGTCATTTTTGAGACTATGTCGGCTTACGACATTCCAGGAGCCGTTCTGTCTGCGCCTGTAAGGTGCGGCGAGTGGTCGAAAAGTAAGTTTTTGCAAAAGAGATATTCGAGCCGGCAAGAATACGATGCGAGCTTACATCGATATGATGCGGTGAAGGAAGATGCAAGAAAAGCTGCGGCCAAAGGTAGGGTGGATTTTTTCTGGAATTACCAGAGCATGCCACGGGAGAATAATGAGCGGTTTTTCTATGACCATGTCCACTTTAACGATTTAGGGCATAGGACGTTTGGCAAGGAAGTAGCCGATGCTATTTGCCCAATTCTGCGCCGTAAAATCGAGGATTGATCTAATTCGTCCAATTTACATTGGGCAGTACCAGTGGAGTGGAGGAGGCTCTGATTTGAAAGGAGTTTCACCGATAATGACTACGGTGTCCCCTAAGAAGAATTATGACCCGTTGAGGGGCAACGAGGTCAGCGAGAAGCTGATGAAGCGTCCTGGGTTTAGTTCCGCTTCTTTTACGGCCCCGTGTTGACGGGCTGCGTGAGATAGTACTCGGCTTCATACCTCTTGTGGGGTGGCGTAGTCCAATGCTTCGTGAAGGCGCTTGGTGTTCCACCAATGCACCCACCGCAAGGTCGCCAACTCAACTTCTCCCACTGACGTCCACGGGCCTTGGGGGTAGATGAGTTCAGTTTTGTAGAGTCCGTTGACTGTCTCCGCCAATGCGTTGTCATAGGAGTCGCCGACTGTTCCCACACTCGGGCGAATTCCGGACTCAGATAAAGCCGTAGAATACTTCAACGACACGTACTGGCTGCCCCGATCACTATGGTGAATCAACTGGTTGTCATGGATTCTTCCAGCAGTGGTTAAAGCGTGCTCTAAAGCCTCTATCGGCAGCGCATCAGTGCGCAGTGCAGAGCGCGTGGCAACACCAACAATTTTCCGACTGAAGACATCAACTACAAATGCGGTGTAGGCGAACCCCGACGAAGTGCGAACGTAGGTAATGTCGGCAACCCAAAGCCTGCCTGGTGCCTGCGCACGAAAGTTTCGCTGCACCAGGTCCGGGCGACAATCGGGCGACTTTGGGCTTACCATTGTTACCGGGTGTCGTCCACGTCTGCGGCCGGAAACACCTGCGAGCTTCAT
Organism: Corynebacterium sp. KPL4072; assembly: GCF_037908395.1. Lineage (NCBI taxonomy): Bacteria > Bacillati > Actinomycetota > Actinomycetes > Mycobacteriales > Corynebacteriaceae > Corynebacterium > Corynebacterium sp. KPL4072. The sequence goes on from NZ_JBBMGE010000001.1 coordinate 46,032, forward strand.
CAACCGGGCAGTCTTATCGCAGCCAATATGAAAGCCTTCGCGGTTCATAGCGTGCCACATTTTTCGGAAACCGTAGACCGAAAAATTCTCCGCGTGTACACGTCGAATCTCTGGGATGAGCAGGCTATCGCTTAACGCCCTTGCGCTGGGAACACGTGTGGTGGCTTTCCGGTAGCCGCGTGAGGTGATGAATCCACGATCTGCTTGTCGAAGGACACGGCAGATGGCCTCGACCCCAAACTGATCTTTATACGCGTCGATATAGGAGCTCATTTGGTCGTGGGGCGGTCGAGTTCCGCCGCGAAAAAGGCTGAAGCAGTCTTGAGAATCCCATTTGCTCGTTTCAGCTCCCGGTTCTCTCGGCGCAGACGCTTGAGTTCTTCTTCCATTGTTTCGTGATCCGGCGCTTTGCGTCCGTCTCGTGTACAGGCGCTGTCGCGGTACCACGCCCGCAATGTGTGGCGTGATACGCCGAGGAGCTCGCCGACCTGTTCGTAGGCGCGCTGTAGTGAGCAGGACTTCAAGCGGACCATTTCGATGATCTGATGGACCGCCTTCTCCTTAAACTCGACGGAATACTTTCTGGGCATAGTGCCTAATCCTTCCTTACCTGAGGTAGGAACTAAACCCAGGACGCTTCAGGTGCGTCCGCGTGGCGTGAATGCTGTGGAAGGCGGAGACGCTAAAGGAAAGAGGACAAAAGGTCACAAGACTACAAGCATCATGAATTCCTAGTCTTATTAAATGTCCTTGGTCCGGGTGCTTGTGCGCATCCATATTTCGCTTTCGCCTGATGCCTTACCCCAGCAGACACTGGTAGCATTTTGCATACCGCAACCGGCAGCCACGGGAGGTCTATTCAATGGACGGGGATACTGGCTATTTTCTCTTTTGCGCCGGGGCAGTGCTAGTTATGGTGCTCTACTGGACGTACTACATCAGGTGTGAGCGGAGGGAACCCAGATCGGAAGAGTGGTACGACTCAGGCGATGTGGAAGGTGCGGCAAGTGATGGCGTCCTTTTCGTCTATCCTTACGGTTCGCTAATTTTTGGCGCTTTGGGTGTAATAGGGTTGACACAGGGGATGAACCCTCCCGAATTTGTCACAACCGTGCTGATGTTTGCGGGAATGGCAGCTCTCGGCATCGGGCTCATTGGAATGACGGGAGCGGTCGGGATTCCGCTTCCGTGGCCTTTTGTTCCGAAGTGGGTCGTCGACATCCGCAAGGCAAAGCGTGCTCGTAGACGCGAGCGCAGACAAGCTAGAAAAAGGGAAAAGGAAGAATAGGCCTGGCAACTTAACCAGAGGCCGAAGCCCGTTAAACATTTCCAAGATCAGGCTGTATTTCCTTCAGTATGGGGGACTACTCCTTTAGGGGACAACCAACTTATACGGATGTTGTTCCAAGGGGAATCTCCTTGTGATTAGGCGGAGCAATAAGTACACGCCGGTGTAGCGGTGTGAAGCCGCGAACCTGGTAATCGAGTCATAGCGCCCGATCTCTCATGTGGCTTAGGGCATTCGTGTTTCCGCCGAGCTTTGCGGCCGGTGGTTCAAACTCGAGCGCATGGTGTGAATTTGACCCTGCAAGCTCCCACCGACCGCGTTCGGCATTTTTCTTAGTGGCTTCGTCGCATCTCCGATTTTGAAAATTAGGAGTCTTTGGCGGCAGCCTTATTGTCAAAACCCGTGTTTTAACAATAAGCGTTCGGGTCGCAGGCTTTTAGCGTAGAAACCGACAGACAGGTCATCTGAACAATGGGGGCGGCTTTCTCTCGGCCGCCTAATCCGCTGTTGCTCGCTACGGGAGCGCGGGGTGGTCCCCAGTACCGGTGCCATCAACTGGTCTGGATTTTCTCTACTCGAACGGAACGCGGTAGGGGGCACTCCAAGTATTTATCTTCTTAACCTGACGGCGCTTGATGTCGAGCAGGGTGTGCCTGCTGCGCTGAAGAAGTAGACTCACAAATCTCCTGAACGGTGTTCAACTCTTCGGTACTATCTGCACATGGACTACTACTCTGTGCGTATGCGCGCAAACACAGCGGGCCAGCACATCTCCGGTGCGGAGGATATCGTAAGCGCCAATGACGTGGCTGCGACGTGTGCGGCCCTGGCGCAACGCGCTCTTAACCACCCCAAAGGCAGCGCGGAAAACACAACCATCACGGTAGAAGCCTTAAAGGAAGAAGAGATTTGGCGAGTACCCCAGGTGAGCATTAAAAACCTGGACGTGAAATCTCCGGAGCACGCGCACACGGTTATACGGGATTTGTTGCGCGGTCATACCCCACATGTGGAACGCATCATTGAAACAACCTTTGAGGTCCGCGATATGCGCGGTGCCATGCTTATCGACGCCGCCCAAGCCGACCGTCTTGAACCCGATCTGCAAAGGGGGATACGCGTAAGCCATATCGGTGCTAAGTTGGCCTTTTCCACGGAAAGCGTGGGTAAAAACGCGGCTCTCGAGGCAGTTATTCTTGCCAGTAAAGTTGCTGCGCACCCAGATATTCTCGCGGAACTGTGCATCTCCGATGACCCCGCCTACACCACGGGCTATGTTTGTGTGGCTGGCACATATCATCGGGTGCCGCACATCAAAGAACCTGGCTCGCGGGCTGGAGGGCGCGCTTTTATTATCCGGCCGGGAGCTGATGTCTTAGCGCTCATTGAGTATCTGGAAAGCCAACCCGTCCTAGTAGAAGTGAACTCGATAGCATGAACCCTAGCCTTGAACAGGCCGTACAGGCTCGACTTCAAAAATGGGACGAGGACGGACTTCGGCGGAGTCCTTCTGTTTTTGCAAGTGGGCAAACCCCTAGCGCGATAGTGCAGCAGGCGGGAGACCACCGTGTTCGCGAGGCGGTTCTTTTTAGCTCTTCCAACTATTTGGGCTTAGCTGAGCACCCAGACATCGCTCATGCGGCAAAAGAAGCCATCGATGAATACGGCGTTGGATCCGGTGGCTCGCGGTTGACCACTGGCTCGGGGAAACTGCACATAGAAGCGGAAGCTGCTGTAGCAAGCTTCACCGGCTATCCCGATGCGGTGCTTTTTGCCAGTGGCTATCAGGCCAATATTTCTACATTGCAGGCCCTAGCGTCACCAGAGCTCACTATTGTCTCAGACGCTCGAAATCACGCCAGCATTATCGATGGCTGCAGGCTGGCCAAGGCGAACGGCGCGACCGTGGTTGTGACCCCGCACCGCGATGTAGAGGCCGTGGACAAGGCTTTATCCACCAGAACAACCGAATACGCACTCGTGGTTACAGACGGTCTGTTTTCTATGGATGGCGTGCTCGCCCCTTTGTCCGACCTATATAAAGTCACAGACAACCACGGGGCTTGGTTGATGGTGGATGATGCCCACGCCTTTGGCACTATAGGAGCTACTGGCCGTGGGCTTCCAGAGCACTTTGGCATTCGGCCCGATATTCAGCTCATTACCGCCAGTAAAGCTCTCGGAGCTGAAGGCGCCTTTGTGGCAGCAAGCGAGCCAGTAGCCCAACTATTGCGCCAGCAAGCGCGTTCTTTTGTATTTTCCACTTCGCCCACGCCGGCTAATTGCGCCGCTATTATTGCGGGCGTAAACCTATTGGAAACCAATCCGAATCTAGTCGGCGGTCTGCAGGACAATTTTTCTTATTGGCATCAACGCAGGGGAACCTTGAAGCCAGAAGGGCCTATCATTCCTATTCACGTGGGTGATGAATCTGTAGCGATGGAAGCGAGCGCCGCGCTGCTTGAACGAGGATTCATAGTCCCCGCAATTCGGTGGCCTACCGTACCTCACGGAGCCGCAATCTTGCGGGTGACTTTAATGGCTACCCACACCAAGACACAGATTGATGCGCTTTGCAATGAACTGGAATCTCTCCATCTGTAGGCCGGTGGTGTGCCAGCAGGCATAAAAGAGGGCCCACGCGGCGCACATTGGCGCGGCGTGGGCTGGGACAAAATCTTGAAGGATTAGTCCTGTGCAACACCAACGTTGACTTCGATGTTGCCGCGGGTGGCCTTGGAGTAAGGGCACATCTGGTGTGCGGCGTCGGCAAGCTCCTGTGCCTTGTCATCCTCAACGCCTGGGATGGTGACCTCGAGGTCAACGCCGAGGAAGAAGCCCTCGTCGTTCTTGCCCAGCTTAACGCGGGCGCCGACGGAGGAATTCTCCACGTCAACACCCTTGTCCTTGGCCACTGCCTTGAGTGCGGAGTGGTAGCAGGCGGCGTAACCGGCAGCGAAAAGCTGCTCCGGGTTAGCGCCCTCACCGCTGCCGCCCATTTCCTTTGGGGCGGTCATGGTGAAGTCCAGATCGGAATCCTTGACTACGGCGCGGCCGTCGCGGCCTGCTCCGGTGGACAGTGCTTCGGTGGTGTATACGGCGTCCATAATGACTCCTTTTCTATCGGGTCTTTGTACGTCCGCCGATTGTACGCAAGAATTCTAGTCCTCGACGACGTTGACGGTGACCTCAATATTGCCCCGGGTGGCATTGGAGTAGGGGCAGACCTGGTGGGCGGCGTCGGCAAGCTGCTGGGCTGTGGCCTTGTCTTGAGCTGGGATGGAAACCTCCAGGTCCACTGCGAGCTGGAAGCCTTCGCCCTGCTTTCCGATGCCCACTCGTGCACCCACCGCAGAGTCACCCAACTCGACCTTCTGGTTGCGGGCCACGGCCTGCAGAGCGGAGTGGAAGCAGGCGGCATAGCCGGCGGCAAAGAGCTGCTCCGGGTTAGCGCCCTGGCCGCTGCCGCCCATTTCCTTCGGAATGGCCAGGGTGAAGTCGAGGTCAGAATCCTTGACAGTGGCATGGCCGTTGCGGCCTGCTCCGGTGGCTAGCGCCTCGGTGGTGTACATGGCGTCCATGATTTCTCCTTTTGATTTCACAATCTGGTTTCTTAAAATCCAATTTCGATTGTACACAATTAAATTGCGGACAATATTTTGTTGACGTCTATACTTTTGGCTATGAATGACGCGCCCACTGATTACCTTTCTCTCGATAGTCAGCTGTGCTTCTCGCTTTATCGTGCGAGCAGGGCGGTAGTGCGTTCCTATCGGACACTCCTCGATGAGATGGGGCTGACCTACCCCCAGTACTTGGTCATGCTGGTGCTGTGGGAGGCCGACGACGCGGTGCCACTTAAATTCATTGATTCCCGCCTCGGTCTGGATAGTGGCACGCTCACCCCGCTGCTAAAGCGCTTGGAAAAGCAGGGGTACGTGGAGCGGCGCCGCGATCCTGCCGACGAGCGCCGCACTCTCGTTAGCCTCACCGCTGATGGTGACGCCCTGCGCTCCCGCGCCGAGTGCATCCCCGAAGCAATGGCCGAGGCTTATGAGAAGTTGGGCCTCGACCTAGTGGAATTTAAAGAGTCTCTCGATGTCCTTGCCGCTACTCCCGTCGACGTGGAGCTACCGTGGCCGTCCGAAGAAGACTTTGTGAGGTAGGGGGCTTAGTTCGTCGTGGCCACGCGCCTGGACCATATGCTTTTGTCGGCGGTTTCGAATGAGGCGCGAACTGTTTTGTCTCCGGGCTTTTCGCAGGTAAGATTCCGTTGGTCGCTGCCCATGTGGCACTTCAAGTTATAGGACTGCTTGGTCGCCGGGCTGCTGGCGGTGATATCTGCCTGGTACACCGCCGTCACCGTGGGATCTGGGGAGTGTAGGGTGTAGCTGGCCTGCATCGCGGCGTCAAAGACCGCGGCGGCGAATTCGCAGGAGGTGGCATCGCCTGCGTCGATGGAATCGCCCGACGATGATGTGCCACAGTAGCCGCCAATCTGGCCTACATGGATGTTGTGTTTGCCGCCGGCCGGTGGTGTGGGCTGCTCTGGGGCTGCCTCTTTGGTGACCGTTTCGGTGCGACGTTGCTTCGTTTCCTTCTCCGGGCTGGTTTCTTCTGCATTTTCACCAGCCGGGGAGTTGCTATCTTGCGCAGTGGAGAAGGCTGGCTCTTCTGCTGGGGTGGAATCAGAGTTGGAGTCTGAACCGGAGCCGCAGGCGCTTAGCACAAGACCGGTAGCGAGGAGCACGGACGCGAGAGGGAGAATGGAAGGGCGTTGCATAGGGATACTGTAGCGCCCTTCGGGGTGTGGCGCGCGGCTAATGGTCTATACGAGCGGGTGGAACTGGCGCACCTTCGGGTGGCAGAACCTTCGGGTACTTTGTGGCTGTGCCGGCGGAAGTGGGTGCGCCGGCTGCACCGCTGGTTGCGGCGGTATCGGCGTTGCTGATGGGGGAAGGACGGTGGGGAGTGGGGTCCCAGTGGGCGTCGACAAGCTTGCGCTGGCATACCCAGCCCAAAGCCAAAATAGCCAGTGCGATGAGGGCAATGAAGATAAGCCCGAGCGCACCGCCGGCGTGAATGGAGCAGCCCAGCAGCAGGCCGAGCCAGCCAAAGTCGGCGTCACCAAAAGTGGTATTCGCGGAGCCGAAGGAACCAAGGACACCGAGGAGGAATGCCGGCAGGAACGTAATGATGAGGCCATTAACAAAAGCGCCGAGCGCGGCACCACGGCGGCCGCCAGTGGCATTGCCAAAAACGCCTGCTGCACCGCCGGTGAAGAAGTGCGGCACCAAACCAGGCAGAATCAGCGCAATGCCAAAGGCTGGATTGAGCCAGGTGGAAAGGACGGCAAGGCCGATAAGTCCGCCGAGGAACGAAGAAATAAACCCGATGAGTACTGCGTTCTGAGCATAAGGAAAGACGATGGGCGCATCCAGTGCAGGGATCGCGCCGGGCACCACCTTGGCAGCGATGCCCTGGAAAGCAGGCACGAGTTCGCCCAAGATGGTGCGGACACCGAAGAGAATGACGGCCACTGCCACGCCGAACTGGAGGCCTTGGGTTACGGACTGCATCAAGAAATTGCCCACATTAGTGGCGCCATCTGGAAAGGCCGTGAAGGCTTCCTCGGAACCAGCGCGAGCAATGAAGAGCACGGCGAGGACCACGTACATCAGCGCCATGGACAGCGCGGTTGCCACCATGGAATCGCGCAGGAAGCGCAGCCCCTCCGGCAGCTTCAGGTCCTCGGTGGACGGCGACATCTTCTTGCCCTTGCCGCCCACCAGCTTGCCGACGCCGCCCGCAGCCAAATACCCCGCAGTGCCAAAATGCCCGATGGCAACGGAGTCATCGCCAGTAATGCGGCGGGTAAACGGATGCGCGATGGCGGGGAGTGAAACCATAAGAATGCCAAGGAGCGCTGCGCCGAAGGCGATGACAATCCACGAGGAATACCCGGCCGGGGCAAGCACCATGGTGAGAAGAGTCGCCATAAAGAGAACATGGTGGCCGGTAAGAAATACGTAGCTCATTGGCGTAAAGCGGGCGAGCAGCAGCGAAACCACAAAGCCTAAGATCATGATCCAAGCGACCTGGCTACCGAACTGATCCTGCGCAATACCTACGATGGCTTCATTGGTCGGAACCACTCCTTGGGCTCCGGTCGCGCCCGTAATCATGGCCCCCAGCGGCTCTAAAGAATCGGTGACTAGGCCTGCACCGGCGCCGATAAGAAGAAAGCCGAGCGTGGCTTTAATGGCGCCGCCAATGGTTTTGCCGGTACCGCGGCCCATCGCTGCCAGACCCACCGCGGTGATGATGCCGATGAGAAACGCTGGCACGGAGAGAATTTCATTAACAAGGAAGTCCGCTATAGCAAGAAGAAAATCCATGAGGGTGCTCCTTAAATGTCATAGAGCTCGCGCAGAGCCCCATCGATTTCAGACATGGAGGTGAAGTCTTTGATGACGTAGATGGGAACCCCGACATCGTCCAGCGTTGCGGCGATTTCACCGGAGGTCAGCAAGAAATCTGCCTCGCTTGCGCGGCCCTTGGCAGAGATGGTGTCTGTGGCTTCCACGGTCAGGAATGGTCCCCAGCCCCATTCGTCCAGGACTTGCTCGAGGGTGTTTTTGAGGAACAGCGACGTTCCTAGCCCGTTGCCGCACACCGTAAGGATCTTTCCTTTGGAAGCAACAGAATCGGCGGCTTTTTGTTTTGCTGGTTGGGCCTTTGGCCCCGACGGTGCTGCGGAAGCTGCGCGTTTCTTACTCGACGTTGATGCCGTGAGGATTGCGCGGAGCTCTTCTTCGGATTCCGCGCGATGAAGCTCATCGCGCTTGGTGGCTAGCAGCTTTGCTAGTTGCTTCATCGCCTGCAGGTGTTCCGAGTCGCTCCGTGCAGCAAACGCGACGACGAGGTCTACAGGGTCATTGGAATCGTGACCGAATTCCACCGGATTATCCAGGCGCACCCACGACAGTGAGGTTTCTTTTACCGCCTCCGAAGGGCGCGCGTGCGCAAAAGCGAAACCGGGAGCCACGACAATATATGGGCCCGTTTCTTCCACGGAGTGCACCATTGCTTCCGTGTAGTCTGCGGTTATCGTGCCAGCTTCTTCAAGCAGCGATCCCGCAAGATGGATAGCTGCTCGCCAGTCCTTGGCGGTGCCGTGCAAGTCCACGGCACCGGGCACCAAGAGGGAATCTAGTGTCGTCATATGTATCTCCCATCACAAATGCTGTGACATCAAGGTCAATGTCACTCTTGATTTTATGCCGTGGAGAAACGGGAGGTAAATGCAGGGGTAACGTTTGCACTGGGGGAGTTGCAACCGCTCAAGGGGCGGTCGAATTGGCTCTATCGGTCTTTAGCGTGGTCGCAATGCAAAGGGGACCGTGTGTTCTCGGAAAGGCCGGACCTGGAAATGGACCTGTGCTAAGGGGAAGGGAAATGAGAAATCCCCGCTGGCGCGGGGAGAAACACAGCTAAAGTGCTGCTTTGCGCACTACAACAGGCCCCTCCCATTGGATGCAGGAGGGGCCTGGCTACGCCTGTCAAGTACTGCCTGCCTCAGTGAGAAATGGGCTCGATTTCCTTTGGGCGTTGTATCTCGGCGGGCTTCGCTTCCTGTATCGGCTAGAACGGGAGATTTAAGCGCGTTGTATACGGGCAGTTAATTGAGCTCGAAAGTTTGGCGTCCGATTTCATCTTGGCTGTAGGACTTAGTTGCAACAAGGTCCACAGGGGTAGTTAGATCATCGAGCTCGTAGGCTATGGTTCCAGCGACAGTGCCTCCCTTTTTAATCTGCTCAAGCTGAGTATCGTCAGTTTCAGGATCAATATAGGAACCGAGGTCGAGCTCGTTTACTTTATTCGGATCATTGTCTTGGATGGCGGTGAAGTACACGACAAAGTCGGTGGTGGTTAGAGTTTCATCCGTTTTATTGGTTACGTCATAGTTAAAGACGAGAAGTGGCTTTTCACCTATTTCATTACCAGGCTCACCGGGCTTGATAACACGGTGATCGGTTATTTCGAACTTGGCGGCTGGAACATCCAGGACTCCATTTTTAAAGGTTTGGCCAAAATCCGTGCTCTTTAGCTCTCTAATGGTTGTCGGATCATCCTTCACTTTCTTCATGTGTGTGGTGAATTCCTTATCTTCAATCGCGACCTTGAAAGTTAAGGCGTCGTCATCGATAGAGAAATCTTTCTTGTCGGACGAAGCAGCCATCCACTCAGAGGCAGTGGCAACGGTATCGCGGTTTGAAGTAACGGTCTCGCCGGATGCAGCGGCTTGAGCGTCAAAGGTGCCAATCCAGTAGATCATACGATTTTCGCCGTTGTCCATGACCCATTCGATGGTGATGACGTCGTCGGTGATGCTGGCCTCCATCCAGCCATCTTCAGAAGCGCTGTCCTCTTGCTTCCACGTCCCAATTACGGACTTCGCATCGGTCTGTGCATCGGACGCGGAATTACTGGAGTCGCTCGTCTTTGAGCTGTCACTACCGCTATCCGAGCAGGAGGTAAGCGTGAGAGCAGAGACGAGAATGAGAGAAGAGAGTAGTTTGCGCATAATTAACTTCTACCCGCAGGGGGTAGGAAGCGTACAAATACTCAATAGCGAAGGGGGCAAATTGGTCTTTGGCCGCTCTTTGACTAATCTTTTCAGGGCAGAGAGTCGCCCAAGTGGGCGTGCGATCTGCGTGGGGCTATAGCTCAGTCGGTTAGAGCTACGGACTCATAATCCGTTGGTCGCGGGTTCGAGCCCCGCTGGCCCCACGGTGATAGGGAGGCGTCGGCAAGCAGTGCTGGCGCCTTCTTGTGCTTATCTGCGCATATGGGTGTGCTGATTGCGCAAGGGCGGGCGGTGAAGTCTAATAACTATATGGTTGAAGTAGATCCGCTCATTGAATCTCTCTACCGCTGGTCCGATATCAGTGGTGTGCTGCTGATGGGAATCATCGGTGGCACTATGGCGCGCAAGCGTGGCTACGATATCATCGGCTTTTTCTTCATTGCGATGTTCTCGTCGCTAGGCGGCGGCATGGTGCGCGACGTGCTCATTAACCGCGGCACCGTCGCGGCAATGAGCCAGCCGGAATACCTCTACTTGGCTTTTACCGGCGCGCTGATTGCTCGCTTTGTGTACTTCAAAGGCAAGACCTGGGATTATCTGCAAGCGCATGGCGACGCCGTCGTTTCCGGCCTGTGGGCCGCCACCGGCGCGGTGAAGGCTATTACCTACGGCCTGCCGCTTATTCCCTGCATCATGATGGGCGTGTTTACCGCCACAGGTGGTTCGATGATTCGTGACATCGTGATGGGGCGCGAGCCGAGCGTATTTGGTGATAACCAGCCAACAGTTATTCCGGCCGTGGCTTGTGCGATTATTGTGCTGGTTGGCCACCATTTCGACATGATGGCCGTGGGCATGATCATTGGACCTTTGGTCTCCATCTTCTTGGCGCTGCTGGGCATTTGGGCGGGGTGGCGCGTGCCGGCCTACCAAGACTGGGCACCTATTAATGACACCGCCGCACAGGTGAAGGTCCTTGCGAAAAAGGCCGAGAATAAAAGCCGTGCCGTCGGCCGCCGCCTCGAGCCGCACCGCCTACGTTCTTGGCGCCACCGCCAGATGGAGGCAGCGCTGCAGCGCCGCATTGAAAAGGAAGTGCGCTCTGGTAAGCGGCGCGTAGAAGCCGCCGCAGAGGCCAGCGAATTTCTGGAGTCCTTCGAATCCGATGTGGATCAGCTCAGCGCAGTGGTAGCAGAAGGCGATGATACGGACTTCGGCGTGGACCTCACCGGTGATTCCTACACCGAGGAGGAACAGGCCTCCCACGAGGAATCCCAACGCCTCCTTGATGCCATTTTGGAAGATGACAAGCTTACGGATGAACTCATTGATCGCCTCATGAAGCGCTATGACTCCCGCGACTAGCCCGCGGTTCTTTAGCGCGGCGGCTTAGCGCCCAACCGCGCCGCAAACCTGCGGGTCCGTGATATAGCCTTGCTCGCAGCCATATTGGGTCTGGATTTCTCCGGAGCTCTTATTCCGGTTGCCGTTGGCATCGTTGCCATAGCCGCACAGGTAGGCCGGACACTCCGCACTCGGCCCATTGGGCGCTTGTACTGGCGGTTGAGCGTTTGATTCCTTGCACAACGCGGCAAACTCCACCCAGGTGCCGTCCGCGCATTGGTACTGCGCGGTGTTTTCCTGCTGCCGGTTTTCGGTAGGCGGTTGCACGGCTTCCTGATTTTCTGTTTGTGGTTCGGCGTGCTGCGCGGCATCTGTAGTTGCTACTTCCGTGGTCGTTTTTTCTGTGGACGTTTCCTCGGTGCTGGATTCTGTAGAGCTCGTTTCAGAGGCCGTTTCCGTAACGGTTTCTTTCACCGTGGAAATGGTGGTGGCGGTCTCGTCGCGCCGCAACCGGTGGCAAAACGGGCTAGGGAAAAGAAGGGAATAAGGAATGATTTCTTCATGCCCCACACAGTAGCCAAACATGGCGGCGCGTGCCGGAGTCTGTGCAGGGCATAGGGGGAAACGGGCTGTGCGAGGGGGAGTGTTTGCATGGTGGCTGGCAGTGAACTGGCATCCAGTTTTCAGCTCCGCGGCCTACGGTAGAGGCATGAACCTGAAGTATTACTTCTACGAGCTGTGGAGCATCTTCGTGGACCACGGCTTACCGCTTATCGCGCTGCTGCTGATCGGCATTTTGATCCCGCGCGTTGGTAGGCTGGCGATCCGCATCATAGAGCGCCGCCTCGATGAAGATGAAGAATCCACCAAGGCGCGCCTGGCGCTGACCGGTGCGCTGGTCTACATCGTGCAGGCCATCGCGTACTTCCTCATCATTTGGGCGGCGCTGACCAATATCGGTGTTCCTGCGGTAGGCGCGGCGGTGCCGGCGACGATAGTTTCGGCCGCCGTGGGTTTTGGCGCCCAGTCCATCATTGCGGATTTCCTCTCCGGCTTTTTCATCCTTTCGGAAAAGCAATTCGGTGTAGGCGATTACGTCAGCTTTGATGGCGTAACCGATGTGGAAGGCACCGTGGTGATGCTGACTCTGCGCACCACCAAGGTGCGCACTCCCACCGGCGAGCTCGTCACCGTGCCCAATAGTTCCGCCGGCGCGGTAACAAACTATTCCCAGGAATGGTCGCGTGCCGTGGTCAACTTCGACGTGCCCGTGCAAGAAGGCGAGACCTTGCCGGAGATCACGCGCCGGGTGCGCACCATTTCTGAGCAGGCTATCCAAGAGCCATCCATCGCCGTGGATGTCAACGGCGAGCTCGAGGTGCTGCCAGCCACGCAGCTGGTTGCCCCGCAGGCCGCCGGCCAATCGTGGCACGTGACCTACCGCGTACTGGTCACCGTTAACCCGGCCCGCCAATGGGCGGTGGAACGCGCCATTCGCTCGGCGCTGCTCTCGGAGTTCTGGGATCACTACAATGTGGCCGATCTCGATGAACTGCAGCGCCCGCTAACCCCACCGCAGGGAAATACCGCGGCTCAAGAATCCGTGAAAGACGCTTCCACCGCAGGGGAGGGCTCCCACCCTGAGACGCAGGTGGAGCGCAGTGCCGCCACCGCGGACGCTGAGGTGGATGGCCCGGCTAGTGACGGCCCCGGAAACCCCGCGCTGTCTGATGCGGATGATCAAGAACCAGAGCCCTCCCAGGGCATCTGGCGTGGCTTGGAGACCAATAGCAAGTTTCAAAAGATCGCCACCTTCGGCGGCCGAGTCCGCGCCTCCACCACGGGCCTTGTCCTCGCGCTGTTTGTCGTCGGTGCCTTGGCCTTGGCCTCGAGCAATCCCGAAAATGCGGACGCGGGCTGGCTCTCGCCCGAGCACTGGCGCGATAGCGGCAAGGAAACCTCCTCCTCACAGCTTTCCGACGCCCCCTCAAACCAACCCACCCCAGCAACCACCGAGACCGGTACACAGTCCGAACCAACGGAAGACAGTGCCGCTCCTACGGAGACCGACTACCCACAGGGTACGAATGACGCTGGCACGACTGATACGCCTGCCGGCGGCAGGCAGGGAACAGGCGCTACTGGTAATGCCTCCCCGGCCCCGAGTGCCCCCAATGGCGCAGACAACGCGGGGACAGATTCCGGGACCGGCGCCGGCACTGCGCCCACTGCGGGAGGTGACGCCGGCGACGGCGCCCAAGCTTCCGGAACGGCCGGTAGCGCAGGCACAGAGATTCCGGCAGAGCCTCGTCAGTAGGATGTGCCCCCCATTTCGACCATTGCTTCCTATTGTGGTTGGCAAAGTCGGCATAAACGCTCATGTCATTGTTATTGACGTGCAGAAATGATCTTGTGTGGCAAAGAGGAAATAGTGCGAGCTAGCTGCGCGTTGCACCTAGCATGACTTCACTATTTGAACCTCTGGAACTTGGCCGATACACGATAGATAATCGCGTGACCATGGCGGCGCTGACCCGCCAGCGCGCAGGCGAAAGCGGTGTGCCTACCGAGCTGCACCAGAAGTACTACTCGCAGCGTGCCACGGCCGGGCTGGTTGTCACGGAGGGAACCTTCCCGGCGTGGACCAACCGCGCATTCCCAGGCCAGGCAGGCATTGCCACCGAGGAGCAGGCAGAAGGCTGGCGTGCGGTAGCAGACCGAGTCCACGAGGCCGGCGGCACCTTGTTCATGCAGATCATGCATGGTGGCCGCACCAGCCACCCAGATCTGATTGACGGTGCAGATCCAGAGGCCCCGAGCTCCTTCGATTGGGGCGGAACCGTGCGTGGCTTTTCCGGCAAAATGGATGCGCCGGTCCCGCGGGAGCTGAAGAAGGAAGAGCTGCCGCGCATCGTGGAGGAATTCCGCCAGGGTGCGCGCCGGGCTATCGATGCCGGCGTTGACGGCGTGGAAATCCACGGCGCGAATGGCTACCTGCTGCACGAGTTTATGGCGGCCTCGTCCAATAAGCGCGAGGATGAATTCGGCGGCAGCCCGGAAAATCGCTGGCGCCTGCCGGAGGTGGTCATCCGCGCCGTGGCGGAGGAAATCGGTGCCGACCGCGTCGGTGTGCGGTTCTCGCCGGCGCACAATGTGCAGGGTGTTATCGAGGATGACCAGGACGACATGCTGGCCACCTACGGCGGACTGCTCGATGCCCTGGCGCCGCTGAACCTGGCTTATGTGTCGCTGCTACACGGCGAGCCGGAAAGCGAGCTTATCGCCACGCTGGCGCAAAAGGCCCGCGCAAATGGCGTGACCAAGGTGCTGATGAATGATGGCTTCCCCACGGTGACTTCCAAGGAAGATGCGCAACGTGAAATCGAGCTGGACTACGTGGATGCCGCAGTGGTGGGCCGCCAGCTCATCGCCAACCCGGACCTAGTGCGCCGCTGGCGTGAGGGCTTGGAGCTCAACGAGCCGGACCAGGATACGTTCTACCTGGGCGGCGAGCGTGGCTACATTGATTATGAATATGCCGCGGACTAGGGAAAAATCCGCGGCATAAAGGGGGGCCGAGAGGCATCAGAGTGATAGGTAGTGAAATTCCCCAGAGAGGGTCTTTCACTATGCCTATCGAAGGTGTACTACCCGTTCGTTAACACCAAGTGCCTGTCATGTGACAGAACTTACAACTACTTGGTATAGCCCTTGCCTGGGCGCCAGGTCATGGTCACAGCCTCGCGCACCGGGGACTTAGCGGACAGCAGGTTATCCACACGCAGCCAGTGCATTTCTGCGGAATCCGGGCGCACGGTTACAAAGCTATAGCCGTGGTGGTCCAAGTCCACGTGGCGGGTGTGCGGGTTGGCACCTAGCAGGTAACGCTCGGCAAGCTTGGAAAGCTCGTTGCCTTCCGGCAGCTTGAGCTGCTCGTTGACATTGGGCGCAGAAACGGAGGCGCAGACCAGCTCGGCGCCAAAGATGCGGCCATCCTTGCTGATATTATGCGCCCACTCGGAATGGATATCGCCGGTGACAAAGAGGGTGTGGGCATCGTGCTTGGAAAGGGCGTCGATAAGCAGGCGGCGCTCTGCAGAGTAGCCATCCCACTGGTCGCCATTGACCGGAATGCCGGTGATATTGGAAGACAGCGAGGAAGAAACCGGCTTGGTCTTGTCATCCTTTTGCAGGGTAGCCAGGTTCATGGGGGAGAACATGACGGAATTGCCCAGCATATTCCACTTCGCAGAAGAGGTCTCAATCTTATTGAGCAGCCAATTATATTGCTCGGATCCGAGCATCGTGCGGCCTTCTGCGGCCATCTTGTGCGGGCCAAAGCGCACCTGCTCATCGCGGTAGGTGCGCAGGTCCATCATGGTTAGTTCCACCAGGTCACCAAAAGTCAGGCTGCGGTAGAGGTGGCCCTGCTCGGAAGGATTGGTTGCGCGCACCGGCATCCACTCGAAGTAGGCCTGCATTGCGGCCTTGCGGCGGTCGAGGAAGGCGCCCTCCTTGCCCTCGGTGTGGTTTTCGGCGCCCTCGCGCCAGTTATCGTTGGCCACCTCGTGGTCATCCCACACCACAACCCACGGCAGTGCCCCGTGTGCGGCTTGCAGGTTTTCATCGGTGCGGTAGCGGCCGAAGCGAATCCGGTAATCCTCTAACGAGATAATCTCGTGCGCAGGGTGGTGCAGGCGCACCGGGCCATTACCGGCGTACTCGCGCTGCGGGTATTCGTAGATATAGTCGCCCAAGAAGATCATATAATCCAGCTGGTCGGCGCAGCCGCGCTGGGCAATATCGCCATAGGCGTTAAAGAAGCCGGACTCCCAGTTTGCACAGCTAGCCACACCGAAGGTGAGCTCTTCTGGGGAGGCGCTCAGCGCCGGGGCGGTCTTGGTACGGCCAATGGGCGAGTACTTATCCTGCGCCTTAAAGCGGTAAAAGTACACGGTCTCCGGCTCTAGGCCGTGCGGATCCACGTGCACGGTGTGGTCCTGGTTGGCGTCGGTGGTCACTTCGCCCTGCTTGACGACGTCCCCGAACCCCTCATCCTTGGCAATTTCCCACTCCACCCGGGTGGCCTCGCCCAGGCCGGATCCCGGCATGGCATCGGCATCCGGGGTTACGCGGGTCCACAAAATGACCGAATCCGGAATAGGATCGCCCGAGGCAACGCCGTGGAGGAAGGGGCGCTCGCCCAGTTGGGGCTCTACCATGTGCTGCTCCACGCGCGGGGAGAGGCTGCTTTGGGCATTGGCAGAGTTGGCGGCGGCGGTGGACAAAGCGATGGCGGCGCCGGCGGTGCCGGTGGTTTGCAGGAAGCGGCGGCGATTGACGTTTCCGCGGGCAGAAGCGGACTGATTCTGAGAATTACTAGGCATGATTTAAAGCTTCGTCATGTTTGCCGCCTGTGCAAGCGATCCTAGGCCAATTACATAAAGAGTTCTTTTTGTCTTAACTGGCGGTTAACTTCCTTGCCCCTCGCCCGGCCCTAGAGTGCGGGCCTTGGGCGGGCTTGGCTCAGTAGGCTGGAGGGCATGAGTGAATTTAGCCAGATCAGCCAATGGCCCGCGGATACGGTGGCCGGTGCTTTGCTGCACCGCGGCGAGGTCATAGAAACGGTAGGAGATACCGCCCGCGAGTTTCCAGTGGCATCGGTGACCAAGCTGGTTGCGGCCTATGGCGTGATGCTTGCCGTGGAAGAAGGCGCGGTGGAATTGGGGCAGCCGGCCGGTCCGGAGGGCTCGACCCTGGAACACCTGCTTGCACACGCCTCTGGCATTTCCTTTGACTCCCGAGAGCCGCAGAAGCCGGTAGGCGAACGCCGCATCTATTCCTCGGCCGGTTATGAGTGGGCCGCAGATACCGTGGCCGATGCCACGGGCATGGACTTTGCCGAGTACCTACGCGAGGGTGTACTTACCCCGTTGGGCATGGATTCCACTCGTCTCGAAGGTTCGGCCGGTCACGGCTTGGTCTCCACGGTGAAAGATTTGGCGGCCTTTGCTGCGGAAGTCCAGGATCCGCAGCTGCTGCACCCATCCACCGTGGCCGATATGCGCCGCGTCCATTTTGGTGGCCTGCGCGGCATTGTCCCGGGCTACGGCAGTTTTAAAGATTGTACCTGGGGCCTTGGTTTTGAAATCCACGGCAACAAAGAACACTGGATGGGCGCCCTGCCTGCCGACGCCGTCGGTCACTTTGGCATGTCCGGCACCTACCTCTGGGTGGCCGGCGAGTATGCCATGGTGGCGCTCACGGACCGTGACTTTGGCGAATGGTGCAAGCCACTCTGGCACGATACGAATACCTCCATCTGGAACGCCTTGTAGGCGTCCGGGCTCGGCGGAGCTAGCGCCTCCAGTGCGCTAGCGCGTGTCTATAACCTTTTATCGGGGAAGCGGCACGGTGGAAGGCTCCCCCGCAGGGTGGGAAAATCGAGGATTTTTGTGCGGTAGGGGCCATAAAACTTGGGATCGCGGCGTGCCTGTAACTAGCCGCTGTTGGAGGTAAGTCAAATAGGGTTTTCGCGCCCATGAGCAGGCCGTCTGGTGGAGAATATAGAACAAGCCTAGGGAGTTCACAGAAAAGGCCAAGTTTCACATTAATAACACTGGTTTCACCTGCAACTTTAGTCCCAGTCTGTACCTGGGGTTGAGGTTTAGCAAACGGGGGTTGAAGTGAAAGTTGAGGGTTGTAGGGGGAGGTGTGACGCAGGAAAATTGTGTGCAGACGCATCAGACAGTTCGTTGGGGAAGACGAAGCTCGTCTTGCATCGCGCCGGGCCGGCAGGCCTCGTGCGGTGGTGATCTATGTCGAGGGAGAATCGGCTATGAATACGTGCGTTAACCCTGCGCCGGTTGAACAGCCGGCCTCCACCTCCGCGTGGCCCTCCGTCAACGGTGGTGCCACCGTGGTTACCGGTGTGCTCAAGATTTCCGGGATGCCGCGCTCGCTGCGCTCGGAGATTGAACGCGCCATGGATCGGTGCATCCGTACCGAGTCGGAATTTATCATTCCGGGCGATGACCCACTGACCGCTCAGTGGTGCACTCGCTGGTTCCGGGATGGGCTTTCTGTCGCGGCGCTTGCTCGAGGCGGCAAAGCCTGTGCCCACTCAGACAGCGGTATTGGCTGCCACCAGGTGCTGACCGGCACCCGCGAAGAGCTAGATGCGCTGGACTGCGTCGTGCGCTATCTTGCGCAGCGCCACGGCTTTACTGCTGCCGTGCGCCTGCCGTAGAAAGCACAGGGAGGGTGGACCAACAGCTGCTGGTCCACCCTCCCTTTTCCTTTTGCCATTAGTAGGGCCGGTTGAGGGCGGCCTATTCCTCCTCGGCGAAGGGATCAAAGATTTTGTCCGGCAGCTCGGCCACTGATTTCAGCACGGCAGAAGGGCGGTAGGGGTAGCGAGAAATCTCTCGGTCATCGGAGATGCCGGAGCGCACCAAAACTGTGCGCATGCCGGCCTCGAGACCGGCCTTAACGTCTGTATCCATGCGGTCACCAATCATCACCGTGTGCTCCGAGTGGGCACCAATATGATTGAGCGCCGAGCGCATCATGACTGGGTTGGGCTTGCCCACGTAATAAGGCTCGCGGTTGGTGGCGGCGGTAATCAGTGCAGCCACGGCACCGGTGGCCGGCAATACTCCTTCTGGGGCAGGGCCGGTGACATCTGGGTTGGTGGCGATAAAACGAGCACCATTGCGGATGAGGTTAATCGCGTTCGTGATGGCCTCAAAAGAATAGGTGCGGGTCTCACCAAGCACCACAAAATCAGGGTCATCGTTGGTAAGGATCCACCCAGCCTCGTGCATGGCGGTGGTAAGGCCGGATTCACCCACTACATAGGCCTTGCTGGAGCTTACCTGGCTGGAAAGAAAATTCGCGGTGGCGGTGGCGGAGGTCCAGATGCGCTCGGCAGGAATATCCAAGCCGGTATTGCGCAGGCGGGCAGAAAGATCCCGTGGAGTAGACATGGAGTTATTGGTCAGCACCATGTACTCGATGTCATTATCCTTGAGCGCTTGGATAAATTTATCGGCGCCAGGGATCATCTCGCCTTCTTTGATGAGTACGCCGTCCATATCGGATAGATAAGAAATCATTGGTGGTCCTCCACATACTCGGCAATATCGCCGATGGTTTCGCAGTTGAGCATCGTTTCCTCAGAAAAACGCACCTGGAAGGTCTCTTCCGCGCGCACGGTCAGCTCCACTAGATCTAGCGATTCGACGCCAATATCCTTCAGCCGCGTATCCCGGCTCAGATCTTCCTCGGTACCGGTGACCTTGTTTATGAGCGCGAGGAGCTGGCCGAGCGTATCGCGCTCCGGCTCCTTTTCCGGCGCGCTCGCGTTGAACTTTGCCTGTAATTGGGCGCTGAGGTCGTTTGCCATGCCCACCAGTCTAGTATTGATCCCGTTATGGCATTGAGAAAACGTTCTTCCGTTGTGGCGCGTAGTTGGCTCAAGCGCCTGCGCCCCTCGCACCGCGCCGAGCTAGAAAAACTCTATGGCGGATTGCATGATCCCTCCACCGAGCCGGGCCTTACCCAGGTCAGCGCTTCCGGCACTGTGGAACACGATGGCCTAGATATTGCCTGGTACGAGGTGGGGCGCGAAGACGCGCCAGTAACCGTGGTCTTCATTCACGGCTATTGCTTATCCGCGGAAGCCTATTATGACCAGGCCAATTATCTCCGCGGTCGCAATGCGCGTGCACTCTTGGTGGATTTGCGCGGGCACGGCCAGTCCTCCACGGTCGCCCCAGAGGAGTGCACCGTTGATACGGCGGCTGACGACGTCCTCGCCGTCATTCGAGAGCGCGCTCCCCGTGGCAACCTGGTCATCGTCGGCCATTCCCTGGGCGGCATGGTTGCCTTAAACCTCATCCGCCGTGCTCCAGCCGAGGTTTATGAGCGCATCAAGGGCGCGCTGCTAATTTCAACTTCGATGCGCCGCTTTGCAGCAAAGGGCGTAGCGCAGATTCTGCAGTCGAAATCTCTGCATGCGCTCTACCGCCTCTGTCTGCGCCTGCCTGGTCGCGTCGATAGCGCGCGCTTTGAGGCCGCCCGGTTCATTGCGCCACTTTTTGCTGCGACCTTGGCCGGCTTTCCACAAATGGAGAAGCTGCAATTTCACGTTGCCATGCTTCTCGATACCCCCTTGGCCTCCTACTCCGGCTTCTTCGACGACCTTTTGGAACACGCCGAGTACGGCGCCGCCCCACGGCTGGCGAAGCTCAAGGGCGAGGTGGTAGTCGGAACCGCCGATATTGTCACCCCGCGTTCACAATCCGAGGTGCTCTGTAAGCATTGGCCCGCCGCGAACCTGCAGACGGTGGAAGGCTCCGGACACATGGTGATCCTCGAAGACCCCGAGGCTATCTCCGCGGCCCTTGGCCGCGTCCTTGATGCGATATAGACGGGCCGGATGCATAAGCCCGTTTGCTGGGTACGCAAAAGGCGCCGCGGCGGGGAAGCCGGCGGCGCCTTTCTTGTAGCGCGTGGCGCGGGCCTAGCCAGCACCAAAGCGGGGATTAGTCTTCGATGTGGGTGGTCACGGTCGGATCATCCAGCTTGAGATCCTTGGCTGCCTTCTCCACAACGGAGCGCTCAATCTTGCCCTCGCGAGCCAAGCCATCGAGCACTGCGACGACGATGGACTCGGCGTCGATATTGAAGTAGCGGCGAGCGCCCTCGCGCGTATCGGAGAAGCCGAAGCCGTCCGCGCCCAAGGTGATGTAGGTGCCTGGAACATACGGGCGGATTTGCTCCTGCAGCTCGGTGGTGAAGTCAGAGACACCAACGAACGGACCCTCGTAGCCCTTGAGCTGGGAGGTAGCAAAAGCCTCGCTCGGCTCCTCGCCCTTTCGCAGGGCTTCCTTGTTACGGCGGGCGCCGTCGCGGGCCAGCTCGTTCCAAGAGGTGACGGAGAAGATGGAGGCCTTGACATCGAAGTCGTCGGCAAGCATCTGCTGTGCGCGCAGCGCCTCGTGCACGCCTACACCGGAAGCCAGGATATTGGCAGCAATGGAGCCGCTCTCTGCGGTATTGAAGTGGTAGATGCCCTTGTGCAGGCCCTCCACGTCCAAATCCTCCGGCTCGGCCGGCTGGTGTACCGGCTCGTTGTAGACGGTGAGGTAGTACATGATGGCCTCGTTGTCCTTGCCATACATGCGCTCAATACCGCGGGAAACCAAGTGGGCAACCTCGTAGCCGAAGGCCGGGTCATAAGAAACCACGGCCGGGTTGGTCGCAGCCAAGACAGGGGAGTGGCCGTCCATGTGCTGCAGGCCCTCACCGGTCAGGGTGGTGCGGCCGGCGGTTGCGCCAATGATGAAGCCGCGGCCCATCTGGTCGCCGGCTGCCCAGAAGGCATCGCCGGTGCGCTGGAAGCCGAACATCGAGTAGAAGATGTAGAGCGGAATCATGGCCTCGCCCTGGGTAGCGTAGGACGTTGCCGCAGCGGTAAAGGAGGCAGCGGCGCCGGCCTCAGAAATACCCTCGTGCATGATCTGGCCGTCAGTAGCTTCGCGGTAGGAGAGCATGAGGTCGTGGTCCACCGGCACGTAGTTCTGGCCGCGGGGGTTCCAAATCTTCATGGTCGGGAACCAGGAGTCCATACCAAAGGTGCGGGCCTCATCCGGAATGATCGGCACGACGCGCTTGCCCAGCTCCTTGTTGCGCATAATTTCCTTGAAGGTGCGCACCAAGGCCATGGTGGTGGCTACTTCTTGCTTGCCAGAGCCCTTGCGTACAGAGCGCAGCTTGTCCAGAGCCGGTGCCTCCAGCGGGGTGAAGTCCTCGCGGCGCTCCGGCAGGAAGCCGCCGAGCTCTTTACGACGCTCCAGCATGTACTTGATCTCCGGGGAGTCCTTGCCTGGGTGGTAGTACGGCGGCAGGTATGGATCCTTTTCCAGCTCCGCATCGGAGAAAGGAATTTCCTGCTTATCGCGGAAGCGCTTCAGGTCATCCAGGGTCAGCTTCTTCATCTGGTGGGTAGCGTTGCGGCCCTCGAAGTTGTGGCCCAAGCCGTAACCCTTAATGGTGTGCGCGAGGATGACGGTTGGCTTGCCGGTGCCCTTGTTCTCCAGCGCGCGAGCATAGGCGGCGTAGACCTTGCGGTAATCGTGGCCGCCGCGGCGCAGTGCCCAAATCTCATCATCGGACATGTCTTCTACCAGCTTGGCCGTGCGCTCATCGCGGCCGAAGAAGTGCTCGCGCACATAGGCGCCATCGTTGGCCTTGAAGGTCTGGTAGTCACCGTCAGAGGTGGTGTTCATGACGTTGACCAAGGCACCTTCGGTGTCCTTTTCCAGCAGCTTATCCCAGCCACGACCCCAAATGACCTTGATGACCTCCCAGCCGGCACCGCGGAAGAAGGATTCTAGCTCTTGGATGATCTGGGTATTACCGCGAACCGGGCCATCGAGGCGCTGCAGGTTGCAGTTGACCACGAAGGTGAGGTTATCCAGCTCGTAGAGCGACGCGATCTGCAGTAGGCCACGAGATTCTGGCTCGTCCATCTCGCCATCGCCCAAGAAAGCCCATACGTGCTGCTTGGAGGTGTCCTTGATGCCGCGAGTCTCCAGGTACTTATTAAAGCGTGCCTGGTAGATAGCGTTAATCGGGCCCAAGCCCATGGACACGGTGGGGAATTCCCAGAACCATGGCATCAGGCGTGGGTGCGGGTAGGACGGCAGCCCCTCGCCCTCGCCACGGGATACCTCCTGGCGGAAGCTATCAAGGTCCTTTTCAGTCAGGCGGCCTTCCATGAAAGCACGTGCGTACATGCCCGGTGAGGCATGGCCTTGGAAAAAGACTTGGTCGCCGCCCGAAGGATCATCCTTGCCCTTGAAGAAGTGGTTCAAGCCCACCTCATAGAGCGGGGCAGCACCCGCGTAGGTCGAGATGTGGCCACCTACGCCAATTCCTGGGCGCTGTGCACGGTGCACCATGATGGCCGCATTCCAGCGGATCCAGCGGCGGTAGCGCTTTTCCAGTTCCTCGTCACCAGGAAACTCTGGCTCCATGGAGGTTGGGATGGTGTTGACGAAGTCCGTGGACGTCAACGAAGGCAGTTCAACGCGCTTAGCGGTAGCGCGCTCGAGCAGGCGCAGCATCAAGTAGCGTGCGCGCTCCGGATCGGAGTGCTCCAGCAGACCATCGAGGGAATCCATCCACTCGCGGGTCTCTTCTGGATCATTATCGTGAAGATACGATGCAACGCCGTCGCGGATGAGCGGGAAGTTGGAGTCGCCCTTGGTGGCGTCCTTCTCGGCCATTTAAACCTCCTGTATAAGGGTCTGCACAGTTTGCTTACTAGGATACGCGCTCACAGATCCACAATGGTTGTGAAGCCCGACTTAAGGGGACGTGCGGTACGTTACATCGCCATAACCAGTATCTTTGCCGGGTTTATTGGGGTAAAAGAGGGTAGTTTGCAAACTCTGCGGAACTGGGCGAAGTGGCGGGAGGGCCTGCAAAATGGGGGAATTGCGCCCCTTAGGCGGGTAAAAGGGGCCGGTGGGCGTTAAAATACTTCTATTAAGCCGCGATTTACCCGCAGGATGCGGGGGATGCGCGGACCGGACATTCACCAAATTAGGAAGGAAATGCATAGTGGCTGACGCTGCAGTCAAGCTCGGAATCAAGGAAGGGCAAATCGCCCTAGAGCTTGGTTGGGACGAGGATTGCGATACCGCGATCTCTGAATCGATCGAAGCCGTGCTCGGCGATGATTTCTTGGAAGAAGAAAATGACGAGCTGTGCGATGTAGTCCTTCTTTGGTGGCGCGACGAGGATGGCGACCTTGTGGATGGACTCGTTGACGCGAGCCGTCCGCTGGCCGATAACGGTGCGGTCTGGCTGCTTACCCCGGGTGCCGGAAAGCCTGGCACCGTAGAGCCAGGGCTCATCTCTGAGTCCGCTCAGCTGGCCGGCTTGGTGCAGACCAAGGCAGAGCGCCTAGGCGAGTGGCAAGGCTCTTGCTTGGTGCAGCGCGGATACACCAAGAAGTAGGGCTTTACCTGCTGATTTGTGTTGCTCTAGCAACCTGCGCTACTGTTTCTAACAGCGCAAGAGCGCATGCGGCTTTAGCTCAGCTGGAAGAGCAATTGGTTTACACCCAATAGGTCGGGGGTTCGATCCCCTCAGGCCGCACCAGGTCAGACCCCCTTTTCGAGAAATCGGAGAGGGGGTCTTACTCAACCCTACGACAAAAACGCTGCATCCGAAGAACTACGCCACACCCCACGACAACCCACGCAGCCCCTCATCTATACGACCTGCCACCTCATCCAAGTCACCATCAAGCAAATCCGCATACGTATCCAGGGTGAGCATTGCCGACTTGTGCCCCAACTGCTTTTGCACAGCCTTCACCGACGCACCAGACGCCACCATCAACCCCGCCGCCACATGCCGCAAACCATGTGGAGTAAGACTGTCCGAAATCACCCCATCCTGGACACACCGCTTCACCGCATGAGCAAAGAACGACGTATGCCCCAACGGACGTAAACACCCGCCAGAAGGCCGCTCCCACACAAACTCATCTGGCCCCTTACCCTCAATAGCTTTCACAATTAGAGGCATAATCGACGCAGCAACCGCCACCGTCCGCTGCTCCCACGACTTAGGCTCCATCGGCACCCACTCACCAGAATCATCACGAGCAATCTCCTGCGCCACCGTCAAACAACGCCGAAGAACATTCACATCCCTCACCCGCAGACCAGCCAACTCACCCCACCGCAATAATGTCACCACGCGGGCCGCTTTCCCGCACCAAGGCGTTAAGCTGCTCCTGCGTGGGATACACCGTCACCGGGCCGGGCTTCTTCGATAGTTTGACCCCCTTAGCGGGATTTTTACGTATTAGCCCGTCGTTGACTGCGACTTCGAGAATCTGCATGAGTACCGCATGACAGTTCAGGATTAGGGTTGCTGATGGTGTGGTGTCATGCTCGCGCCCATGGCGCCGCTTTTCTATCGACCCCACCCACGCCTGCACTTCTGATGGTTTGATGCTGTTTACTTTCCTGTGCCCCCCAGTGGGGTTTAACGTGGTGCTCCCACGCGGAATTAAGTTGACGGCGATAGTTGGGTTTGCGTGGTGTGAGGGTTGCCCACTATGCGGGGTGAAGTTCCCCCACGGTTACTTTGCCAGCATTAGGGTCAATCCAGTCGCCAGTGCGGATGCTGGTGGCATTCTTGTCTGCCCAGGCTTGTGCCTCGTTTGGTTCGGAAGCCTTGTTTGTGCGGTTCTTACCATGGGGAAGCGGGGCCAGGCCCGTTAGGTTTTGAGCGTAGTTGAGAATATTTCATTGTTCGGTGATTTTGTGGCGTAGTGTTTGGGTATGAGTAAGTTTAGTGAGCGTTTAACTGCTGGTGTTCTTGGTGGGTTTATGTCGTTTGCTGGTGTGTCACATTTGACTCATCAGCGTGAGGAGTTTCAGGCTCAGGTTCCTGATTGGTTTCCTGGTTCCAAGGATGCTGTTGTTGTGGCGTCTGGTGTAGCGGAGATTGTGTTGGGTGTAGGTTTGTTGATTTCGCGTCGCCGTCGTACTGCTTTTGGTGTTGCGTTGGCGGCTTTTTATACCGCTATCTTCCCTGGAAATATTGCTCAGTATGCGGAGCGGCATAATGGGTTCGGGTTGGATACTGATACTAAGCGTTTTGTGCGTTTGTTGTTTCAGCCGGTGTTGATTGCAGGGGCTTTGCATGCGGCGGGGCTACCAGCTAAGAAGTAGCGGTTTTGCTGGCCTTGGTGTCTTCCAAGGCCTTTTATTTTTGGGCTAGAATCATGCCTTGCTCGTTCATCGCATTTTAGATTTGAAGCTCTGTTTAGCCCACCAGGCCCTGAAGAAGTTGAAGCGGGCTATGAGTCTGTCTCGGTCACCTGGGCGTAACGCACCACGAGGCAGGAATTCTTAATCCTTAAGTCAACAAATACTCCGACGCGTGTTGAGGGTATAGCTTGTCGTCGCGCAGATTATTGCACGGTCGTGACATGTGTCTACCTAACGGGGGCTAGGTCCCGTCGTCAATGCCCCGCACATCGGTGAGGTGCAACGCCATCGAGTTGTACCTTTGGTTGTTGTGCCGTTTTTCTTCATCCACTAAGACAACGCGCACGCCTACCACAGACTCTGCATTGGAACGTGGATTGACCGTTCCGGGGACGTTTATATCGCTTTGAAGATTATAAACGCCCCAGTTTTACCCCCCTTCATCTGCGTGGACCCCACCCGCACAGACGAACTTTCCGTCGCATATCCTGGCAGGGTTGAGGGGGGGCAAGGCCTCGAGAGCCAACTTGTGGACGCGTTATGCCCCAAGAGGAGAGGGCATAACGCATTAACGTGGCTGTTCCTTGGGGCCTAGGCGGATGTTCAGGCAAAGGCCTAGGCAGAGAGTGGCTAGTAGCGCTCGCGGCGGCGCTTGTTTAGCTTGGCGTAGTGATCTGGTTTGGAGTCGCCGTAGCGCGAGCGATTGCGGCGGCCGGCGGCATGCGAGGAGGACGCGGCGGGAACGGCCGTGGCGGCATCGGTGGCGTCGTCAGTGACCGCGTGGACATCGTGCTGGGAGGTCGCAGGGGACGGGGCTTTTACGGGTGCGGAGCCTGAAGCGGAGGCGTCCTCGGGCTCGGATGGGGTTGAGGCATCGGCATCGAGGGCGGCCAAGGCCTCTTCCTCCTCGCGCAGGCGGCGGCGCTCACGGATTTCGGACCATACGAAGTAGCCCAAACCCAGCGGGGCCATGATGCCGAAGGCAATCCACTGGTAGCCGTAGGAGAGGTGGTTGCCGCGGTCGAGCTGCGGGATAGGCATGGCGTTGAGCACGCCGGGCTGGTCGGCGGAGAGTTGGATGTAGTCGTGGGCCAAGGGGGCGTCGATAAGCGAGGCAACCTGCTCCGTATGGATGGAGTAGACCTGCTGGTAGCCCTCCTGCTTAATGGGGGCGGACTGGTGCTGAGCCTCATCGGCGCGGATCATTCCGGTCAAAGTCGTTTCGCCAGAAGGGGCGGCGGGAATATCCGGCACGGCGTTGGCCTCGCCGGCCTTGACCCAGCCGCGGTTAACCAGGATGGTCAGGCCGGAATCGGTGTGGAAGGGAACCAGAGATTGGTAGGACGGACCGGAATCGACCGGGCGCAGGCGCAGCAGCACTTCATCCTGCGGTAGGTAATGGCCGTGGAGGGTGGCACGGGACCACTCATCGTCCTGGATGGCGCCGTTGCCATCCACGAGGTCTTCCACCGGCTGGGGGTCAGCCTCATAGGCGTGGGTGATGAGCTCGTTGCGTTCCACGATGTCATCGTCCTTGCCCAGTTGCCACGGGGCAAGGACGGTAAAAGCGAGGTAGGAAAAGGCCACGACGAACAGCAGCAGTAGAACCCAACCTGGCTTAAGGAACGTCTTTAGCATGGGGCCTAGTTTAGTCGTGGTGAGCGCGAATCCAATCCAGCAGGCCAGGTACGGCGGCCTCGATATTGTTGCGGGTGGTTTCGAAATCGGCGGCAGAACCGTAATACGGGTCTGCTACGTCCGCGTCTTCCGGGGAGTTGGGATCGAAGCTGCGCATCAAGCGGATCTTGTCCGGGTCGATGCTGCGCTCAATAAGGGCGTCGCGGTGGCCTTTGTCCATGGCGATGAAGAGATCAGCATCCATGTGCTCGGGCCCCAGCTTGGCCGCGCGGTGGGAACCGCCATCGTGGCCGCCGCGGCGCAGCTCGGCAATGGCGCGCGGATCTGCTCCTTGGCCCACATGCCAGCCGCCGAGGCCGCAGGAGTCCACGGTGGCGACAAGGTCAAGCATGTCCTTTTCCATCTCATCGCGCGCGATGATTTCTGCCATGGGGGAGCGGCAGATATTTCCGGTGCAAACAAAGACGAGGTAGAGGCCGGAGCGGGCAGCGGATTCGGTCATGCGGAAAACCCCTTCGCGCGAATAGTACTGTGGTGCGGAAGATAGGATATAGCAGTAGTAACTATTCCATGAAACGAGCATAAAGGAGTACCTCCATGTCCGCTGTGAGCGTGGGCGATGTCCGCCGCGTACTCGATGAGGCCTACCCGCCGCACCTGGCGGAAAAGTGGGACGCCGTGGGGCTTATCTGCGGTGATCCGACCGCGGAGGTCAAGCGCGTGGCTTTTGCCTTGGACTGCACCCAAGCGGTAGCGGAGCGGGCGGTTGAACTCGGCGCGGATATGCTCGTGGTCCACCATCCATTGCTCTTGCGCGGGGTGGAGTCCGTGGCGGCCGATACGCCCAAGGGCAAGGTCATACACACGCTGCTGAGCAATGGTGTTGCGCTTTTTGCGGCCCATACCAATGCCGATAAGGCGCGGCCGGGCGTCAACGACAAGCTCGCGGAGCTGGTGGGCATTAACCCAGGCCGGCCCATCGTGCCGGAGCCCCAGGGCGTGGATAAGTGGGGCGTGCACGTGCCGGTTGCCGCGGCCGAGGAGGTGAAGCAGGCGCTTTTCGACGCCGGCGCGGGCCACATCGGCGCCTACTCTCACTGCTCCTTCGATATCGCCGGCACGGGCCAATTCCAGCCGGAAGAGGGAGCAGACCCGGCGGAGGGAGAAATTGGCGCCCTGCACCGCGGCGAGGAAATCCGCGTCGAGTTTGTCGCGCCGGCCGCGCTTCGCTCCGCCTTGTTGCAGGCCCTGCACGCCGCGCACCCTTATGAAGTACCGGCCTATGACATTACGGAAACCGCTGGCCACCAAGACCTGGATAAGGCGCTCGGCCTCGGACGCGTAGGAGAGCTGCCACAGGAGATGACCCTGCGCGAATTTACCCAGCAGGTGGCTAATGCCCTGCCGGAGACCGCCTGGGGCATCCGCGCCGCCGGGGATCCGGAACAAAAGGTGCGCACCGTCGCGGTTTCTTCCGGCTCGGGAGATTCCTTCCTCTCCGCGGCCGCGAAGCTAGGCGTAGACGTGTATGTCACGTCGGATCTGCGCCACCACCCGGTGGATGAGCACTTGCGTGCCGGCGGGCCGGCCGTCATCGATACCGCCCACTGGGCCAGCGAATTTCCGTGGACGGCCCAGGCGCGCGATATCGTAGAGAATGCTTTAGAACTGGATACGGAAATTATCAGCCTGCGCACCGACCCGTGGACTATCTCTGCGCACCCAAAGGAGTCATAAGTGAAACTATCGCAAGAACTACAGCCGGTATTGCTGGAGCTGGCCAACCTGGAACGCTCGCAGGGCCATGGCGCGAAGAAGGAAATCCCGGAACAAGCCGAGTATGACAAGGCTAAAGAAGAACACAAGCGCCTACTGGATGCATCCGGCTCCGCGCAGATGGCCGTCGATGACATGGAGACCGAAATCTTGCGCATCCAGGCCGATGAGCGCAAGCTGCGCCAGCGCGAGCGCGATGATAAGCGCCAGCTAGGTGCTGCCGTAGATCCAGAAACGCGCAAGGACCTAGAGCACGATCTCTACGCCGCCAAGTCCCGCATCGCAGATCTCATGAGCGAGCTACAAGAAGCACATAATGAGGTGCACGCGCTGCGTTCTAACCTGGACGTGCACGGTGCGCGCGTTTCTGAGTCCGAGCGCAAGCTGGAAAAGCTGCGTCGCGCGGCCGAGGCGGCACAGGAGGCGGCTGCCAACCAGGAAGACCCGGCCGTGCGCATCGGCGAGTTGCGCCATCAGCTGCCTGCCGGGGTACTGAGCGAGTACGATACCCAGCGCGAGGAAAACGGCGTGGGCGCCGCCCAGTTCAAGGCCAACCGCGCTTGTGGCGGCTGCTTCATTGTCCTGCCGCCGGCGGAGCAAAACGCGGTGCGCAATGCCCCGGCCGATGAAATGCCGCAGTGCGGCGATTGCGGCTCCTACCTGGTGCGTTTGGTCTAATGAAGGTCATTATCTATGCCGATGGCGGCTCCCGCGGCAACCCTGGTGTGGCCGGTTCCGGCACCGTTATTTATGACGGCAGCGGGCAGCGCATCCTGCGCGAAATCGTCTACGTAGTAGGTACCAAGTCCACCAATAACGTCGCTGAGTACAACGGCTTATTGCGCGGCCTGGAAGCCGCCACCGAAATGGGCGCTACCGAAGTGGAGTTCCACATGGATTCCAAGCTGGTGGTAGAGCAAATCAACGGCCGCTGGAAGATAAAGCACCCGGACATGCAGAAGCTGGCCCTGCGCGCCCGCGACTACATCAACGGCTTTTATTCCTTCAGCTTGGACTGGGTGCCGCGCGCTAAGAATAAGGTGGCAGACGCCCTATCCAATGACGCCATGGACGCCGCGGCCGCCGGACATCCTGAAGGCATCGTTGCCGGGGAGGAAGATACTGCCGAACCGGCACAGGCTACGGAACACGACACCACCGCGCCGCATCCCACCGATTGGCTTGGGGACCGCGGACCTACCACTCGCTTTATCCTGCTGCGCCACGGGCAGACGGACATGTCGGCCGCTAAGCAGTACTCCGGGCGCGCCAACCCGGGGCTTACGCAGCTCGGGCAAAAGCAGGCGCTGGCTGCAGCCCAAGCGCTTGCCGACGCCCACTTTGATGCCATCGTCTGCTCGCCCCTGCGCCGCTGCCAAGAGACAGCGGCGGCCGTGGCCAATGGCCGCGATATCGAGGTAGAGACCGTGGAAGGACTCATCGAGGTGGACTTCGGCGCATGGGAAGGCAAGACTGCCGCCGAGGCCCACCAGCGCGATCCGGAACTGCACGAGGAATGGCTGCATGACGCGAGCGTCGCCTGTCCGGGCGGGGAATCGCTGCAGGCGCTAAACCGCCGCGTGCGCACTACCCGCAAGGAGCTACAAGAGCGCTTTGCGGGCAAAACCGTGCTGGTAGTAAGCCACGTCAATCCGATTAAGTCCTTTATCCGCCAGGCGCTTGATGCCGGGCCGGCTACCTTTGGTCATCTCTTTTTAGACCTGGCTGCCATTTCCCAGGTGGAATTCTGGGAAGGCGGCTCTATGGTGCACGGATTTAACGATGTGGGCCACCTGGCAGGCCTGCGCTAGAATAAGGAACGCGAATGAGCCGGCCGGGTGATCGCGTCGCTTCATACGGGCAGCGCGCTGCTGCCGCGTGGGCGCCGAGGAAAGTCCGGACTCCATAGAGCACGGTGGTTGCTAACGGCAACCCGGGGAAACCCGCGGGCAAGTGCAACAGAAAGTAGACCGCCTTGTGCCTCCGCTTGAGCTTCGGCCCAAGTTGGAGCAACAAGGTAAGGGTGAAACGGTGCGTTAAGAGCGCACCAGCACCGTCAGTGATGGCGGTGGCTGGGTAAACCCCACCGGGAGCAAGGCATCACGGCCCCGCCACGTTGCGGGGCCCGATCAGGCGTTTTAAGGCTGCTCGCTCGAGCCTGAAGGTAGCTGCTGGAACCAACTGGCAACGGTTGGTCTAGATGGATGTTCACCGCACGGTGCTCCCTTGGGAGTGCCGCGATTAGACAGAATCCGGCTTATAGGCCGACTCATTCGCCCCAAGACGTTTATGGTGGTGGACATGAAGCTCTACGCCGCCCCGCTCGATTTCCGCGCCATTGCCGCAGAATTTTCGGTAGCCACCGATTTTCCGGCTGCGGTCACTCACCAGGCCGCCCACGCGCAAGACCGGTATGCCGACTCGCGCCGCGACGCCCGCGATATTCCCTTCGTAACCCTCGATCCCGCCGGCTCCATGGACTTGGATCAGGCGGTTTACCTGGAAAGGCGCGATGGTGGCTACCGCGTCTTTTATGCCATTGCGGATGTCGCCGCCTTTATTGAGCCCGGCAGCGAGCTGGAGCGCGAGTCCTTCCGCCGCGGCCAGACTATTTATCTTCCCGATGCGCCAGCTCGCCTGCACCCGCCCGAGCTTTCCGAAGACCGTGCCTCACTGCTGCCTAAAACCGATAAACCGGCCGTGCTGTGGACCTTTGATCTAGATGACGCCGGTGAGGTGGAGTCTTTCCACGTCGAGCGCGCGCTCATCTACTCCCAGGCCCGCCTGGACTATGAGGGCGCGCACGCGGACTTGGCGGCCGGTAACCTGCACCCGTCTATTGCATTGCTGCCGGAGGTGGGACGATTGCGCCAGGAGTCCTCCTTGCGCCGCGAGGCCATTTCCTTGCGCCTGCCCTCCCAGCGCGTAGTGGAAAATTCTGATGGCACCTTTGAGCTCATTATCGAGCCTCGCTATGAGGTCATGGACTATAACTCGGAGATCTCTCTGCTTGCCGGCATGTGCGCGGGACGCCTCATGCAGGAAGCGGGCGTGGGTTTTCTGCGTACTTTGCCCGCCGCCGAACCGGAGCACGAGCGCCAATTTCGCGCCGAGGCCCAAGCCCTGGGCTTTGCGCTTGGCGATGCCCCCATTCCCCAGTTTCTCCTCACCGTCGACGCCGATTCCCCACGCGGCATGGCAGTCATGCGCGAGGCCCAAAGCCTCCTGCGAGGCGCCGATTATGCGTGGCTTGGAGAACAGGAAGCGCAGGTGCATGCCGGGATAGGCGGCTACTACGCACACGTGACCGCGCCGCTGCGGCGCCTGTCCGATAGGTTTGCAACCGAGGTCTGCCTAGCCCTCTGCGGCGATTACGAGGTCCCCGGCTGGGTGGGGGAGCGCGCCACGGAGGTCATTGGCGCAATGCGTTCTACCTCGCAGCTTGCCTCCCAAGTGGATAAGGCCTGCCTCAACCTCACCGAGGCCACCGTGCTGCGCCCCTGGCTCGGCACTAATTTCCCGGCCACCGTCGTAAGCGGCGATGCAAAGCGGGACAAAGCTCGGATTTTTGTGCCGGAGCCACCCGTCTTCGCTCAATCTGTAGGCGCGCCAGAAACCGGCAGCGAAACCACAGTCTCGCTGGTGACAGCGGATACCGATTCGCGCGAGGTACTCTTTGCGTGGCCTGCTGACTAGCTGGTGAGGCTACTAGCTCTCGCCGCGTGCGGCCTCGCCCGGCTGTAATTCGACTACGAGCAGGCCATCGTCTGCCAAGTCGGCCGCAAAATTATGCGCGCTCTTCGCCGGGACGTAGGCAATAACTGCGTTCGATGTGCCCGCGTGTGCCGAACGCCCCGCTACGGCACCGCGGACCGTGACTAGCTCGGCGAGTTTTTCTGCCGAGTCCAAGCCGTAGATATTGGCCAGGGAGGACTGTGACTGCAAAAGGATGGGGAAGAGCTCCGCGCCGCGATGCGAGCGCAGGAAGCGGGTGAACTTTTCTACCCGCTGGGTTTCTTCCTCATAAAAGGCCATCCACTCGGTGGCGGCGCTGATGCTCGGGTGGCCCTCCTCGCCGTAGACCTTGTGGACGGCCTTGAGCCAATCGAGGACGCGCTGTTGGGCGTCTGGAAGCAAGCGCAGCGAATCGGTGCCAAAGGAATGGCAGGCATCATCAATAAAGCGCTCCCGCTGGCGGATATCGGCGATGGCCTTTTCTTCCTGCGCGGAAAAATATTCCGGCACCGCCACCGCGAAGGCAGCTATCTCGCGACCTACAAGGCGCGGGGCGTGGGTGACAGAACCGTCGGCGTAATCCATGATGCATACGCCCTCACCCGTGCTGCGCAGAGCCGCGCTATGGCGGGCACGCAAAGGCGGCCGCGCACCAAAGGTAGTAACGGCCTGGGTGCATACATCTGCCACCCGAGCCCTTAGCGGCGCATCCAGGTCCGCATCCGCCCCCATGAGTGCCAGCGCTACCGCGACGTCCGCAGCGGCATCCGCACCCAAACCAGCACCTTCCGGAATATCGGAGGCGATAGTGATATCCGCGCCGGCTGTCTCACGAGAGAGCAACTGGCGGTTAATCATCGTGTGGACAATGCCACCCACGCGGGCAGCCAGCCCTCCCTCTGGAGCCGGCGGAATGATTGGCTGGCCCTCTGCATCTGTGGTGGGTTGTTGCGCTGTTGCCAGCTCTGCGAGCGCTTGCAGGCTTATCGAATCATGGGCAGGCTCACCTTCTGCCGGGTGGAAATGTACCGTTACCACGCCATCGGTGCGCGAGCTTACTGCCGCAGCGGCGCGTAGCTTGTCCACGCACATGGCAACAATGCCGCCGAAGTGGTCAATGTGTTCACCAATAAGGGACCACGTTGCCGGCGCGCTAGCGGTATGAGTTGGAGCGCTGCCCGTGAGATCAGTATGTGCTTGGGCGGCGCGCTCGGCTACAGGCTCTGCAGGCGTTGACCACAGTGGCATGGGTGCTAAAGCTCCTTTTCCAGGTTCTGGGACCAGTAGTCTTCGTTGCCACTCGCACGCGGCGGTGCGCTTAAAGCAACGAATGCCCGCCACCTTTTGGTGCGGCGGCGGGGAATACGACATGGAATCGTATAAAAGAAATGTGCTGCCCCACATTCTAGCGGGCATCGCTTAGACGGCGTGGGTAGTGTGGACACAAACCATACCAGCGGCAGCGATCAGCCGGTGCCGCTGGCGCTACGACTGAGAGGATAGTTTTATGAGCGATGCAGACCAGAAGTGGTTCTTCGATCCAGCCACCAAGGAAGTCAGCCAAGGCAAGACCTCTGGCTGGGAAAACCGAATGGGCCCGTATGACACCCGTGAAGAAGCAGAAAACGCTATCGAAATTGCCCACGCCCGCAACGATGCGGCAGATGCCGCAGACAAAGAAGATGACTGGAAGTAAATAACCTCCAGCCATCTTTTCTACGCCGTGTTTCCCGGTAACTGCCTGGGAAGCGCGGCTACTTTAGTTTCTTACGCAGCGGCTTAAACGCCGCCTTGATGTCTTTGAAAGACTCGGCGTAATCATCCAGCGCCTTCAGCCCGATGGTGCGCTCGCGTTGATAGAGCAGGCCATAGCCAAAGGTATTTTCGCCACGGCGGCGAGCGGAATCTGCCAGTTCGAGCAGCTTATCGCGCGAGGTCACGGAATCTTGGAAATCACCGAGCACCGACTGCATCTGCTTGCAGGCCTTATAGAGACGCTTGGTCTTAAGGTTGGTGGCAGAACCAGCTGCTTCTGCTGCATAACGCAGCTTCTTTGCAGCCTTACGCATATCGTGGAAATAGTCCTCGCGCTCGTGCAGGGACAGCTCCGGGTTATCCCAATTCTCTACGGCCTTCTTATGGCGCTTGACCAGCTTGTTATAGGCCTTTTCAAGGTGCTGCGCCATCACAGTGTCCATGTCCGCGGACTTGTCCTTGGACTTCTTCTCTGGCTTCTTTTTGGCCTTCTCTGCAGCAGCCGCGTTATCCTCGCGGGACTCGGAAGAAGCAGCGCCTTCCTCCGTAGAGGACTGTTCTTCCGTCTGCTCCGCATCATCATTTACCGGAGCGGATTCTTGTTGCTTATCGGCCGTTGGCGGATCCGCGAGCAAGCGGTCGAGCGACTCTAGCAGCTCGAGGTAACGCTCGGAATCAAGGGCGGCGATAACGCGACGGTGCGCACGGCGGTAGGCGGTGCCCATATCCTGCGCAATGTGCTCGCGGGTGGAATCATCCAAGGTGTCAGAATCTTCGGACTCCAACAGCTTCTGCCAGCGCTCTTCAACAACCTCCGCATCGCGAGCAACCCCCAAAATGCCAGCGAGCTCCTTCAGATCGGCTTCAATTTTTTCGATTTCTGGTCCGACCACGATGCCATGGAAGGTCTGAAGGTGGCTGCGCAGCTCGCGGGTAGCTACACGCATCTGATGCACCGAGTCCCACTCATCGCGGCGAACACGTGGATCATAATCAACCAGCTTGTCGCGGTTAGCTTGCAGTGCGGTGATCACGGCGGCGGCAGGGGAATCCGGGTCCACGTCCGGCGATACCAGGGCCGGGGGAAGCGGGGCGTTGGCATAAGAATCACCCAAGGCCGATTTCAGCTTGGATGGGGAAGAAGATACGCGTGCACCGGCACCGATGAGAAGAGAGGTAGCACGGCGAATGAACTGCGTTCCTTCCTCGGTACCAGGTAGCTCACCTGCGAGCTCTACTTCCCATTCGCGCCACGACTGTTGCTCGCCGCCGGGAAGGAAGGAAAAGGCGGTGACATGGTCATCGCAAAACTCTGCCACTGGCTTATTATCGGCATCTGCCAAGACCATCTCGGTGCGCTTGTTGTCTACCTGAGCAATTGGGGTGAGCTCGTTGTGGCGGACAATGGAGCGAACCTGATGGAGCAGCTCGCTAGGAACTTCATAGCGGCCATCGACAGGCTCTCCCAATTCTGCGTGGATTTCGGTACGGCCAGCCTCGCTAGGGATCTTGATATGCCAGCCATCATCATTTCCTCCGGTGCGGCGG
The DNA here is from genome assembly GCF_037908395.1 of Corynebacterium sp. KPL4072. Lineage (NCBI taxonomy): Bacteria > Bacillati > Actinomycetota > Actinomycetes > Mycobacteriales > Corynebacteriaceae > Corynebacterium > Corynebacterium sp. KPL4072. The sequence continues at coordinate 82,510 of NZ_JBBMGE010000001.1, forward strand.
CGGAGGGTGACCTTAGCGTGGGTGAGGCGGAGGTCTTCAGTGTCGTAGTAGATGGCCGAAAGTGCGTGGTGGCGCGTGTCTGCGACGTGGTCAACTCCCTCAAGGCGGGTCAGTTCAGGGAGCTGAGTGGACTCGGCTACGGAGAATTTCGCTTCAACTTCGAGAAAAGACTGTGTAGACATTCACGTACCTTCTACTTTCTAGACCTAATCAATCTCATCGGTGATCTTACCTGTAATGACCTCGTTACGGTGCCATACTCTGCCCCCGTTCGCTAGCAGGGAACGGGGGCCAGGAACCGTATCAAACAGGGGAAATTACCGTGTAATTTCTGGAACTGAACCGAGCCCTGAGGCGTCACCTCCCAAGTGAGATTTATCGGCAGCGGCAATGCCATCGTTGATGCCGTGCAGACTGTTCATTGATAGCGACATCTCTGTGAGATTGGGGAAGAGGCGGTTGCGGGTATCGATGGCGTGATCGGTGCGTGCTTGCAAAGCGGGAAGGGTTTGGGTGGCTACAGCCTCTGCATGGTGAGAGCAATACTGAGACTCACGCAGGTTTTCAGCAATTCCGTCCTCATTAGCTTGGGTGAGCAATTCACCGATGCGGGCGGCATAAGACAGGCGGAAGCTGCGGCGATATGCGGCAGTGGAATTGGTAGCGCGGGCGATTTCCGCGCCATCGCCGTTACGCATAAACCAGTCGCATTGGCGGTTGAGGGAGGCAAAGAGGTCGGCGCAATGGGCGGCGTCGGCAGGAGCACCAATCACACAGGCTAGGCCTTTGTCATGGATGAGGAGCGTGGTGCATCCATTGGCGTCAGAAATGGTGCTGAGCAGGGAAGCCTGGTGCTTGATATAGGGCGGGTGGATGTGCACGCGGTGGGAAATGAGATTGGGGAGCTCGGAAGTAAGTAGATCCTCGATGCGATACTTCTGTTGCAAGGACTGCGCCTTAGAAATCAGAACCTCGGCCTCGTCTTCAAAACTAGTGGACTCAGCCTTGCGTAAAAGGCCTAGGACCTTTGCGCGAATTTTGCGTTGTTTATCGCTAAGCCCGTCTTCTCGCAAGGATTCGCCAGAGGCCAAAAGTTCAGTATCGCGCAGCCTAGGCAGGTGAATTAGCTCTTTCATAACGGCGCGCAGCTTATCGCGCGGAATGAAATTTTCGTCCGGCGGTGCCATTTGTAGCCAAGCCTTGCGTAAGGCAGGGGAGGTAATTCGTGCCGGCACATGGGGGCTAGCACGGTAGATAATGGGGTAAGCATGCGGGCCTAAGACGTGCTCTAAATCCGCCGGTGCCCAACCATGTTGCGCGGCGGTGATGAGGCATTCGATTACGTGAGTAGAAAGGTCATCGCAGTGGGTGGTCATAAAACTTCGTCCTTTAAGAGGTGTACGTGTGTTCGCTTGCTTCCTCAGCAAAGCATGCACATCAGTTGGCCCGTGAAGGAAAAGCCCCGCTTGATACCCCCTAGATACTCTTGCGACCTGCGCATTTCACCCTGGAAAAACTGTCGCATGAACTGCACATCCCTCGGAGGTGAGCCGGTAAGGTCTAAGGCATGAATAGCCAACACGAATTTGTCCTGCGAACCGTTGAGGAACGCGATATCCGCTTTATCCGCCTGTGGTTTACGGATATTTTGGGCGCCCTTAAATCCGTGGTCATGAGCCCATCCGAGCTGGAATCGGCCTTTGAAGAAGGTGTTGGCTTTGATGGTTCTTCCGTGGAAGGGTTCTCCCGTATCTCTGAGTCTGACACCATCGCGTTGCCAGATCCCTCCACCTTCCAGATTCTGCCCTTTGATATGGATGAGCCGGACCTCCAATCGGCCCGCATGTTCTGCGATATCGCGCAGCCGGACGGCCAGCCCTCCATGGTGGATCCGCGCCATATCCTGCGCCGCCAGGTCACCGAGGCCGCCAATGATGGATTTACCTGCATGGCCTCACCAGAAATCGAGTTCTACCTTTTTGAGCGTGGCCGCGAACTCACGGACTTGGTACCGACCGATAATGGTGGTTATTTCGACCAAGCTACGCATGATACCGCCCCGCTTTTCCGTAGGAAGGCGATGCTGGCGCTGGAATCACTGGGAATTGCCACGGAGTTTAGCCATCACGAAACCGCACCGGGGCAGCAAGAAATTGATCTGCGCCATGCGGACGTGCTGACCATGGCTGATAGCATCATGACTTTCCGGCACGTAATCAAACAGGTGGCAACCAACTCCAACGTGCGCGCCACCTTCATGCCCAAGCCTTTCGAGCATCTGCCAGGCTCTGGCATGCACACCCACTTGAGCCTTTTTGAAGGCCAATCTAATGCCTTCCACGATCCGGACGATGAATTTTCCTTGTCGCAGACTGGCCGACAGTTCATCGCCGGAATCCTGGAACACTCCACGGAGATGTCCGCCATTGTTAATCAGTGGACAAATTCCTATAAGCGCCTGATGTTTGGCAACGAGGCACCGGGTTCAGCAACCTGGGGCGTGTCTAATCGCTCTGCGTTGGTCCGCGTGCCCACCTACCGGCTTACTAAGGAAGATTCCCGCCGGGTAGAAATTCGTTCCATTGATGCCTCCATGAACCCGTACTTGGGTTATGCGGTGCTTTTGGCAGCCGGTTTGCGAGGAATTCGGGAAGGCTACGAACTCGATGATCCAGCTGAGGACGATGTCCACCAGCTCACCCGCCGCGAACGCCGGGCAATGGGATATAAGGATCTGCCCACCAGCCTGGATCAGGCTTTGCGCGAGTTTGAAAAATCTGAGTTCATGGCGGAGGTGTTGGGCGAGCACGTCTTTGAGTTCTTCCTGCGCTCCAAGTGGGATGAGTGGCATCGCTATCAAAGCCAGATCACCACCTTTGAGCTGCGCAATAACCTGAATTTCTAGGAGAATAATGCGTCCTGCTGCTGTGCCTTCACCGGCCACGCTTGGCCTTACCCACCCGCATGCTGCTTCGGATATTGAGCAGCTGGGCTGGAATAATCCAGAATCGGTCAATCTTTTGTGGACCCTTGCGGCCGTGGGGGATCCAGACTTGGCCCTCAACAATCTGATCCGCATTTATGAGCAAGTCCCAGAGCTTGATGAGGCTGTGCGCACCGATGAAACGGTGCGCGTGCGCCTTTTTGCCCTACTGGGTGCATCGACCGCCTTTGGCGATCACCTCGCGGCAAATCCTGAGCTGTGGCGAGAACTAGAAAAGCCCCTCCCGCAGCCCGAAGAGATGCTGCAGAGCCTGCTCGGCGCCGTCGACGCCCGGCCCGCGGAGTTTGCTCAGGATATTGACCGGCCCGATCCGGCGCGAGAGGATCTTGGCGCGCCGGGCACCTACCGCGCCGGCGAGGGAGAGCATAAGCAGGCGCTGCGCACCACCTACCGCACGTTAATGATGCGCATTGCCGCTTGCGATGTGGCCGGTACCTTCCATGCACGCAAGGGCCAGACCACACCCCAGCCGGAGGTAGGATTCCGCCAGATTACGGCGCTGACCACCGCGCTTGCCGACGCTGCCTTAACCGCCTCCCTCGCCTGCGCTGTGCGCACCATCTACGGGGACGAGCCTGTAGACGCGCAACTAGCAGTCATGGCGATGGGAAAGTGCGGCGCGGGGGAGCTGAACTATATCTCTGATGTGGATGTCATTTTCGTCGGCAGTGAGGCAACCCCGCGGGCCATGCGCTTGGCAGCGGAGTTCAATCGCATTGGATCCACCACCTTCTTCGAGGTGGATGCGAACTTACGCCCGGAAGGAAAATCGGGTGCTTTGGTGCGCACTTTGGAATCGCACGTTGCCTACTACAAGCGGTGGGCGGAGACATGGGAATTCCAGGCGCTCCTGAAAGCGCGCGCGATGACCGGTTACCTACCACTGGGCCAGGACTATCTGGATCAGATTCGCCCGATGGTGTGGACGGCCTCCCAGCGCGACTCCTTTGTGGAAGACGTCCAGGCCATGCGCCGCCGCGTGCTGGCTAATGTTCCTGCAGAACTAAAACATCGCGAGCTGAAGCTGGGCGTGGGTGGCCTGCGTGATATTGAATTTGCAGTCCAGCTCTTGCAATTGGTGCACGGGCGTTCCGATGAAACGCTTCGCGCATTATCCACAGTGGATGCGCTGGAGGCATTGGTTTCGGCAGGGTACGTCGGACGTGAGGACGGCACCCAGCTCATTGAAGCCTATGAGTTTTTACGCTTGCTTGAGCACCGATTGCAATTGGAGCGCTTCCGGCGAACGCACACGCTGCCGGAAAGTGATGATGAAGACGGGATGAAGTGGCTAGCACGCATCGCCGGTTTTTATCCGCAGGGCACTCAATCCGCAGCCGAGCGCATGCTTTCGCACCTGCGCCGGATTCGCCTGCGCATCTCCGAGCTGCATTCGCGCCTGTTTTATCGGCCGCTTCTTAATTCTGTGGTCACCATGTCTGCCGATGAGCTGAAGCTCTCGCCCGAGGCGGCCAAGCTGCAGCTGGCCGCGCTGGGGTATAACCACCCGGACCGCGCCTTTGAGCACCTGACTTCTCTGGCGGCAGGAACCTCACGCAAAGCGCGCATCCAGGCGATATTGCTGCCCACCTTGATGGAATGGCTTTCCGATACCGCAGACCCAGACATGGGCCTGCTGAACTATCGCAAACTTTCCGAGGCTGCGAAAGATAGGTCGTGGTTCTTGCGCATGCTGCGCGATGAAGGAATTGTGGGCCAGCGGCTCATGCACATCCTGGGCACGTCACCGTTTACCTCGGATCTGATTATTAGCGCGCCGGATTCGCTAAAGCAGCTTTCCGACGGCGCCACTGGCCCCAAGCTACTGGAAACCAAGCCCGACCAGGTCTCCAAAGCACTGGTTAATTCCAGCAAGCGCCACGCCGACCCAGATAAGGCGGTGGCGGTGGCTCGCTCGCTGCGCCGGGTAGAGCTTGCCCGCATTGCTAGTGCGGATTTGCTGGGCTTTATGCCGGTCAAGCAGGTGTGTTATGAGCTATCTACCATTTGGGATGCCGTGCTGGAAGCTGCCCTTCGCGCCGAGGTGCGGGCATGGCGCCTAGCCAACGAGGATGCGGAGCCACCAGCGCGCATTGCGGTCATTGGCATGGGCCGGCTGGGAGGCATGGAGCTGGGCTTCGGTTCAGATGCGGACGTGCTCGTGGTCGCAGAACCCGCCGAACAGGATGCTGACTCTGCTGCAGAAGGGGAGGCAGTGAAGTGGGCCATCGGGATCGTCGATAAGCTCCGGCGCCGCTTGTCTAAACCCTCGGGAGACCCGCCACTGGATGTCGACTTAGGCCTGCGTCCCGAAGGTCGCTCCGGTGCGGTGGCGCGCACTATCTCCTCCTATGAGCGTTACTACCGCGAATGGGGCGAGTCCTGGGAACTGCAGGCTTTGTTGCGCGCGGCCTTCGTTGCTGGGGATAAAGAGGTAGGCGAGCGCTTTATGTCCATGGTGGATAGCTTCCGCTATCCAGAAGGTGGCGCCAGCGCATCTACCATTCGCGATATTCGGCGCATGAAGGCACGTGTGGACAATGAGCGCCTACCGCGCGGCGCGGACCGCAATACTCACACCAAGCTTGGTCGCGGTGCGCTAACCGATATTGAATGGACCGTTCAGCTACTGACGATGATGCATGCCCACGAGTACGCCGAGCTCCATGATCCGTCTACGCTGCGCGTGCTTGATGCTTTGGAAGAAACCGCTATCCTTTCCGCCGGGCAGGTATCTGACCTTCGCGAAGCCTGGCTTATGGCTACCGACGCCCGCAATGCGCTAGTGCTTGTGCGCGGCAAGCGCGTGGACCAACTGCCTGGACCTGGCCCGCAGCTGGCCCAAGTAGCCGGTGCCGCCGGATGGGCACCGGAAGATAACCAGGAGTTTTTGGAACACTATTTGAAACTAACCCGGCATGCCCGCAAGGTAGTCGATGAAGTCTTTTGGGGCGAGGAGGAATCCTTCGAGCATTCTTAGAGTTGCCCTTGAAAATCCCCGGTGTGAGCACTGCGGCCTTACTTTTTGCACTGCCGGACTCTAGAGTGGGATGGGAAAGAGGAAGGACTGGCTAGTTATGTCTTTTAAGCTGCAACTTGATGTGAATAACGCTACGGTGGGCGAGCTATCCGCATTGCTTTCCGCTGCGCGTGCCGCGGGCGTGCGCGACGGCGACGCCCTCCACCTTGATGGCACCACAGTGACCATTGAGGTCTCCACGCCTCGGGAGCACAAGCCCACACCGCCGAGCCCGGAATCAACGCCGCAAAATTCCCGCCAAACCCCTCGCTCATGGGGCCGCGCCGACCGCATAGGGGAGGCCACCATTCGCTCCATCATTGATGCCCTCAATGATCGCGGCGAAAACCCGCGCGGCAATGACTACGGTTCTTTTAGCGATGGCGCTGGTTTCCATGGCTAAAATCAGTGGGGTACACCGCCGCAAACTCATCTATCTATGGGTCTTTGTGGCCGTGGCCGTCATCGTGGCCATCGCAGTAGGGGTATGGGCAACCAACCGCGACAATCCACCCAAAGGGACAATGACCGTGGGCGAGGCCGTGGCCGGTGGCGTAGTCCAAGAAGACGTTCCTGCGCAGGTCAATGGTGCCATTAGGGACGATAATTCCACCGATGCTAACCGGGTGACCTCCCTGGCTAAGGCATTGGGCATTCCCCTAAACTCCGTCCCGCGAGATATTACCCAGACCGAAAACGGTAAGTCTGATGTGCGCGTGTACCTTGAGCGCGAGCTGAGCAGTGCAGTGGAAGCCGGTGACATCAGTGAATCTGATGAAAAGGCGGTCCTCGTGGCCTTTGAACGAGGACTTGTAATGCCGGCTAGCGACGGCATCGTCGCAGAAAGTTACCCGGCGAACTAGCCGGGCTTAACTGCGAATTGGGGATGAAAATTCAGGCAACCCGCAGCCGGGCGGCATGGCCTTGGCAGTAACTCTTCCTAAGGTAAAACATCACAAATTGGTAACGAGCATAGTGCTCGGTGCCGAAGCCTTTGGAGGAGACTATGACTTTCAAGTCCACGCTATCGACCGCGGTGGGAGTAATCGCCGCCATCGCCATCCCCATCACCGGTGGGGTAGGAGTGGCCTATGCCGTCAATACCGTGCCGGCCGATACCATCGCCCAATCACTTCCCACTGGTGAACTGGCTGGCCACCTGAAAAACTTTGGTGCGGAAGCTACACGTGAAGACGCGCTGCGCATATTGGATGAGCTGAATTAGTCTAGAGGCCATGCTGATTGATGCCCTAAGCCTGAAATTTAAGCCCGATGACTACAGGGCAAAGCTGCCGGTTTTCGATTACTTGGCCGACCTAGGAAGCTTTAAGCTGCGGAGGCCGGTAACCGTCTTCGTGGGGGAAAACGGCATTGGTAAATCTAGTTTGCTCGCCGGTGTGGCCAGTGATTTGGGCTGCTCTCCCGAAGGCGGACGGATGGACGATCCCGATGAAATCGTTCCCCGCAGCCCCATTCGCTGCGTCACGGATAAAGTCATCCAACGCGCCTATTTCCTACGCGCTGAAAAACACGAGTATCTGATTGCACGCGGAGATTCATCAGACGAACGCGCAGGCCGCTCCACCTTGTCCCAGAATGTAGATTTATCTCGCCGCTCGCACGGACAATCCGTCTTCGACATGCTCTATGAGCACATCAATGGCCAAGGCGTATATGTCCTTGATGAGCCAGAATCGGGACTTTCCGTTATCCGGCAGCTGGCCCTAGTGGGGGAAATAGCCCAAGCGGTTGACCGCGGCGCGCAGATAATCATCGCCACGCACTCGCCAATTCTTTTGGCCTGCCCGGGGGCAGACATTGTGGAACTAAACGATACTGGCTTTGAACGCATCGCCTTCGATGAGGCGGAAGCCGTGGCGGCTACCCGTGAGCTTTTAGCGGATCCTGAAGGAACCATCCGCTTTATTGTCAACCCCGAGTAACCAAGCTCTGGCCTTTAAGAAACCTCCACGATGGTAACAGAAGGCCCATCCTCGCCAGCGCGGCGCCGCAGGAAGTGGGTGACTACCACACCAATCATGCCGACCACCCACACGGCTAGCACCGCCGCGGAGGCTGCAGTGAAATCCGGCATGGAGTAGTTAGGGGCAGCAGAGGAATGGTCCAGCACCATGCCGAAGAGCTGAGCGCCCAGCATGCCGGAGGTAAACCCGCCCATATTGCCCAGGCCCGTAGCAGTGGCCACCACGGATCGATCCATGCGCTCGCGCACGATATCGAAGCCATAGTTAGCCGTCGGCGTGCAGAGCGCGGTAACGAAGGACACCACCAAAATCGCGGCCAGACCACTGTCGGTGCCGAAGGTAAAGAAAATGAGCCAGGTCAGAACGTGGACCGCTACAAAACCCAGGCTGAGCCACGGGCGAATATGCTGTGCGCGGGAGGAAATCTTGCCGTGCAATGGGCCGACGAGGACCAAAAATACCGCCAACAAGGTAAGCACCAGGCTGGACTTCGCCTTGGATAGCTCCATTCCTTGGGTCATCATGGGCATTCCCCAGAGCATGACAAAGACGATGAGCGGGAGCATACCGATGTAGTGAATGAAGTAGGCCTGCCATGCCACTGGGGAGCGGAATACTTTCTTCAGGCGCGCCGGGATGCTGGTGGCCTGAGAGTTGGGCGGTTCTTTTTCCGTGGGGATAATGCCCAGCTTTTCCGGTGAATCTGCCACCGCTACAATCGCGGCGATGGCCACGAGAATGCCCACCGCACCAAGGGTAACGAAGGCGGCGGTCCAGCCGGCTGCGCCCAGCAACCACAAGAAAGGCACTGCGGAGATGAATTGGCCCATTTGCCCGAGCGACGAGGTCACCTGGGTAAACATAGGCGTGCGGTGCAGCGGGAACCAATAGGGAAGGATGCGCATCACGGAGAGAAACGCCGTGGCATCGCCCGCGCCAATAAGTATGCGGGCAGCGATGGCTACGCCGTAGCTCGTGGTAAAACCCAGCACAACCTGACCGATGCCCATGATGACGGCGCCGACTACCAGGAGCAGGCGTGGGCCAAATTTATCGATCAATATGCCGGTAGGAATTTGGGCTAGGGCATACACGCCCAGCTGCACGGAGGTAAAGACCGCGATACGGCCGGCATCAACATCGAAGCGCTCAATAGCGTCCAAGCCGGCCACGCCAAAAGAGGTACGGCCAGTAATCGCTACGAGGTAGACCGCCATGGCGGCCACCCAAATGCCTAAAGCTTGAGTGGTAATGACTTCTCTGGGATTCGGCTGCGACATGGCTGATACCTTACGCCTTAACTACTAAGATTCTTTTGTGTGAAGTATATTTCGACCCGCGATACCGCCCGTCAGCCCGCATCTTTTACGGATATTCTCCTTGGCGGGCTTGCCCCCGATGGAGGTTTGTACCTGCCAGAGAGCTACCCGCAGTTGGATTTCGCCACTTTAAATTCATGGCGCACGCTCCTTGCGGATGAAGGCTATGCGGCACTCGCGGCCGAGGTGCTCAAGCTTTTCATTGACGATATTCCGGCGCAAGATATCGAGGATATCGCTGCCCGGGCCTATACCAGCCCCAAGTTTGCAGACCCAGAGATCGTCCCCGTTACCGAACTGGGAGAGGGCCTTTTTATCGGGCACCTTTCTGAAGGACCTACTGCGGCATTTAAAGACATGGCCATGCAGCTTTTGGGGGAGCTTTTTGAATATGAGCTCGCCCGCCGCGGCGAGACGCTGAATATTTTGGGCGCCACCTCTGGTGATACGGGTTCTTCAGCAGAGTATGCGATGCGAGGTCGCCAGGGCATTCGCGTTTTTATGCTCACCCCGGCCGGCCGCATGACGGCCTTCCAGCAGGCACAGATGTTTGGCCTGGATGACCCGAATATCTTCAATATCGCCCTTGATGGCGTCTTTGATGATTGCCAGGATGTGGTCAAGGCGGTCTCGGGAGATGCCGACTTTAAGTCCACCTACCGTATCGGTGCGGTAAATTCCATTAACTGGGCGCGGCTTATGGCCCAGGTGGTCTACTACATCTCCTGCTGGCTGAAGGTCACCGACAATGCCGAGCAGAAGGTTTCCTTCAGCGTTCCTACCGGCAACTTTGGCGATATCTGCGCCGGCCACATCGCCCGCCAGATGGGGCTTCCCATCGATCGCCTCATCGTGGCTACCAATGAAAATGACGTGCTAGATGAGTTTTTCCGCACAGGAAACTACCGTCCGCGCCCTGCCGCAGAAACCGTGGCTACGTCTTCGCCGTCGATGGATATCTCGCGTGCCTCTAATTTTGAGCGGTTTGTGTTCGACTTGCTCGGCCGCGATGCAGCCCAAGCAGCGGAGCTTTTTGGCACGAAGGTCAAAGAGGGCGGTTTCAGCCTCAACCAAGAGAAGATCGCCGCCGCCGGTCAAGAGTACGGATTCCTATCCGGCTCCTCCACCCACGCCGATCGCCTCGCCACCATCAAAGACGTGCACGAGCGTTTCAACTACCTGGTGGATCCGCACACAGCCGATGGCATTAAGGTCGCCCGCGGGGCGCAGCGCGAAGGCTTGGAGACGCCCATCGTATGCTTGGAGACTGCACTGCCGGTGAAGTTTGCAGAGACCATCACAGAGGCCATTGGCTCTGCCCCCGAGCCGCCTGAGCGTTTTGCTGGCATTCTCGATACTGAGCGGCATGTTAAGGACTTGCCCAATGATGCTGCGGTGGTCAAGGATTACATCACCACGTCGATTCAGAAAACGGAGGTTTAGCTCATGGCCCTAGAAAATTTTGCCGGCCCGGAACACTACACCGAGTTTGACCCAGAAAAGTTCATCCGCGATCTCAAGGCCCAGGCGGAGATGGCTAAGGATGAAGACGCTAAGGACGACGCCGGGGATGCGGGCGCGGATAGCAACTAGCGTTGGTGCAGTCTGCACGGCCGTGCTCCTCGCGGCCTGCAGCCCGATTCGGGGTGGGGAAGAACCAAGTTTTTCTGCCCTGTCTTATAAAAACCTCATTCCTAATGAGGTCTATTCCCCGGCCGTGGCGCCTATCGCGCCGGGCACGGCTCTTGAGCTCTCCGGCGATGACCCGCAGCCGGGTGCTTATTTCCAGTACCACTCTTGTACGGCGGCATGGTCATTTACGCTTGCCGACGCCCGCACCATCGCCGTTACCGCCGGCCATTGCGGCAAACCTCACGATAAGGTCTGGGCTGGCTCTGCCGACGGTGAGTTCAAATATCCCGCCGAGCCCATTGGTGAGGTCATTTATTCTGATATCTACGCCGAAAAGAGTTATGACCTCGACGTAGCTTTTATCGAAATCACCAGCAGTGCTGATTACTATGTCCCCGGGGAAGTGGACAATACCGTCGCCACCTCGCTGGCTCATCTGCCACAGAAGGTGTGCAAGCTGGGCGTGGTTACTAATGAGACGTGTGGATCGCTATCCCATGATGCGGAAATTGCGCAGCTTACCTGGCAGGACCGCCAGTGGGATTCGCTTGCTGCACGGGCACATGTGTGCAGTACCAATGGCGATTCGGGCGGGCCGGTCTATGGCGAGGTAGAAGGCAAACAGACCATCGTGGGCGTGGTCTCTGGGACGACGCAATCTCTCGAAGAAGGGCGCTCCTGCGAGAACACACAGACGGATATGGAGCTGACTTTCACCTTGGCTACCGATATTCAACGGCTTGCCAAAAAGGTGTTGGGCCCGATGGCCTAGATCGGCGGCACTGGTCTACCCTAGGTGGCATGCCGACTCCAGATTTCATTGTTCAGCTGCGCGAAAAGATTGGTCACGATCAGATCTTCGTGCCGGCCTGTAGCGCCATTCTCCTCCGCGATGTACCCGCAGATGCCGCATTGTGGGAGGTTCCTTCCGTGCTCCTAGTCAAACGCTCCGATAATGGTGTGTGGACACCGGTGGAAGGAATCTGTGAGCCGGGCGAGGAAATTACCACCACTGCGCTGCGAGAGGTCAAAGAAGAAGTCGGACTCGAGGCCAAGGTGGAAGCGCTTTTGGGCGTAGGGCAAACCGGCCCAGTGACCTATCCCAATGGCGATGAGTGCACCTTCATGGGAACGGCGCTGCGTGTATCGGTAGCAGAGGGCGCAGAGCCGGTCATCAGTGATGAAGAAAATACCGAGGCGGATTGGTTCTCGGTGGCGAAGCTTCCCGATAGCGTTTCGCGCCGCCACCGCCTCATGATTGCTGACGCAGTAGCCCAGATGAAACATCCCCGCGGCTTTGTTCCACGTATGGGCTGGATGAAGCGCAGCGAGCAACCAGGGCTTTAGGTCGGCTTTGTTGCGGCGTCGGCAAGCAGCTTGCACAGATGCTGCGGATTGCGGGCGGCGATGAGGTCTTGTGCAATGCAGTCGCGCGCCGTGGCGATGTCTTCTTTATCGCCGCAGGCAATCACCGCAGTATTAATGGTGATGAGGACCTTGCCCTGTCGCGCCAACTCATAGAAAAGCGGGCAATCATCTGCACTCCAGCGCCATGCTGTGGCGTAGAAGTCCCGTGCGCCTTGGCCCAGCCACGACGTCTCCAAGAGCAGGTGCTCGCCGTAGAGATAGATGCCGTTTCGCTGCACGCCGGCGAGTACCTGTCTTACTGCAGTCAGGTCCGCGCACTCCCAAGCGATGAAGGTGATGGGGGAGGAACTATACATCAGCGGCGACCGTTGCGGCGCTTCCCACCTTCAAAGCTGGCGTCTCGCATAGCGGTTGCTCCTTTTATTGGCCTGTAGTGATAAGTGGCTCTTCAGGGCCTGTTTCCTTTTTGCCTTCCCATACCCAGCTCAGGAAGCGGGTGGAGCACAGCATCCAGTGTGCGGTGAGGAGAACCGGGATGGTGAGCGCAATGGCGTCGATAAGCTCGGAGCCATTGACCAATGCCAGCTGGTGGCCGCCCATGCTGACGGTTCCCGGCGGGAAGGTGCACGACCACCAGGCAGGGGAATAGGGGACCCACCGAGCTACATTGGGATAGAAGGTAAACATCGCGTAGATGGATAGCGGAATGGCGATGATGAGGGCAGTCAGGCCGTAATAAATGGATACCGGGCCGGGGAAAAGAATCTGCATAGCCGTGGTGGACTGGCCTACCACGCCTAGTGGTACCCAGGCAGTGGCTGATTTCGCGCCGGTAAAATCCACCTTCCCGTGCCATGCGGCCCAGTACACGCGAGCAAAGGTCGGCACCGCCGTTACCAGGGACATGAAGAAAAATATCATGCCCATTACGTGGTAGAACTGGCCGTAATCGTGAGCCAGCCAACCAGAAACCGAGGCCGAAATCATGGGGCCAACCAGTGGCAGGCCCCAGGTGAACTTCGGCTCGCCATCAAAGCGTGTGAGCTGGATAGCCCACGTGATAACCGTAATTGGGCCACCGATCCAAAAGCCTATGAGGCGGAAAGTAGGAATGTCCGTGAGCCCGGAAAGCGCGGCGCCGAGCGCCAAGATTCCGATGAAAAACATCGACCATTCCGCCATCGTGGTGCGCTCGAAGCTGGGATGGCGGTAGCGCAAGAAACCCGCGGTGAGGACGACAAAGATGACGCACGCAATGGCGGCAAAAATGCCGGCCAGGATCATCATGCCTTCTTCCACGAGTAGGCGCGAAACGATGGAGGTGCCCATGAGGCTGCCTCCCCACGCGGGGCCAGGGGCTGGGAGTTGGCGGAATCTATCAGTCACACCCACATGTTAATTTCTTTCGGTCGGGTTATCAGAATTTTGCTCTCGTTTGGGCTGGTGAGAACTCTCGCTAAGTATGGATTTAGGGGCGGGGGTCAAGCCTAGATCATCTTGTGGCATCGATCGCATCTCGCGGGGTCGGCTTAGAAAAAGCAAGTCCCGAGACCCACTGAAGGTCTCGGGACTGAGCTTTGTAGGCGCGTGCCCTTTCGTCCCCTATAGGACGCTGGCTAGCGCAGCTTTAGCAATCGAAATACATCTCAAATTCCTGCGGGGTTGGGCGCAGGCGAACGGGGTTAATCTCGTTCTCGTATTTGTAGTTGATGTAGGTCTCGATGAGATCCTCGGTGAAAACATCGCCTTCGGTGAGGAAGTCCATGTCCTCCTGCAGGGCCTTGAGGGAAGCCTCGAGGGAGGTCGGGGCCTGCGGGATGGATTCAGCTTCTGCAGGCGGCAGCTCGTAGAGGTCCTTATCTACCGGAGCGTGTGGCTCGATGCGGTTCTTTACGCCGTCGATGCCGGCCATCATCATGGCGGCAAAGCCCAAGTACGGGTTGCCGGATGGGTCCGGAGCGCGGAATTCGATGCGCTTAGCCTTCGGGTTGGAACCGGTAATCGGGATACGGATTGCAGCGGAGCGATTGCGCTGGGAGTAGACTAGGTTAATCGGAGCCTCGAAGCCTGGGACCAGACGGTGATAGGAGTTCAGCGTTGGGTTGGTGAACGCAAGCACAGCACCAGCGTGGTGGAGGATGCCGCCAATATAGTAGCGGGCGATATCGGAAAGACCTGCGTAGCCGGCTTCATCGTGGAACAGCGGCTTGCCGTCCTTCCACAGGGACATGTGGGCGTGCATGCCGGAACCATTATCGCCAGCCAACGGCTTGGGCATGAAGGTGGCGGTCTTGCCCCACTGCGCTGCGGTCTGCTTGACCACGTACTTGAAGGTCTGAATGTCATCGCCCGCGTGCAACATGGAATTGAAGCGGTAGTTGATTTCGTTCTGGCCGGCGCCCACCTCGTGGTGGAAGCGCTCGATGTGGAAGCCTACCTTTTGCAGGTTTTCCACCATGGCGTCGCGCACTTCACCGTGCTTGTCATACGGCGCGGTGGGGAAGTAGCCGCCCTTCAGGCGGGTCTTGTAGCCGGTGTTCGGGGTGCCGTCGAAGTTGGTTTCGCTATCGCGGTTCCACCAACCTTCATCGGAATCAACCTCGTAAAAGCCGTGCTGGACGTCGGTGCCAAAGCGTACGGAGTCAAAGAGGTAGAACTCGGCCTCAGCGCCAAAGTTGCAGGTATCGGCGATGCCGGTGGACTGCAGGTACTCTTCCGCCTTGCGCGCGATGTTGCGCGGGTCGCGGGAGAACGGTTCAAAGGTAAATGGGTCGTGGACGAAGAACTTGATATTCAGGGTCTTGGCCGTACGGAACGGATCAATATGCGCGGTGGCTGGATCCGGCAGCAGGGTCATATCGGACTCATCGATGGTGGTGAATCCGCGGATAGAGGAGCCGTCGAAAGCGAGGCCGCTTTCGGCATCTTCTACGGTGAACTCTTCTGCTGGGATGGAAAAGTGGTGCTCGGTGCCTGGGACGTCCGTAAAACGGATATCGACGAATTTTACGTCCTCGTCCTTAATAAACTGGACGATGTCCTGCACTGTCTCGAAAGACACGTTTGTCTCCTCGTTGTTGACCGGTGAATTGTCTCTCTATAGCCTACTAGGTTCTCGCCCTAGGGATTGCGATTCCCCTCGTTTCACATCTCACTTTCCGCCCGCTAGATTGGTGAGCATGGCAGATAAGCGTACGTGGCTCGACGGCCCAAATATTCCGGGCGAATACGATGATATGGAAGGCCCCGGTCGCTGGCCGGGAGAAAAGCTGGGTCTTCCGGAGTCCGGACCGGGGTCACTAGCTTCCGTTGGCCGCCGCGCCGGCGCTGTGGCGATTGACTGGATCGTGTGCATGCTCATCGCCAACCTCATCCACATGTTTACTACGGAACTCGGCGGTGTGGCTTTCTTGGGCTACGCCCTCTGGGTCATCATGGGCATCGTGTGTGGTTGGCTTTTCGCCCGCACTCCCGGCATGTTGCTTTTAGGCATGGGTGTTGCCCGACTTGACGTTCCCGGTGCCCGCGTGGGCTTGTGGCGCGCGGCGTTGCGCACCGTGCTGACCGGAGTACTTTTCCCAGCGGCCATGGTTGATGCGGATGGACGCGGAATGCATGACCGCGCCACCGGCACCATCGTTATTCGCTCCTAAGTCGCCCGGATTTTCCGGGCAAGAGAAAATCCCTGCCACACCTCATATGGTGCGGCAGGGATTCGCTTTAGGCGCCCTACTTATTCTTTTTGCGCTGCTGGGCGCGGCGCATGCGGCGGTTCATGCCGGCCATGTTCTGGGCCTGGTGGGGGACAGGGCCCTTGGGCATGCCCGGGGTGGTACCCGGCATGGAGTCCATGGCCTCGATGCGGCGGATGTTTTCGTAGGTTTCGTTCTTATTAAAGTTGCGCGGCAGCTTCATGACCTTATTGCGCAGCTTGGATACGGGGACCTCGTCCTCGCCGTTGCCTACGAAGATCTCGTAGATGGGAACGCCGCCGGCGATCTTGTCTACGCGCTTCTTAAGCTGGTTGAGGGTAGGGCGCACGCGGTTCTTATTGCCCTCGCACACGAAGATGACGCCGGCATTGCCGATGACGCGGTGGATAAGATCCTGCTGGCGGGTGGCGGCCACGCCGGTTTTGACGGACCAGACGATGCCCACGGTATTGCGCAGCTGCTGCTCGAGTGCCCAGCCCGCAGCACCCGGCTGGTCTTCCACGCGCTTGTACATATCGCGCTCAAGGCGGCGGGTAAATAGGAACATTGCGAGCAGCGCGCCGATGCCCAAGCCCAGGATGAGCATGAACCACTGGCCGTTGAAAAGCGAGCCGATCAGGAAGAAGAGCAAGCCCATGCCCAGGAAGGCGCCCAGCATGATGGGGATAAGCGCCTTATCCTGCTTGCGCTGCATATTAAATGCTTGCCACATTTGGGACCAGGTTTGCTTACGCTGCTGGCGCTTGGCCGCGCGTTCTTGCTTCTTTGCAGCCTTTAGTGCTGCCTTGTCATCTTTCGCCATGGCTCCTACTTTAAAGGTCAATGGGCATGAATGTTAAAACGGCCCACGCGGAAAGCGCAGGCCGTTATGAAAACGTGTGGTTTAGCGGACGGTGGCCGCCGCCGAATTCGCATTAGCCGGAGCCTTGGCCATGCGGGTGGTCACGGGTGTTTCTTCCGATGGGCCGTATTTCTCCAGCAGGGTGGAGGCTTCTTGGGCGGTGGCACCCTGAGAGGTCTCCGCCAGGTGCTTGAGGTTATCCGGCAGCTCGAAGCCGCGCTTTTCCATAGCCTGCACGTAGAGGCGGCCAGCGCGATAAGAAGAGCGCACCAGCGGGCCGGACATGACGCCGCCGAAGCCGAGTTCCTTAGCCAGCTTGGAGTGGGCCACGAATTCCTCCGGGCGTACCCAGCGCTCAATCGGGTGGAAGCGCGGGCCGGGGCGCAGGTACTGGGTGATGGTGATGATATCGCAGCCAGCAGAGCGCAGGTCACGCAATGCTTCCTCGACCTCGTCCTCGGTCTCGCCCATGCCCAAAATCAGGTTGGACTTGGTAATGAGGCCATAATCATGTGCCTGGCGGATGACGTCCAAGGAGCGCTCGTAGCGGAAGGCCGGGCGGATGCGCTTGAAGATGCGCGGCACGGTCTCCAGGTTGTGCGCGAAGACCTCCGGCTTGGCTTCGAAGACCTCCTCCAGCAGGTCCGGTTTGCCAGAGAAATCCGGGGTGAGGTTTTCCACGCCGGTGTGGGGGTTAAGCTCGTGAATCTTGCGCACGACCTCGGCGTAGAGCCATGCACCCTCATCGGGGAGATCATCGCGGGTAACACCGGTAATGGTGGTGTAATTAAGATCCATTTCCCGGATATTTTCGGCTACGCGGCGCGGCTCATCGCGGTCTAGTTCTTCCGGCTTGCCGGTGGCGATATCGCAGAAGTCGCAGCGGCGGGTGCACTTATCGCCACCGATGAGGAAGGTAGCCTCGCGGGATTCCCAGCACTCGTGGATATTCGGGCAACCTGCCTCCTGGCACACGGTGTGCAGGGAGGCCCCGGCCACGCGGGACTTCATGTCCTCATAGCCCGGGCCAGTGCGAACCTGGTTGCGGATCCAGCGTGGCTTTTGTTCGATGGGTGACTCCGCATTCTTCTTTTCAATGCGGAGCATCTTGCGTCCTTCAGGCTTAACAGTCACAAAAACTCACTTTATCGGTTGATGGTGGTGATGGCTAATAGCTCTTCTAGGTATAATTCGCCGCGGTCACATCCTATTCCGCGCCAGCCCCAAACTAGGGTTCTTGCCGCGCTTGTCGACGCCTCTGTCTAGCCCTTTCATTCGCTAACTTCGTGGGATCAGGGGCTGAGCCAAAGGTGTGGTCGGCGACAATGAGGCGGCCCGAGAGGGCGTCATCAAGCGCCTGCAAAAGCGGTTGGGTGGCATCCTCGAGGCTGACCTGGCGTCCGAGCTCCAGCGATAGGGTGGTGACATCGGCGTCATCGATGCCACATGCCACGATGTGGTCGTAGTATTCCAGCGTATTGCAGCAGTTAAGCGCCAAACCGTGCATGGTCACCCCGCGAGTAATGCGGATTCCAAGAGCGGCAATCTTGCGGTCACGCTTCGGAGCGGAGGGATCCTTGGCTTCGGTAGTGGAAGGAACCCACACGCCCGAGCGGCCATCGATGCGCCCGGCGGTGGTTACCCCCATCTGGCGGACCGTCTGGATGGTGGCCTCCTCGAGGCGGCGGACATAGTCGACGACGTCGACGGGCTCGGCCAATTTGATAATGGGGTAGATGACCAGCTGGCCTTCGCCATGCCAGGTGATGCGCCCGCCACGGTCAACGGTGATAACGGGCAGGCCGTTATCTGGCATATCTTCCGGTTGGGTGCGCTTGCCGGCGGTATAGATATTGGGGTGTTCGACTACGAGCACCACATCGTCTTGTTCCCCCTTGGCGCGCGCGGCTGCTACCTCGGCCTGGTAGTCCCAGGCCTCCTGGTAGTCCATCCGGCCCAAGAAACGGACCTCTAGTGGTTTATCGGAGGCGCGGATAGAACGCTCGGCGGGGAAGAAAGGATCGCGTGGTGCAGTCATAGACTCAAAGTTTCCTCTGGTGCGGTGGGCAAAGCAAAGCGGGAGGGTGCGCGTGGCACACCCTCCCGCGTGGGGTCGAATTAATCTAGGCCGTTGGCGGATGCATAAGCGGCAGCATCCATGAGCTCGCCGGCCTCATCAACCTCAACCTCGAAAAGCCAGCCCTCGCCGAACGGGTCGTTGTTGATGACAGCGTAGTCATCGTGCACAACCTCGTTAACGGCCTTTACGGTGCCGGTGACAGGGGAGTAGAGGTCAGAGACGGACTTCGTGGATTCGACCTCGCCACAAGACTCGCCGGCGGTAACGGTATCGCCTACCTCCGGCAGTTCGGCGAAGACGACCTCACCGAGGCGGTCAGCAGCCACGGAAGTAATGCCGATGCGCACGGTAGCGCCAGCAACGGCATCGGCGGCAGCGTTGACCCACTCGTGGTCTTCGGAGTAGGAAAAATCTTGAGGAAGGTTAGCCATGGTGATGTAGTCCTTTCGGGCTGGTTGAAAAGATGCTTACTTATCGCGCTTATAGAACGGCAACGCGGTTACTTCAAAAGGATAGCGCTTACCGCGAATCTCCACCTCTACAGCGGAGCCGGGCTCGAGGTTCGCGCCGGTATTCAGCAGCGCGATGGCCACTGGGTGTCCCAGAGTGGGGGAAGGCTGGCCGGAGGTGACCGTGCCTACCTTCTCATCGCCCACGAAAACCTCGGCACCGGCGCGGGCTGCGCGGCGCTGCTCGGAGGTGAGACCGGTGATCGCTACCTGCGGGCCTTCGGCGGCGCGTTGGCGGACGACCTCGGAGCCGACGAAATCGGCCTCCTTTTTGGCAAAGGCACGGGCCATGCCCGCCTCTACCGGGGTGATGTCGCGGGAGAGCTCGTTGCCGTAAAGAGGCATGCCGGCCTCGAGGCGTAGGGAATCGCGGGCGGCGAGGCCGCACGGCTTGAGGTCGTATTCTGCACCGGCCTTGAGCAGCTCTTCCCACAGCCGCGCGGCATCGGAGTTGTACACAATGAGCTCGAAGCCATCCTCACCGGTGTAGCCGGTGCGCGCGATGATGGCAAAGGTGCGCGCCACCTTACCCATGGTGGCGGCGTAATAGCCGAGGTTATAGACCTCGTCCTGCTTATTGTCTTCCACCAACGGGACGAGGATTTCTGCGGCCTTAGGACCCTGGACGGCGATCATGGCCACGTCACGGGACTCGTTCTTCAAGGTGACGTCGAAGCCCTCGGCGCGCTTGTTGAGCTCGTCCCACACGGTATCGGCATTGCCGGCATTCGGGACGACCAGGAATTTATCTTCCTCAAAGCGGTAGGTAATGAGGTCATCGATGATGCCGCCGTCCTCGGCGGTGATCATGGAGTACTTGGCCTTGCCCACCTTGAGGGGCTCAAAGTTGGAGATGAAGGCATAGGACAAGAACTTGCCGGCGTCGGCGCCGTTGACCCAGATTTCGCCCATATGAGACAGGTCAAATAGACCGGCGCTGTTGCGTACAGCGCGGTGCTCGTCTAGCTCGTTATGGTACTTCAGCGGCATGTTCCATGGGCCGAAGGCCGTAAAGGTGGCGCCGAGCTTCTCGTGCTCGGCATTGAGTGGGGAGGTAAGTAGTTCGGTCATGTTTACTCCTCAGAATCGTCGATATCGAATGCTTCCGGCGGCGGGCAGCTGCAGACCAAGTTGCGATCACCATAGGCCTCGTCGATGCGGCGCACCGGCGGGAAGTACTTGTAGCTGTGGCGCAGGGATTTCACTGGCCAAGCGGCCTTTTCTCGGCTGAAGACAAAGTCCCACGTATCGGCGCTAACGGACTCCGCGGTAAACGGAGCATGGTGGAT
This sequence comes from Corynebacterium sp. KPL4072, assembly GCF_037908395.1. Lineage (NCBI taxonomy): Bacteria > Bacillati > Actinomycetota > Actinomycetes > Mycobacteriales > Corynebacteriaceae > Corynebacterium > Corynebacterium sp. KPL4072. The sequence continues at coordinate 103,269 of NZ_JBBMGE010000001.1, forward strand.
GACGGAGCCTTCGTAGGACACCTGGCCGTCGATGATTTCCTGGATCTCGGCGCGGATGGTGCGCATTGCCTCGATGAAACGATCCAGCTCGCCCAAGTCCTCGGACTCGGTGGGCTCCACCATGAGGGTGCCGGCCACCGGGAAAGCCAGGGTCGGGGCGTGGAAGCCAAAGTCTACGAGGCGCTTGGCGACGTCCGCGGCGGTGACCCCAGAGGCGTCGGTAAGCGCGCGCAGATCCAGGATGCATTCATGGGCCACTAAGCCAGCATTGCCGGTGTAGAGCACAGGGAAGGAATCTTCCAGGGACTTGGCCAGGTAATTTGCGCCCAAAATTGCGTGGGCGGAGGCTTGAGCAAGTCCCTGCGCGCCGCTCATAGCTAGGTATGCCCAGGAAATCGGCAGCACACCGGCCGAGCCATACTTGGTACTGGTAATAGGCACGCCTTGCCCAACCGGGGTAGCAGTGGTTGCATCCAGCTGCGGATCCGCGGCATTGGTGGGCAGGAACGGGATAAGGTGCTCGGCCACTGCTACTGGACCCACGCCTGGGCCGCCACCGCCATGCGGAATGGTAAAGGTCTTGTGCAGGTTGAGGTGGGACACATCGCCGCCGAACTGCCCTGGGCGGGCCCAACCGGTCAGCGCGTTCATATTCGCACCGTCAATGTAGACCTGGCCGCCCACCGCGTGGACCTTATCGCAAACATCGCGAACCTCTGGGTCAAAGACCCCGTGGGTGGACGGGTAAGTCACCATGATGCCGGCGATGTGGTTGCCATGCTTGGCAATCTTTTCATCCAAATCCGCCAGATCAATAGAGCCGTCGTCCGCGGTCTTTACCACCACAACGCGCAGGTTAGCCAGCGTAGCCGAGGCCGCATTCGTGCCGTGTGCGGAAGCCGGGATGAGTACTACATCGCGCTCGTTATCGCCATTGGCTACGTGGTAGCGGCGGATGGCCAAAAGGCCGGCCAGCTCGCCCTGGGATCCGGCGTTGGGCTGGATGGAGACCTTGGCATAGCCGGTGATCTCGGCCAACCAACCTTCAATCTCCTCGACCAGTGCGCGCCAGCCGGCGGTTGTCTCTTCCGGGGCGTAGGGGTGGATGCCAGCAAATTCCGGCCAGGAAATCGGCTCCATGGCGGCGGTGGGGTTGAGCTTCATGGTGCAAGAACCCAGCGGGATCATGGTGCGGTCAAGCGCCAAGTCCTTATCAGCCAGCTTGCGCAAGTAGCGCAACATCTGGGTTTCGGAGTGGATGCGGTTGAAGACCTCGTGCTGGAGCGGTTCCTGGCTGCGCTGCAGGCTCTTAGGCAGGTCGAAGTCAGCCTCAGTCGCCTCGGCACCGAAGGCTTGGGCTAGCTTGGCGACGTCCTCCTTAGTCGCCGACTCACCGAAGGACACCGATACCTTGTCCTCACCGATCGCGCGCACGAGGTATCCCTCCTTCTGGAGGTTTTCCTTGATGCTGGTGGCATCCACGCCGGCGACGGTGACTGTATCGAAGAAGTCTTCAGATACCAGCTGCTTTCCGGCATCCTTGACGGATTGGGCGAAGCTGGAGGCAAGCCCATGCACGCGCTGTGCGATAGCCTTGAGGCCTTGCGGACCGTGGTAGACGGCGTACATGGAGGCGACATTAGCTAGCAACGCCTGCGCAGTACAGATATTAGAGGTGGCGCGCTCGCGGCGAATGTGCTGCTCGCGAGTCTGCAGTGCCAAGCGGTAGGCCGGGCGACCATCCGCGTCCTTAGAAACACCGACGATGCGGCCAGGCATCTGCCGCTTGAGTTTTTCTGTAACCGCCATATAAGCAGCGTGCGGGCCACCGAAGAAGAGCGGCACGCCGAAGCGCTGGGAGGAACCGAGTACAATATCGGCGCCCAGTGAGCCAGGGCCTTCCAAGAGAAGCAGGGAAAGCGGGTCGGTGACCACAGCGGCTAGCGCGCCGCGGGTATGCAGCTCTTCGATGAGGGAAGAGGGATCAAAAATGTCGCCCTCGGTGCCGGTGTAGGCAATGACGGCGCCAATGAGGTCCTCGCCTACGAGGCCTTCGCGCAGGTCGACGATTTCCACCTCGAGGTCAATCGCGCGGGCACGCTCCGCGGCGACGGTAAGCACCTGCGGGTGCAGGCGGGAATCGAGCACTACACGGCGGCCCTTCTTTACCGCACGGGACATAAGGCCCACGGCCTCAGCCGCAGCAGAAGCCTCATCCAAGAGAGAGGCATTCGCAATCGGTAGTCCAGTGAGGGATTCAATCATGGTCTGGAAATTCAGCAGCGCTTCCAGACGCCCCTGGGAAATCTCCGGCTGGTACGGCGTATAAGCGGTATACCAACCAGCATCTTCTAGCAGACCGCGGCGGATGACCGCTGGGGTGAGGGTATCTGAAAAGCCCTGACCATAGAAAGGCTTTAGCACAGTGTTCTGGTTGGCGTACTCCCGCAACGTAGCCTGTGCTTCATCCTCCGAGAGTGCCTCAGGAAGCTGAGGCAATTCTGCGGCGCGGATCTTGGAGGGAATGGCGGCATCGACCAGCGCGTCCACGCTGTCGTAGCCTACCTTCGCAAGCATGGTGGCCTGCTCCGTAGAATCCGGCCCTAGGTGGCGGGAGATGAATTCCATGTCAGTGAGACTCCTTAGTGGGGGACAATGGCTATAACCGCCCTAATTATATGTTTAATAATGGGTGAGCCGATCCCCCTTGAGAAACTTTTATGCACCGCATCACTGTCTAGGGTGGCTCCAAAGGCGCTCACCACGGGCTTAGGGGGAACGACCGCGAAAAGCCTCGAATAAAACGGGATGGATGGTTCAGCTAAAGGCGGATCTATCACCCCCACTTGGCACCCCAGACATAGCAAAAGCCTCCCAGCCCCGCAGTGGGGCTGGGAGGCTTTAAGCGGCGATAGAACTTTAGACTTCGAGGTCTGCCTGGAAGTCCGCGGTCTGCAGGCGATCCTTGATGGTGGTGATGAAGCGGCCTGCGTCCGCACCGTCAACCACCTGGTGATCGTAGGTGAATGGCAGGTAGCACATCTGGCGGATGGCGATGGCGTCTTGGCCGTTTTCGTTGACAACCACCGGACGCTTCTCAATGGCTGCGGTACCCAGAATGCCGGCCTGTGGCGGAACCAAGATCGGGGTATCGAGCATGGCGCCCTCGGAACCGATGTTGGTCACGGTGAAGGTAGCACCGGTCAGATCGTTCGGCTTCAGCTTGTTATTGCGGGCCTTATCAGCCAGCTCCGCAATCTGCTGCGCGATCTGCGGCAGGGTCATGTCCTGTGCCTTGTGGATGACCGGGGTGAGCAGACCCTTCGGAGTATCAACAGCGATAGCGATGTTGACGTCCGCGTGGTAGGTCATCTCCTTGGTCTCTGGGTTATAAGACGCATTGACGTTCGGGTGGGAGACTAGGGCCTCAGCGGTAGCCTTCACGATGAATGGCAGGAAGGACAGGTTGGCACCGTGCTTGTCGATGAAAGCCTGCTTGTTCTTCTTGCGCATATCCCAGATGGCAGTCATGTCGACTTCCTGCACGTGGGTAAGCTGTGCGGAAATCTGCAGCGCCTCTACCATCTTGGAAGCGGTGATTTCGCGAATGCGGTTAACCTTCTGGGTGGTGCCGATAAGCTCCTGCTTGGCCGGATCCACAGACTTGGTGGACCAACGAGCGCGTGGGGAGTTATCGGATTGCGCACCGGACTTGGCAGGTGCGTCTCCCTCGCCAGCGGCAGCAAGCACGTCCTGCTTGCGGATACGGCCACCGACGCCGGTGCCCTCAACGTTGTTGAGGTCTACGCCGTGCTTGTCAGCCAGCTTGCGTACCAGTGGGGTGACATAAGGAACGTTGTCGCCGTTGTTGACCTTCGCGGAGGTATTGAGAGAAGAATCCTGCTGGGTTTCCTTCTTGTCCTCTGCCTTTGGCTCCGGCTTCTTATCTTCCTCTGCCTTTGGCTCTTCCTTCTTTTCCTCTTCCTTCTTTTCTTCGGCCTGTGGTTCTGGCTTGGAGTCGGAGGAGGATGCGGTGGCGTTTTCGTCGCCGATGCGGGCGATGACTGCGCCTACCTCGATGGTGTCATCTTCGTCGGCGAGGATTTCTACCAGGGTGCCTGCTACTGGGGATGGAATTTCGGTGTCGACCTTGTCGGTGGAGACCTCGAGCAGTGGCTCGTCTACTTCGACGGTGTCGCCGACGGACTTGAGCCACTGGGTGATGGTGCCTTCGGTGACGGACTCGCCAAGTTCTGGCATTTCCACGTCGGATGCGTCGCCGGAGCCGCCGTTAGAAGAGTCAGCCTTTGGCTCTACCTGAGCTTCTTCTGCTTCTTCCTCGTCCTTGTCAGCGGAGGAGTCGTTGGATGCGGAGCCTGCCTCATCCTCGTCACCGATGATGGCAATGACCTCGCCAACCTCGATGGTGTCATCCTCGTCAGCCTTAATTTCAATAATGGTGCCGGCTACGGGGGAGGGGATTTCGGTATCGACCTTGTCGGTGGAGACCTCGAGCAAAGGCTCGTCTACTTCGACGGTGTCGCCGACGGACTTGAGCCACTGCGTGATGGTGCCTTCGGTTACGGATTCGCCCAGCTCGGGCATCTCAACGGAGTTCGCCATGAGTTATAAGACTCCTCGAAAGTTGGAAGTGTTCTATCGCTACCCGACAATCTTACAGCGTGATGCTCACCCTCGTGCAGATGTGGGGTTAGTAACTACCCTCCTTCCGGGTAAGCTAGGGAATTATGTTCAACCCCTTCCGCCGCAACAAGTCCAGATCGTCACTGCGACCTCCCCGCGGACCGGGGGAGACCATCCGCCCAGAAGACGCGCAGGATTTGCAACAGTGGGCCGCCGGAAGAATGTATGTAGAGGCCTTTGTGGAGCCGGAAACAGTGGTCAACGAGATGTCGGTTGTCGTTGTCGATGAAAACGGCGAGTTCATCCGCCGTCGCATCGGCGGGCCAAAGGGTATCGACGCGGTGGCCGCATTATTGAGCTGCGATATTTATGACGTGGAAGAAACCGGCTACCCGCAGCGCATGCGTGAACGCCTGGAGCGAAACCGCATTCTGCGTAAAAGGGAAGAACAAAGAAAACGCCGCGCCCGGTTCGAGCGCGGCGAGAACCCCGATACGGGGACTGAATTAAGCTAGATCGCTCTCTTCACGTAGGTAGACCTGGGAGCCGCGGCGGCGGAATTCGGCAGACTTTTCTTGCATGCCTTTCTCCGGTGCAGTGCCGTCGACGGCCTCGCGGACTTGCTCACCTAGCGTTGGCATGCCTAGCTCGGCCATCTGCCCGCCAAACATATCCCGAATGTCTTGGCTGATGCGCATAGAGCAAAACTTGGGGCCACACATGGAACAAAAGTGGGCGGTCTTTGCTGGCTCGGCAGGCAAGGTTTCGTCATGGTAAGCCTGCGCGGTTTCCGGATCGAGGGAAAGCGCAAACTGATCATTCCAGCGGAATTCAAAGCGGGCCTTGCTCATCGCGTCATCCCAGGCACGGGCGCCAGGGTGACCTTTGGCCACGTCCGCGGAGTGCGCGGCAATCTTATAGGTAATGACACCAGTTTTTACGTCATCTCGGTTGGGTAGGCCCAAGTGCTCTTTCGGGGTCACGTAGCACAGCATCGCCGTGCCACCCATAGCGATATGGGCGGCGCCGATGGCAGAAGTGATGTGGTCATAGCCGGGAGCGATATCGGTAACTAGCGGGCCGAGAGTATAAAAGGGCGCGTCAGAGGCCCAATCTTGCTCGAGCTCGTTATTTTCTTGAATCATGTTGAGCGGGACATGGCCAGGGCCTTCCACCATGACTTGGACGTCATACTCCCAAGCCCGGCGGGTAAGTTCGCCAATCGTCTTAAGCTCAGCGAACTGGGCTGCGTCGTTCGCATCGGCTAGGCTGCCGGGCCGCAGGCCGTCGCCAAGCGAAAATGCAACATCGTATTGCGCAAAAATCTCGCATAACTCATCAAAGTGCTCGTAAAGGAAAGATTCTTTGTGGTGGGCCAAGCACCAGCCCGCCATAATCGAGCCGCCGCGGCTTACAATGCCAGTCACGCGATTGCTAGCTAAAGGCACATAGGCCAAAAGCACACCAGCGTGAATCGTCATATAGTCCACGCCCTGCTCGCATTGCTCGATGACGGTATCACGGAAGATTTCCCACGAGAGGTCCTCCGCTACGCCATTGACCTTTTCCAATGCTTGGTAAATCGGGACGGTGCCGATGGGAACCGGGGAGTTGCGCAAGATCCACTCACGGGTGGTGTGGATATCGTCACCCGTAGACAGGTCCATGACGGTATCCGCACCCCATTGGGTAGCCCAGCGCAGTTTGGATACTTCCTCATCGATGGAGGAGGATACTGCTGAGTTGCCGATATTGGCGTTAATCTTGGTAAGAAATTTGCGGCCAATGATCATGGGCTCGGACTCGGGGTGGTTGACATTATTGGGAATAATCGCGCGGCCGCGAGCGACCTCCTGACGTACGAATTCCGCATCGCAATGCTCGCGCAGAGCTACAAATTCCATTTCTCGGGTAATGATGCCCTGGCGGGCATAATGCATCTGCGTAACGCGTTGGCCTGCCTTCGCCTTAAGTGGCAGGCGCTTAGAGCCCTTCCATTCTTGGGAGGCAGCACCGCGGCGCTGTGCGGCGCGGCCGTCATCAGCGAGCTCTCGGTTGCGGCCTTGGTATTCTTCGGTATCCGCGCGTTTTTGAATCCACTCGGTGCGTAATGCCGGAAGCCCCTGCTCCGGTGCGCATTCGGGACCACGCGTGCGGTAAACGCGGAAGGGCTCGTTAGGGGCATGAGGGGAATCGTCCAAGTGGATTTCGGTCTCTGGGACCTCTAAGCCGTTGTGTCGAATGGGGGAATAGGAATGCTTGGGGTGGTTTTCTGGGGCAGCCGTCATGGCAGGCTCTCCTCTCTTCCTTCGTAGGTATTAACCAAACAGGTTCGAACGGTAGATACGCAGCTGTAGCGCACTCTCAGCCCGTGCTCGGGCACCCGTGGGGACGCAGATCACCGTATAACAAACGCTTCACCCAGCGCAGGGTTTTCCGCATGTGGTCTAGGCCTAGCGATGCGTGGTGGGAGGGTGAAGGAATGTGGTTGCTAGGTCAACAGGAAACTTTCAGGATCTTTCCACCCGTATCCAATATCGGTAACCCATACTGAATTTATGCGTTTGAGAGAGCGCATGCGAGAGAGATAGAGAGAACCCCTCATGTTTCCAGAGGGCGGCTGTTTTAGCCGATACATGGAAACACCTTGTAGAGAGACGCCTGCGGCCCTCGGACCACTTTCGGTTCGAGGGCCGCAGGCGTTTTCTTTTGCCTAGCAGATCGTGGCGCCGGCAGCGGCTAACTCTTGCAACGCCACCTCACCGCGAGATTCATTTACCGGGGAGCAATAGTCACGCAGAACGCGGACGGTGAACCCCTCCTGTAGGGCATCAGTAGCGGTGGCACGAACACAATGATCGGTGGCAATGCCCACGATGTCTACGGCATCGATGTGGTGCTCGCGCAACCAGTCAGCAAGCAGGGTGCCGTTAGCAGCACCCTCAAATCCGGAATAGGCGGCGGTGTATTCGCCCTTGCGGAAGTAGGCTTGGGCCGGCCCGATAGCCTCATGCATGGCCGCTCCGTGGGATTCGGCTACACAGTGCACGGGCCAGGAATCAACAAAATCCGGGCTCTGGGAAAAGTGAGAGCCCGGATCTATATGCCAATCCTGCGTGGCTACGACGGTGTCATAATCCTGTTGCAGGGTAGCGATCTTGGCAGCGACTTCATTGCCTCGTTCGGTGCCTAAGGCACCGCCGGGGCAAAAGTCATATTGAACGTCAACGATAATCAGAGCAGGCTTCATGCCTTTAGGAGTTTAATCGCATAAAGCCTGCTGTGGTGCTACTTTAATTCAGCAATTTCGCGCAGGGCTGCTACCACCGTGCGGGTGGGCACGCCGGTGCCCATCTTTGGGGTGTATCCATAAGCGCCAGTGGTGTTGAAGGAAGGGCCGGCCACATCGATATGGGCCCATTCGATTCCTTCACCCACAAAGTGTTGGAGGTAGGTGCCGGCATATTCCATGCCGCCCTCACGCTTAGCGTTGATATTACGGATATCGGCGCTGGCGGATTTTACCGATTCCTCGTGTTCCTCCAGTAGCGGCATGGCCCAAGCCTTCTCGCCCACCTCGCGGCCGATTTCGGCCATGCGGTCACGGAATTCCTCGGAACCCATAACGCCGGCGGTCCGCTCACCTAGAGCAACCATCTGGGCGCCGGTGAGAGTAGCCGTTTCAATGAGGTAGTCAGGGTTGTCCTCGCTGGCGCGCGCAATGGCATCAGCAAGCACGAGGCGACCTTCCGCATCGGTGTTGAGCACCTCGGAGGTAATGCCGCCGTAGTGGGTGATGACGTCACCTGGGCGGGTGGCATCGCTGCCTGGCATGTTTTCTGCCAGTGGCAGGGTAGCGGTGATACCCACCTTGAGGTTCAGCTTTGCCGCAGCGATGATGGCAGCGGCCATTGCGGCGGAACCGCCCATATCGGAAATCATGTCCCACATCTTGGCGCCTGGCTTCAAGGAAATGCCGCCGGTATCAAAGGTAATGCCCTTGCCCACCAGCGCGACGTGGCGCTTGGCCTTCTTCGGGCGCCAGCTCAAGCGGACCAAACGCGGCGGACGTGCAGAGCCACGGCCGACCGCCAGGATGCCGCCAAAGCCCTGCTTTTCTAGGGCCTTTTCATCCAAGACCTCTACCTCAAGGCCCGCCTCTGCTGCTTGGGCGGAAAGGAAAGCGGCGTAGCTTTCTGGGTAGAGCAGGTTGGATGGAGTATTGACCAGATCGCGGGCGAGAAGAACGGATTCAGCGGTAATCTTCGCGTTTTCAAATTCCTCTTGGGCTGACTTCTCGGCCACTACGGTAAAGGTGGTGGGCACCGTAGATGGCTCGCTGCGTAGGCCGGAGTACTTATAGCCGCCGAGGATGAGGCCTTCTACCACTGGGGCGATGCCAAAATCGCCCAGAGAGGTAGCTACCTGTTCAATCTTGGTAATGGAGCGGGCGGCCTGGCCTGCAGCGCGGCGCAGCGTTTCATCGTCTACTTCTTCTGCTTCGCCCAATCCCACGGCGATGATGGAGGCTACGCCAGCCTTAGCTGGAGCCGGTACTCGCGTGACCTCGCCGGCGGTGCCGGAAGCCCCTACGGCCACCAGTGCTTCGTAGGTGGAGCGCAGTGCGGCAGCCCTTAGCAACTCGGTGCCCGGCAGTTCTAGCCCGCCTTCGCCCTCGAACGCAGCAATTAGTAGTGCGTCCGCCTTCTTTGGAACCTTCTTCCCCAGCTTTAGCTTGGGAAAGTGACCGCGTGCGGGCAATTCGTTTTGTGCCATAGTGTCCTCCTTTATAAAAAGGCTTATCAATCTTCCCTCTACTGTACCGCGCAGCGGTGAACTTATTCCTGCCTCGCTATAGATAAAGGGGTAGATTGTGGGCATGCTTGATTACACGATTACTCGGACCGATAATCCCACGTCTGCGGAGGAATTGAGCGAAATCCTCGCCAACCCCGGCTTTGGCAAGCACTTTACGGACCACATGGTCACCATTGATTGGACCGAAGAAAAGGGCTGGCACAATGCTCAGGTAAGACCGTACGGGCCGATGACAATGGAACCGGCAAGCAACGTATTCCACTACGGGCAGGCAATCTTTGAAGGCATCAAGGCCTATCGTCAGCCCGATGATTCCATTGCCACCTTCCGTCCAGACCATAATGCCCAGCGGTTTATCAACTCTGCTGAACGCTTGGCTATGCCGGAGCTGCCGCAGGAGGAGTTTATTGAGTCTTTGCGCCAATTGGTGGAAGTAGATAAGAACTGGGTACCGGAAGCCGGTGGAGAAGCGGCGTTGTATCTGCGTCCCTTTATGATCTCCACCGAGGTTTCCTTGGGGGTTCACCCGGCCAAGTCCTACCGCTACGTGCTTATAGCCTCCCCAGCGGGTTCCTACTTCAGTGGTGGCATCAAACCGGTATCCGTCTGGCTGTCCACCGACTACGTGCGCGCAGCGCCCGGCGGCACCGGCGCGGCCAAGTTTGCGGGCAACTATGCGGGCTCGCTATTGGCCCAAGCTCAGGCGGATGAAAAGGGCTGTGACCAGGTGGTCTGGTTGGACGCTATTGAACGCCGCTACATCGAAGAAATGGGCGGAATGAACCTCATGTTTGTCTATGGCTCCGGCGAGAATGTGGAGATTGTTACGCCAGAACTATCCGGTTCCTTGTTGCCGGGCATCACGCGCGAATCTCTTCTGCAAGTTGCCCAAGACCTGGGCTACAAGGTCACCGAACGCCGCATTACGGCCGAGGAATGGCAGCGCGATGCAGAATCCGGCGCAATGTCGGAGGCCTTTGCCTGCGGTACTGCCGCGGTTATCACCCCGGTGGGCCACGTGCTGGGCGATTCCGCCGATTTCCAGGTCAATGGCAATGAAGCAGGCGAGATCACCATGACCTTGCGCGAGCGCCTAACCGGAATTCAGCGCGGTGCCGTGGAAGATACCCATGGCTGGCTGCATACCCTAGTGAAATAGGCGGCGGCTTAGACGTCTGCGGCGATCTCGACTCCGGTAAGTAGCATCGGCAGCGCCGCTAGGGCGCCGAGCGCGGGCTCCGGCTCCATTGCCAGTTGCTGCAGTGGCTGGAGGCCCAGTTTTCTTAGCGCCAACTCATGGGCAGGGGCGGTGGATAGGGTAGTGGCGAAGAGCCACTCTTTCACCCCAGGGTTGTCGCGCTCGGCAAGGAGCGCCGCGGTTGCGGTCAAGGGGGCATCGATAAGCAGGGGCGTGCGACGCTCCGCGGCTCGGCTAATGAGCCCCACCGCAGCGGCCAGCACCGCAGACTGGCAGGAGGCTACGAGCTCCATGCCCTCGAGGTTGCGGGCCCGGAACATGGCATCCCGAATGGCGGAGACCTCTCGCTTCCAGTCTTCCACGCTGGGCTGCTTGCCGACGATCACTACCGGCTCCGTCTGCGTCATCGTCGCCATGACCACGGCGGGGACGCGGGCGCTTTCCACGCCGCCGGGAATCAGTAGGTCCGCACCGGCATTAATTTCCGCATCTGCGGTAGCGGCTCCCAAGTCATATGCCTGGGATAGATCCGTCACCGTGACTACATTCAGTCCGGCCCCGGCCCGACGCGCAGCGGTCTCGGGAGCCGGTAGCTGGGGCTCCTGCTCAGCAAAGACGATGGCTCGTATACGCTGCGGCTCCTGAGCGGGGGCGCTGCCTTGGCAGGCGGCTAGCCATTGGGCGGCTTCGGTCAGGCGCCCATAAGGCGCGAGCTGTGCGTCGTGTGCGGTACGTGCCTGAGAATCGGGCTGCGGAATGGCCATGAGCACATCTCCCTAAACGTCAGCACCGAGCTCCACGCGGGGGCGCGGAATGCGCCACTTGCGCGGCTGGCTGGCGCGGGAATATGCATAAAAGCCCAGGCTAAAGCCGGCTTCAGTGGTGCCAGGGAACTTGGTACGCACGGCATTATTGCAGCGGCGGGCCAAGATGATGCCCTCGATGGCAAAGATAATGAGGATAACCATCGCCACCGCGTTAATGACCGTCGCGATGCTTGGTACCGCGTAAGTCAAGAACACGACCACGATGAGAACTAGGGCCATTGGCATAACCCAATTGCTCAAGCTGCGGCGCGCATCTACCCAATCGCGCACATAGGCGCGTTCTGCGCCCTGATCGCGAGCGGGAAGGAAACGCGGATCACCGTCAGCCATGCGGGCCTGCTGCTCACGGTTGGCCTGCTGGCGCTCTTGGCGCTCCTTTTTCTTATATTCCTTCCACTCGTCCTTGCTCATGGACTTCTTCATGTCCTTGCGGTGCTGGTAACGCTGTGCTTCGGACATGCCATGGGGATCGCGCTTTACGCCGCGCGCGATCTCTTGTTCGGAGCGCTTTGGCGTAGGACGACCCTTCGGTGGGGTATAGCCCTTGCGCTGGGGCTCTTTCTGAATTTCTTCCTGCGCCTTGTCCTGCGCAGGAGCGGGCTCAGTGGAGGTCTTGTCATCTTTTTGCCACGGGAGTTTCACGCTCCTCACACTACAAGGTTTAGGCGCGAATAGGGGAATAGGCCCGGCGCAGTAGATGTTGTAGCAGTGGGCTACCTTTTCCCAGCTGAAAGAAGCGGGTAGGGTAGTGGCAACGAAACCAATACTTATTGAGGAGAAGTGATGACCGCTCCAGCTTCCGCAACCGGCGTCATTCTGACTGAAGCAGCAGCCGCTAAGGCAAAGGCGCTGCTTGATCAGGAAGGCCGCGACGATCTCTCCCTGCGCATTGCCGTTCAGCCTGGTGGCTGCGCTGGCCTGCGCTACCAGCTTTACTTTGATGATCGCACCTTGGATGGTGACAAGGTCGACCAGGTAGGCGGCGTAAACCTCGTCGTGGACAAGATGTCCGTTCCTTACCTGACCGGTGCCAAGATTGACTTCGCTGACACCATCGAGTCCCAGGGTTTTACCATCGATAACCCGAATGCCACCGGTTCTTGCGCCTGTGGCGATTCCTTCAACTAAAAAGAAGGACAGCAAAGAGGGTGGGTGCCGATGGCACCCACCCTCTTGTGTATGTGTGGAAGGCTCTTAGAGCTTGACTGGATAGTCGCGCTGCTCGATCTGCGGATCGATGCGCTTTTCCACAAAGATGCCTTGCCAAATCATAAAGGACAGTACGGTCCACAAACGGCGGGAGTGGTCGGAGACGCCGTCGCGATGCTCCTTGAGCATCTCGAGAACTTCCTTCTTATTGAAGATGTCCTCGGTCTGGGATTCGTTGATGGTGTCTTGGGCCCAGCCGTAGAGCTCGTCGCCGGCCAACCAGTGGCGCATCGGCACGGGGAAGCCCAGCTTCTTGCGGTGCAGAACGTGGGCCGGAACGATCTGCTCCATTGCCTTGCGCAGTGCGTACTTGGTGGTGCCGTGGGAAATCTTCAGGCCATAAGGGATGGACTCGGCCACCTTGAAGACTTCCTTGTCCAAGAAGGGCACGCGAAGCTCAAGCGAGTTGGCCATATTGATCTTATCGGCCTTGACCAAGATGTCACCGCGCATCCAGGTAAAGAGGTCTAGGTGCTGCATGCGTGCGACCGGGTCAAAGCCCTCAGACTGCGCGTAGATGGGCGCAGTTACCTCGCGGTGGTCCCATTCGCGCTTCGCCCACGGAATAACCCGCTGCATCTGCTCAAAATTGAAGGAACGAGCGTTGCCATAGTAGCGCTCTTCCATGGTCATCGAGCCACGGTTGAGCAAAGACTTGCCCTTCATACCTTCTGGCAGCACCTGGGAGAGCTTGCCCAACCCGCGGCGCAGTGGGGAAGGGATCTTCTCAAAGGGCGCGAGGGACAGTGGCTCCTTATAGATGGTGTAACCGCCAAAGAGTTCGTCCGCGCCCTCACCGGAAAGAACAACCTTGACGTGCTTGCGGGCTTCTTGGGCCACGAAATAGAGCGGAACCAGCGAAGGGTCAGCTACCGGATTGTCCAGATACCACATGATCTTCGGGATGGACTCGGCATACTCCTCCGGGGAGACAATCTTGACGATGTGCTCTACGCCAATAGCTTCCGCGGACTCTGCCGCGACATCGACCTCAGAGTAGCCCTCGCGCTCGAAGCCGGTGGTGAAAGTCAGCAGATCAGGGTTGTGGCGCTTAGCCAGGGTGGCAATAGCTGTGGAGTCAATGCCGCCCGACAAGAAGGAGCCTACGGTGACGTCGGCGCGCATGTGCTTAGCTACGGAATCCTCCAGCGCCTCCGCAATCCGGTTAAAGAGTTGCTGCTCTTCACCTTGCTTTACCTGTTGAACAGGGAAGCGGGGCTTGAAGTAGCGCTCGGAGACAACCTCTTCGCCTGGACGAAGGGTAACGGTGCAGCCGGATTCCACGCGGCGGATATTCGCGTGGAGGGACTCCGGCTCCGGGACGTATTGCAGGTCGACGTAATGCTCAATGGCGCGGCGGTCAAGGTTGAGCTCTAGACCGATCTCGTCTGCCATTTCCAGAATGCACTTCATCTCGGAGGCAAAGACAGTGCCAGCGTCGGTGGTGGCGTAGTACAGCGGCTTGATGCCGAATTGGTCGCGGGCAGCAAACATCGTCTTAGTGTGGGTGTCCCAGATGACGATGCCGAACATGCCGCGCAGGTGGTTGACCACGTCCTTGCCCCAGTGGTGGTAGCCCACCACGATAGGCTCACCATCGCCTTCGGTATGGAAGGTATAGCCGAGGCCCTTGAGCTCTTCCCGTAGTTCTACGTAGTTGTAGATTTCGCCGTTGAAGGTCATGGCGTAGCGGTCGGGCTGATCCTCCGGGCCCCAGCGAAGGGGCTGGTGGGAGTGTTCTAGGTCAATGATGGACAGGCGATTGAAGCCAAAGGCAGCATCGCCGTCGTGCCAGGTGCCTGCCGCATCTGGGCCGCGGTGGCGCATGCAAGGCAGGGAACGTTCTAGCGCGTCAACGTACTTATCTACGTCGCCCGTGGTGGCGAGCATGCCAAGAAGTCCGCACATGTAAAGATTGCTCCTTAATATAAGCGTCTATTGCTAGTCACCCACTTTACGGCTCGAGAGGTGCAAACTAGAACACGCCACGGCTTAAGGAAAGCTGTTGGCTGCCTTGGAAATAGCTTCCCCGATAGGGTGCGAACTTTCGGTTGATGTATCCCCGGGTAAGCTGTGAATTGACACACATGGCCGTGTTGGAACCTTAGGGTCCGGTTGGAACATTGTGCAGGTGGGGCGGTAACCTACAAGAAGGAGAATATGAAATGAGTGCACTAGGTGCCCTTTTATGCCTTTAAATAGGCTGGGAATCTGGCAATTTTCCTCTATTCTGATTGGGTAAGAGTGCTCTGTGAGTATTCGAGAAGTTTTGTGTGGACAGAAAGGCAGAACACACGTGGGACAGCGTAATAAGCGCACCTTTGCCCGCAAGGCGGGCGTAGCTGGCGCACTTGCCCTGGGTGGACTCGCTCTGGCAGGTTGTGACGTTCAGGCGCCAACTGCTGTAGAGAACCTCCTAGGATTCGGTTGGCCAAAGGGTATTACCCCTGAGGCAGAGGCCATGTACAACTTCTGGATTTGGGTCTGGGTTGCTGCATGGATCGTTGGTTTTATTATGTGGGGCCTATTCCTCACCGCTATCTTCCGCTGGAGCGCGAAGAAGGCGAAGAAGGATGGCAAGGGCGAGTTCCCGCGCCAGATTCAGTACAACGTACCGCTTGAGATGGTTCTGACCATCGTTCCGATCCTCATTATTATGGGCCTGTTCTTCTTTACCGTTCAGACCCAGCAGAAAGTTACCGCCTTGGATAAGGATCCGAAGGTCGTCGTCGACGTCACCGCTTTCCAGTGGAACTGGAAGTTCGGTTACGCGGAGAACCACGTTAACGGTGAGAACTATGACGGTGCTGATAAGGAACGTCAGGCCGAGGCAGAAAAGTCTGCTCACGACCCAGAGGGTATCGATAACCCGAACCCAATCCACGGCAAGTCCATGGGCGACCTTTCCTACCTGAACTACAACAAGATTGAGACCGTCGGTACTACCGAAGAGGTTCCGGTTCTGGTTCTTCCTTCCGATACCGCGATTGAATTCCGTCTCGCTTCTGGCGACGTATCCCACGCATTCTGGGTACCGGAGTTCCTATTTAAGCGCGACGTCTACGCACACCCAGAGGCAAACGCTCAGGAGCGTAGCTTCCAGGTGGAAAAGATTGAGAAGCAGGGCGCATTCGTTGGTCGCTGTGCCGAGATGTGCGGTACCTACCACTCGATGATGAACTTCGAAATTCGCGTTGTATCCCCAGAGGACTTCAACAAGTACATGAAGTTCCGCGAGAACAATCCGGAAGCTACCAACGCCGAGGCTCTCAAGGAAATCGGTCAGGACCCATACGCGGTTACCACCCACCCGTTCTCCGGCGAGCGTGATACCGCTAATGGTGACAACTTCGTCAACACGGCGGCATAAGAGATAAGGACACAACACAATGCGTGCAACATCGAAAGTCTTTTACTCAATCGCGACCTACCTTCTTGTCTCGCTGATTGTCTACATCTTCGGCGTTACCTTCGTTAAGGACGACGGCTACCTGTATGGTGCCGAGTGGGTTGGCATCGTGGGTATGTTCCTTGCCTTCCTGCTGTGCATGATGCTCGGTGCTTACCTGCACTTCACCGATAACCGCAGCGACGTCCTGCCAGAGGATTGGGAAGAGGCAGAGACCGAGGACGCGGCTGGCATCCTAGGCTTCTTCTCTCCAGGCTCCATCTGGCCGCTGGCTATGACCGGTGCTATCGCCCTCCTTGGCCTGGGTATCATCTTCCTCTACTTCTGGTTGATCGCTCTCGGCGCTGTCTGCCTCATCGCGGCATGCACCGGTCTTTCCCTGCAGTACGGTCTGCCAAAGGAAAAGCACTAGTTCTTCACTCTGAAGAAATCCCCGCCTAAAACTTCTCCGCCCTCCTAGCTTTGGAAGCTAGGAGGGCTTTGGCGATCGGTAGTCGGATGTTCCGCGAAAAAGTTCCCTAGATTCCAAAAAACTTTTCTGTGGTGGGGTAGTGGCTGGATATCTAGCAAGACTGCTACCTGACTGTCTACGTCATTCGGGCACGTAGAGGCGACTTTTCGCGGGGGTCGACCGAAAGTTGTAGACCTGCGGGTTTGGGGTAATGAGTGGGTGTGATTTATCTCTCCAGAAAGTATCAATCTCGCGTACTTGTTAATGCATCTACAGGTCAGAATTACTGAGGTGGGGGCGCTCGGGATTTTCTAAGCGTGGGGCGTCGTGTGTTGTCACCTGCATCGATGGGGCGTCGTAAAGCAGAGGAAAAAGTTCCCGGCGGAAAAAATAAAAATATCGCAGGGAACTGGCTGAACGTCTGCTGGCTAAAGCATCAAAAATGAATAGTGATAACGGGGGGAATCGAGGTGACTTTGCCGCCCAGAACAGCCATAATGGCCTCTGTGACGAGCGTAGTTTCTAACCAAGGTATGACAGCACCACGTGCTGCCTCACTGAACCGACCAAATATGGTCAGTGTGGGCACCATCGTGTTCCTGTCTCAGGAATTGATGTTCTTTGCCGGACTGTTCGCGATGTGGTTCACCTCGCGAGCAAACGGTCAAGAAGGCGACTGGGCGGAGCACACCGCCCATATCAACCTGCCCATGGGTTTCCTCATTACGGCAGTGCTGATTACTTCTTCTGTGACCTCTCAGTTCGGCGTGTTTGCCGCAGAAAGGGGTGACGTTTACAAGCTTCGACTCTGGTACACCGTGACGCTGGTACTGGGCGTTGTGTTCCTGTGCATCATGGCATTCGAGTGGACCGAGTTGATTCACGCAGGTGTGACTGTGCAGTCCAGCGTCTTCGGTTCGGTGTTCTACATCATCACCGGCTTCCACGCTGCGCACGTGACCGCAGGTCTGATTTCTTTTGCAATCATCCTGGCGCGCGTTGCTAAGTCCAAGTTCACGCCGGCGCAGGCGACCGCCGCAATGGCAGTGTCTTACTACTGGCACTTCGTTGACGTTGTGTGGATCGGCGTCTTCACCGTTATTTACTTGGTCCAGTAGAACTGGCCACTATCCCCAAACAGTCCTCCCGTGTTCGAGTTATCTAAAGGAAAATGATGGATAACAATTCGCAGTCCGTGGCAGTGGAGCAGACCACTGCGGCGGCTAAGAAGACCCGCCGTCGCCGCAAGGCGAAGCGCACCATTGCCGGTGGCTTCGCTTTGGCGATTGGCCTGTCCGGTGCGGGCGTCTTGGCTTCTGCCTTGACCCCAGACGCACAGGTCGCCACGGCGGAAAAAGATGACCAAGCCCTCGTTCAGGAGGGCAAGGACATCTATGACACCGCTTGTATCACTTGCCACGGTGCCAATCTGCAGGGCATCGAAGGCCGCGGTCCCTCCCTCGTTGGCATCGGCGCTGGTTCCGTGTACTTCCAAGTACACTCTGGCCGTATGCCGATGATGTCTAACGATGCGCAGGCAGAGCGCAAGGCTCCGCGTTACACCGAGCAGCAGACTCTGGCATTGGCTGCATACGTAGCAGCCAATGGTGGCGGCGCAGACATCGTTTACAACGATGACGGAAGCGTTGCCCAGGAATCCCTGCGTGGTGCTAACTACAATGGCGAAATCCAAGCAGAAGACGTAGCGAAGGGCTCTGAGCTCTTCCGCATGAACTGTGCATCTTGCCACAACTTCACCGGCCAGGGTGGCGCGCTGTCCTCCGGTAAGTTCGCTCCTGAGCTTGCCCCGGCAAGCGAGCAGGAGATTTACCAGGCAATGCTGACCGGCCCGCAGAACATGCCTAAGTTCTCCGACCGCCAGCTGACTGCAGACGAGAAGAAGGACATCATTGCCTACCTCAAGTCTGCAAAGGAAACTCCTTCCCCAGCAGGTTGGGACCTTGGTAGCCTCGGCCCCGTAGCGGAAGGCCTGGCAATGTGGATTATCGGCATTAGCGCCCTGTGCGCCGCCGCTATGTGGATTGGATCGCGCTCATGAGCAATGTAAAGAAGAATTACACTAATGCTGAGCTCGATAAGATGAGCAACGATGAACTCGCTGCTCTAGGTACCGAGCTCGATGATGTCACCGTCGCGTTCCGCAAGGAGCGCTTCCCGGTTGAAGGCGACCCGGCTGAAAAGCGTGCGGGCCGCAACGTCGCCATCTGGCTTTTCCTGTCTGTCATCGGCGGGCTGGGATTCCTCGGCGTTTACCTGTTCTGGCCGTGGCAGTACAAGCAGCTAGGGGAGGAGGGCCACATTTGGCACACCCTCTACACTCCTTTGCTGGGTATTACCGCCGCACTCGCAATTTGTGCGTTGGGTATCGCCATTGTTCAGTACGTTAAGAAGATCCTCCCAGAGGAGATTTCCGTACAGCGTCGCCATGACGGTCCTTCCGAAGAGGTTGACCGTCGTACCTTGACCGCGTTGCTGAATGATTCTTGGAAGACTTCCACCCTTGGTCGCCGTAAGACCGTTCAGGGGCTGTTGGGCGGAGCCGGCGTTCTGTTCGGCCTGACTGTGATTGCACCGCTGGGCGGCGCAATCAAGAACCCATGGAAGGTTCGCCACAACCTGAACTACGCCGGTGACGGAACTCTGTGGACCTCCGGCTGGACCCTTCATAATGAAGGTGTCAAGCTTTACCTGGCCCGCGACACCGGTACCATCGCTGAGAAGCACTCCGGTGAAACCGGCGAGCACTACAGCACCAAGGGCGTTACCCGCCTGGTTCGCGTGCGTCCGGAGGATCTGGCAGCAGGCGGTATGGAGACCGTCTTCCCGCTGGCAGAAGAAGACGTCAACGATGGCGATAAGTACGATGCCGAGCGCGATGTCTACGAGCACCACATGCACTCAATTCACGGCAACCGCAACGCCGTGATGTTGATCCGACTGCGTCACAACGATGCGCAGAAGGCCATCGAGCGCGAAGGTCAAGAAGACTTCCACCACGGCGACTACTACGCCTACTCCAAGATCTGTACTCACATCGGTTGCCCGACCTCTCTCTATGAGGCTCAGACCAACCGAATCCTGTGTCCATGCCACCAGTCGCAGTTCGACGCTTTGCACTACGGCAAGCCGGTCTTCGGTCCTGCAGCCCGTGCACTGCCACAGCTGCCTATCACGGTGGACGACGAGGGCTACCTCGTTGCACAGGGCAACTTCATTGAGCCTGTCGGCCCGGCATTCTGGGAGCGTAAGTCATAATGAGCAATAAACTCGCCCAAATGGGCAACAATATGGATGAGCGTTATAGCGCCGCCGGTGTGCTGAGGACTCAGCTGAACAAGGTCTTCCCGACCCACTGGTCCTTCATGCTCGGTGAGATGGCGCTGTACAGCTTCATCATTCTTGTACTGACCGGTATCTACTTGGCGTTGTTCTTCGACCCTTCCATTACGAAGGTCATTTACGACGGCACCTACGCACCGTTGAACGGTGTGGAAATGTCTCGCGCTTACGCCACTGCGCTGGACATCTCTTTTGAGGTTCGTGGCGGTCTGTTTGTGCGCCAGATGCACCACTGGGCAGCCCTGCTGTTCATGATGTCCATGGTGGCTCACATGCTCCGCATCTTCTTCACCGGCGCATTCCGCCGTCCACGTGAAGCAAACTGGATCATCGGCTGCGCACTCATCTTGCTGGGCATGATCGAGGGCTTCCTCGGTTACTCCCTGCCGGATGACCTGCTTTCCGGTGTTGGTCTGCGAATCATGTCCGCCATCATCCTCGGCCTGCCTATTATCGGTACCTGGCTGCACTGGGCAATCTTCAGCGGTGACTTCCCGTCTGACCTGATGCTGGATCGTTTCTACATCCTGCACGTTCTGGTCATTCCGGGCATCATCCTCGGCCTGATTGCTGCCCACCTGATTATGGTTTGGTTCCAGAAACACACCCAGTTCCCCGGACCGGGCCGTGCCGAGAACAACGTCGTTGGTGTCCGCATTATGCCGGTCTTTGCTACCAAGGCAATTGGCATGGGCATGATGGTCGCCGGCGTACTTGCTCTGATGTCTGGTCTGCTGACCATCAACGCCATCTGGACGCTTGGACCATACAACCCGTCCCAGGTCTCCGCCGGTTCTCAGCCGGATATCTACATGCTGTGGACTGATGGTGTTGCCCGTGTCATGCCAGCTTGGGAGCTCTACATTGGCAACTACACCATTCCTTCCGCGTTCTGGGTTGCTCTGCTGTGTGGTCTGATGGTCGTACTGCTTATGGCATATCCATTCTTGGAGAAGAAGTTCACCGGTGACGATGCACACCACAACCTATTGCAGCGTCCGCGCGATGTTCCTACCCGTTCCGCTATCGGCGCAGCTGCCATCGTATTCTTCTTGCTGGTCACGCTGTCCGGTGGTAACGACCACGTAGCGCACTTCTTCCAGATTTCGCTCAACGCGATGACCTGGGTTGGTCGTATCGGCTTGATCATCTTGCCTCCGATTGCATACTTCATGACCTACCGCATCTGCGTTGGTCTGCAGCGCTCCGACCGTGAGGTTCTGGAGCACGGTATCGAGACCGGCGTTATCAAGCAGATGCCGAATGGTGCCTTCATTGAGGTTCACCAGCCGCTCGGCCCGGTTGATGCCGATGGTCACCCAGTTCCCCTCGAGTACGCAGGTGCTCAGGTTCCAAAGCAGCTCAACCAGCTCGGCTTGGCGGATTCCGAGACTCAGGGCACCTTTAGCCCTGACGATGAGGCGCTCATGCACCGCGTCCATGAAATCCACTCGGATAACCACGATGAGGAAGCGGAGATGTTCCGTCGCCTCAACGAGGCTAACCGCCGCGAGGACGAGGAAAACGGCCGCATCTAAGCCCTTTTCCTGAGGATTACTCGAAACACGCTCATAGACCCACCCTGCTCCTGCTGAAGGAGCAAGGGTGGGTTTTGCGTTTTGCTGGCCCAATACTTCTCTAGGTGCTGTTGTTATTGAGGTGTAATGCCGAAGCGCAGAAAGAGTACTGGAATGGAGCCCCTGCGCGGTGAGCGGCCTTGGAGCATGGAGGAGCAATGTTTAGACGATAAACGCGTGAGAAGTCCATGGAGTTCCTCGGCAGGCGTTCATAGCCGGGCTTGTTGTTTTCGTTTGGCGTTGTCCCTACGGGCAGTCAGGCTTCGATGCTGCTTCTTGTAGGGGCTTTCTCAAGTTCCTTGTAGTTACGCCCTATTTTCTAGTCTCGCGGTGACCTTCACTATGGGTTTCGGTTAAAGATCTGTACGCGGCGAGAGGCCGATACTGCTCGGCTATGTAGGGAGGTTCGACTGTCGTGAAGGGGCTACAGTGCGGTGGAGTAGAAGGGGTTAATTTACGGCTAAATAGGGCCATCAAATGTGTTAGTGGCTAAAGTCACAAATTAGAACTTGCTTAATTGTTGAGTGTCAGCGTTGTGAACATACGGCTTTGAGCGGTGTGGTCTAAGCTTTGATATTTATGCAGGTAGTAGGTTTATAAGTTCTGCTAGCGGTGAACTTATTTCGTTCTATGGGTGATAAGTCTCGTCTAGGTCAAGGGAAGGTAACGAACCGATAACAAAGCAAAATTGGGTAGTGCGAATGGACATCGGTTGTAATGATTTCGTAACCTATTCGAGACATTGAGTTACCGCCCGAAAGGTGCTCAATCTAAACAGAAGAATTACAGCGCCGCATCTGGCTCCTCCTACTGAGGGGCCGAGTGGAGGAAATCCTAAAGGAACGGATTTCCAACGAACGCTAGTCCCCCAGGGTCAGAGCTTCTCTTAGTAGAGAAGTAGGCGCGCAGGAAGATTTGGAGTTTTTCTCATGGCACAGCACCGTCGTCAGGGCATTAAGAACACCCGTCGAATCGCATCTACCGCAGCACTGGCTGCCACCGCAGCTGTCGTTGCGCCAGGCGTAGCGCAGGCGGCAGAGGTCGTCGTACCTAATACTGACTACCGCTTCGAGGTAGCAGGTCTGGAAAACGTCCCGAATATTGACCAGGTCCCGAACATTGACCGCTACGTTCCGTCTTTGGGCCAGGTTTCTGACCAGCAGAACACCAACTACGCAGCCGCCGGCCACAAGCAGGCAGCTCCGGCACAGCAGACCGTTGGTCAGAAGGCGCTGGCAGCAGCCCGCTCCGTTATCGGCTCCCCGTACGTTTACGGCGCTGCAGGCCCTAACGCCTTCGATTGCTCCGGCCTGACCAGCTGGGCATACGCTCAGGCTGGCAAGCAGATTCCGCGTACCTCTCAGGCACAGGCCTCCGGTGGTACTCCGGTTTCGCTGGATCAGCTGCAGCCGGGTGACATTATCGCTTACTACGGTGGTGCTTCCCACGTCGGCATCTACACCGGCCACGGCACCATCATTGACGCTTTGAACTCCGGTGTTCCGGTTCAGGAGCGCGACATGAACTACATGCCGATTCACTCCGCTGTCCGCTTCTAATAGGTTGCGGATAGAGCCCTCCCTTCCGTGGGAGGGCTTTGTTGTGCATTAGGGGGTAAAACCCGCTATAATTGATGCGATTTTTAAATTCCTCTTAGTCTAAGGGTCCTTACGTGTCTAAACGAGTACTTCCCGTAGCTGCAATCGTGGCAGCTCTTGCTGTGTCGTCGGTTTCTGGGATTTCGCAGGTAGTTGCGCAGGAAGCGGCGCCGCAACAGGAAAACGCCACGGAAGATATGGACGCGTTGGTGGAGCGCGTTGGCGAGGTTGCGCGCAAGGTTTCCGCCAAGAATGAAGAAGTAAAAGAGCTAGAAATCAAGCTCGAGGAAAAACAGGCGGAAGTCTCTGATTCTGAGAGCGCAGCCGCTGAGGCGCAAACTCGGGCGGATGAGGCGAAGGGTGACGTGACCGCGCAGCAGAGCCGCGTCGATGACCTCGCTCAGTCGCGCTACCGCGGCGATTCTCGCTCCGCTGTATCGGGAGCGCTGGCTGCAGAAAATCCTTCCGATGCAGTTGAGCGCATGGGTTACCTCGGAGCGCTTTCCCGCCAGGCGCAGCGCACCCTTGATGCAAAGGCGAGCGCCGCTTCGACGGCGGAGGGAGAAAAGCACAAGGCTACTGAAGCCGCTACTAAGGTACGCGAGGAAAAGAAGGCGCTAGAAGAGCAGCGCGAGAAGCTCCTCAAGGAAAAGGAGGAGCTGGAAAAGCAGCAAGAGGACATCGAGAAGCAGGTAGACGCCCTCGATGAGCAACAGCGTCAGGCCTGGGAAGGGCAGTTCGGCGGTACCGATAAGCCTGATATGGATTTGGGCGAGGTTGCTGATGGTGCCGCTTCCGCTGCTCTGTCGAAGCTGGGTGCACCTTATGGCTGGGGCGCTGCAGGCCCAGATCAATTTGATTGCTCTGGGCTGATGTTCTGGGCGTATCAGCAGATTGGCAAGTCGATTCCACGTACGTCGCAGGCTCAGATTGCTGGCGGCACCTCGGTACCGCTAGAGGACCTGCAGCCGGGCGATATTGTGGGTTATTACCCTGGTGTCACTCACGTGGGTATGTACATCGGTAATGGGCAGGTGGTCCATGCCTCTACCTATGGCGTGCCTGTTCAGGTGGTGCCGTTGAAGTCCATGCCGATTACCGGAACGGCGCGGTACTAAGTGGCCCGCGTTCTGCTGGTAACCAATGATTTCCCGCCCAAGATCGGCGGGATTCAGTCTTACCTCCGGGATTTTTTAGCAACCTTAGATCCGCGCGGCGTCGTGGTATTTGCCTCGACTCAGGAATCGCCGGCGGAATTCGATGCCGCGGTGGACTACAAGGTTATCCGTTGGCCTCGCCGAGTGATGCTGCCGACGCCGGCCACGGTGCGCCGCATGCAGGAGATTATCCGCGCCGAGGGCATTGACATCGTGTGGTTCGGTGCAGCTGCGCCCCTTGCCTTGATGGGCAAGGCCGCTAAAGAGGCAGGAGCCACCCGTGTGGTTGCTACAACCCACGGACACGAGGTGGGGTGGTCGATGCTGCCCGTCGCCAGGCAGTGCCTGCGCCGCATTGGTGATCACGCCGACGTCATTACTTATATCTCTGAATACACCCTGCGTCGGTTGCGCCGAGCATTTGGGCCGAATCCGCGGTGGGAGCATTTGCCTTCCGGCGTGAGTGTAGAAGGACTTTTCCCGGCCACACCGGAGCAACGTGCAGCTGCAAAGGCTGAGTTCGGTGTCAGCGGGCCGACTATCGTGTGCATATCGCGGTTCGTACCCCGCAAAGGCCAGGATCAGCTCCTACGCGCCATGCCCTTAGTACGTGGAGAATTCCCCGATACGCAGCTACTTCTTATCGGGCGCGGGCGCTATCGCCGGGCCTTAAAGGAACTGGCGGATATCTACTGCCCGGATGCAGTGATTCAAGAAGCAGAGAGCATTGAGACTGCCTTGCACGCGGCGGATATCTTTGCCATGCCGGCGCGCACTCGCGGCGGCGGTCTGGATGTTGAGGGCCTAGGCATTGTCTACTTGGAGGCCCAAGCGTGCGGCCTGCCGGTTATTGCCGGAAACTCCGGCGGAGCACCGGAGACAATGACGGAGGATACCGGAGTCGTCGTCAATGGCTCATCGGTGCAGGAACTGGCAGAGGCAGTAAAGGCTCTTTTGGCTGATCCGCAGCGTAGGCTCAGCATGGGGCAAGCGGGGCGTCGCCATGTAGAAGCTCATTGGACCTGGCGGATTATGGGCCAGCGATTGCGTCGGCTGATGTCCTGATGTGACCCTAACCAGGTTGTCGGTATATTCTGTTATGCATGCTTAAGAACAACTCCGCCGATCTCACTATCGGCTTTGACGTCGGTGGCACCAACGTGCGCGGTGGAGTGATCACTCGGGAAGGGGAAATTCTCGCGAGCCGTACCGTTCCCACTTCTATGGACGTCGAGCAACTGGAAGCGGACATAGTGGGTATCGTCGAGGAACTGCGCGCTGAATATACAGTGGATGCGGTTGGCCTCGCATTGGCGGGATTTCTGGATCCTTCGTGCGAAGTAGTGCGCTTTGCCCCGCATCTTCCATGGCGGCAAGCCCACGTGCAGGAATCGCTTTCGCGCAAGCTAGACATGCACGTGCGCTTGGAGCATGATGCAAATTCTGCTGCGTGGGGAGAATGGCGCTTTGGTGCTGGTCGTGGCGCGGAAGATTGGGTCTTTTTTGCAGTGGGAACCGGAATCGGCGCCACGCTGATGACGCATGACACCATTTACCGCGGTGCGTTCGGCACCGCACCAGAGTTTGGGCATATCGTGGTGTCTCCTAATGGGCGGCAGTGCTCGTGTGGCAAGCGTGGCTGTTTGGAGCGTTATGCCTCCGGGACTGCCTTGCCGGATACCTGCGCCGATCTGCGTGAACATTATGAGACTTCGTTGCCGGCGGAGCCTACAGGTAAAGAAATTACCCAGGCAGCGCGTAGGGGAGACCCGCTTGCTGTAGCGGTGATGGAAGACTTCAGCCGGTGGCTAGGCCAAGGCCTGTCCATTGTGGCCGATGTCCTCGATCCAGAGCTCATAGTGCTTGGCGGCGGCGTATCTCAAGACGCGGACTTGTACCTCGAAGGGGCCACCAAAGCCATGGGGCAAGATATTGTCGGGGCAGGGCATCGCCCCCTCGCACGTGTTGCCACCGCGGAATTGGGGTCTGCAGCGGGTATGATTGGCGTAGCCGATTTGGCCCGTAGCGGCCGTTAGAACGAACAAAGGACGACCTGGCGATGAAAAACAAGTGGTACTGGGCTTTTAAGTACATATTCTTCGGACCTGTCCTGCGCGTATGGAATCGCCCGTGGACCGAGGGAATTGAAAACATCCCAGCGGAAGGGCCCGCGATTTTGGTCTCGAATCACCAAGCTGTGATGGATTCTTTCTTCTTTCCTTTGGTATGCCCTCGCCAGATTACCTTTCCAGCTAAGTCGGAATATTTCACCACCCATGGGTTCGTCGGTAGCTTGCAGAAGTGGTTTTTTACTTCGGTAGGCCAAGTCCCCATCGAGCGCGATAGTGAAGACGCTGGCGATGCCATTGTGCAAACCGCAGAAAGCATCTTGTCCCGCGGGGACCTTTTCGGTATTTACCCGGAAGGCACCCGTTCTCCGGATGGACGCGTTTATAAGGGCCGCACCGGCATGGCGCGCATTGCGATGGAGACTAACCAACCGGTTTTCCCCATTGCGATGATCAACACGCGCAAAGCTAATCCCATTGGCTCGTGGATTCCTCGCCCCTTCAAGGTCGGCGTGCGGGTGGGCGACGCCATCTGGCCGCATGAGTGGGCCAAAGAGCGCGGTATGAATCCAAAAGAGCATGAGACGATCCGTGCCTTTACTGATTTTGTGATGCGCAATTTGGCCGAGATGAGCGATAAGCCTTATGTTGATGTGTACGCCTCCGATGTGAAGGCTTCACTCAAAGCTGGCCATGGTTACCCCGCCGGCGCAGAATACAAGGGGAGGTAATCACTATTCCCAAGGCCCGCTTAGCCTGGCCAGATACCGCTAAAGGCGTATCCATTATCGGCGTCGTGCTGCTGCACGTCACGCTGGTAGTTCCAGAAGGTGAGCTAACGTGGTTGGCTGCCCTAAACGTATGGCTGGACCCGCTCCGCCTACCCTTGTTCTTTCTCGTATCCGGCTATTTCTCTACCAAGATTTTTCGCTATTCTTTTAGCGAGCTATTTACTCGACGCCTGTGGTTTTTCCTCGTTCCCTATACGGCGTGGATGACCGTTGAACTATGGACCAAGCGCATCGAGTATCACTGGGTTTTCGGTGATCCCTATCTCCAGGTTACTGAGCTACTGTATAACCTGCTTTTGGGGCACACGATGGCTTGGTTTATTCACTCGCTCATTTTGTTCAATATATTTTTGTGGGCCGTGCGCAAGCTGCCAGCGTGGGCGGGCATAGGACTAAGTTTTGCACCGCTGCTTTTTATAGCCTGGCAGGACCACTATTTTTTCATCGGCAAGGCAATTATGTTCTTGCCCATTTTCGTGGGGGCGGCCTATTTGCGTGGACCAATTACGCGGTTTGCCGACGCCGCCGAAGCACCCTTCAAGGGCAACTTCCACACAGGATCGCTATGGGTATATTGTGCGGCCATCATTAGCTACATCACGGGACTGTCCCTCCGCCAAACCTGGAATGCTATCGAAGGTGACGTAGCTGTGCAGTGGCCATTGCCAGGTGGGGACGTCCTCGGCCGGGGCGATTTAGATCTCTTGATTCGCTTTGCAGAGCAAACGCTCGAAACCCCAGCGGGCATCGTCGGTGCGGTCATCATCAGCCATATTCCGGCGCTTTCCACCTTCGTAAAATTTGTCGGCCGGCACACGTTGCCCATTTACTTGGCCCACCCCATTGGTATGACGGTGGGATTCGGGTTCTTCATGGCCCACCGAGACTACGCGGTGAGCCTGGCCGGCGCGTGGCCCATGGAAAATACCTGGTTCTGGATTGGAGCCTGCTTTTTCTACTCGGCAGCGGCCTCGGTGGCACTGTGGGCGCTGGGCAAGGTACCTATCCTTGGGTGGACGCTGGTTCCACCGCGGATTGATAAGCGCCGGCCCGTCGTAGAGCCAATGGTAGCGAACAAAGAACCAGCAGGGCAGTAACGATGGCGTAATCATTGCCCACGATGTGCTGCCACCAGGCCCAGCTTAGCTCTTGGCCATTGGCATGAGGCACGAGCCAGTGCCCGCGAGCCAGAAGCGCCAGCCACGTTAGTGCGGCAAACCCCCAGTGGCGACGGGCCACCAGAAGCACTCCCGCCAAAACGAGCCAGGTAAAGTGGTGCGACCACGACACCGGCGAGCACAGCAGCGAAACTGATGCGGCCAGAAGCATGAGCACCGCTTGGTTCTCCTGTGAGAGACGCTCCATGGTAAACCAGATGAGGGCAATGACGAGGAGAACAGCTACGAGCCATAGCTTTTCGGCGTGTTCTGGGGCTAGGCGGCTGAAGAATCCGCGCAGAGATTGGTTGGAGCTATAGGCAAGGCCGCCAATGCGGTTGGAATCGCGCAACGTATCGCTCCAGTACTGGATGGAACTATGCGGATTGCAAGCAAAGGCAAGGAGACCCGCGGCTAGGAAGGCGCCTAGCGCGCTGAAAAATGCGCGCCATTCCCTGCGGACAAAGAACACGGCGAGGAATACTGCGGGGGTGAGCTTGATAGCCATTGCAATACCGGTCAGCACGCCGCGGCCACGGCTGGGGCTAAGCCAGAGGATATCCACCACCACTAGTGCGGTCAGCAAGATATTGACCTGCCCGAAGCTAAAGGTCTCCGTGATCGGCTCAGTAAGCATTGCGGCCAAAAGCGCCCAACCTGCCCAGCCAGGGCAGCGCAAAGCACGCAGAACGAGGGCTACGCAGCCCCAAAGCGCAGCAAAGGAAGCGATAGATATGAGGATGCTTGCGGCGGTGAGGGGAATCCAGCTCAATGGGACAAAAAGCAGCGCCGCAAACGGCGGGTAGGTAAAGGGGAGAGAGACATCGCGATTGCTGCCGACTAGGTAATCTTTGGCATATAAATCGCTGCCAAAGCCGGCACCGCCTTCGCGGTAAACGTCGAGGTCAATGTGGTAGTAGGTGGAGAAATGGCCGGAGAAAAGCTCCGGAATATCAATCAGCCACCAAAGGGCCACGAGGGCAGATAGGCACAAGGGAAATGCAGTAAACCACACAGACTTCTTCACGCCAGAAGTGTACAACTGTCTCTTTAAGGGGCCAATTTACCGCCCCGGATAAGGCGACGCTAGGCTTGGGAGACGTGCGCTACTTCTATGACACCGAATTTATCGAAGATGGACAGACCATTGAATTGGTCTCCATCGGCATCGTCGGTGAGAATGGCAGCGAGTACTACGCTGTGTCTACGGATTTTGATCCGGCAAAGGCCAATTCTTGGGTAAAAGACAATGTATTAGCCAAGTTGCCCAGCCCCCGGGATCCAGTGTGGAAACCTTTGGAGACCATCCGCACGGAGGTCTTTGAATTCCTGACCCAAAGTTCCACTCCGATAGAGCTGTGGGCGTGGGTGGGAGCCTACGATCACGTGGTATTGGCGCAGTTGTGGGGAGATATGGCCGGGCTGCCTAGGCGGATGCCGCGCTATACCCGCGAGCTCAAGCAGTATTGGGAGTTTGCAGGACGACCAAGCTTGCCCGCCGTGCCAAAGGGCAATCATGATGCGCTTGTCGACGCCCGCCATAACCTTGCCAAGTTCCGTGCCTGCGCCCAGGTGCTTCCGCTCTCTAAGGGCAATAGAATCAATATCTAGAATTTAACTAACGCGCTATAGGTCCTTAATGGTTAAATAGCAGTGTGAGTTGGACAGTAGATATTCCGCAAGGCGTTCTCCCGGACCTTCCACCATTGCCTGAGGGCATCGAGGAAGTCTTCCAAGACGTCATCAAGCGTGATGCAAAGCAGCAGCCAAGCTGGGATCCCTCCCAGGCCAATAACGTGCGCAAAATTCTCGAATCCGTGCCTCCTATCGTGGTTGCGCCCGAGATTGAAGCGCTCAAGAAGAAGCTGGCAGACGTTGCCCTAGGCAAGGCTTTTTTGCTGCAAGGCGGCGACTGTGCAGAAACGTTTGAGTCAAATACCGAGCCGCATATCCGCGGCAATGTGAAAACGCTGCTGCAGATGGCCGTGGTGTTGACCTATGGTGCCTCGGTTCCCGTGGTGAAACTGGGCCGCATCGCCGGCCAGTACGCCAAGCCGCGTTCCTCTGATACGGATTCTAACGGTCTGTTGAACTACCGCGGTGACATTGTCAATGGCGTGGAGCCAAGCGAGGAGGCGCGCCGTCACGACCCCGCCCGCATGATCCGCGCCTACGCAAACTCTTCGGCGGCAATGAACCTGGTACGTTCGCTAACCTCGTCTGGAACTGCGGATCTCTACCGCCTGCATGAGTGGAACCGTGAGTTCGTGCGTAAATCTCGCGCTGGTGCCCGCTACCAGGACCTAGCCCGTGAGATCGAAAACGGCCTGAACTTTATGAATGCCTGCGGCGTGCACGATGACACCTTGCGCTCTGCCGATATCTACTGCTCGCACGAAGCATTGCTGAAGGACTACGAGCGCTCCATGCTGCGCTTGGGCTTGGATAATAACGGCGATACCAAGCTCTACGATCTTTCTGCGCACCAAGTATGGATTGGTGAGCGCACTCGAGGTATCGAGGATTTCCACGTGAATTTTGCGGCGATGATTGGCAACCCAGTGGGCATCAAGCTGGGGCCAGGGGTAACCCCAGAGCAGGCCGTGGAGTACGCAGAAAGGCTCGACCCGAACCGCGAACCTGGTCGCCTGACCATGATTTCGCGCATGGGCCACGATAAGGTCCGCAGCGTTCTACCTGCCATCGTGAAGGCAGTGGAAGACTCAGGCCACAAGGTGGTTTGGCAGTCTGATCCGATGCACGGCAATACCTTTACCGCATCCAATGGTTATAAGACTCGCCACTTTGACAAGATTGTGGACGAGGTCCAAGGCTTCTTTGAGGTCCACCGTGAACTGGGCACCCATCCGGGTGGCGTGCACCTCGAGTTCACCGGTGAAGACGTCACCGAGTGCCTAGGCGGTGCCGAGGACATCACCGACGTGGACCTGCCGGGCCGCTATGAGTCTGCCGTAGATCCGCGCTTGAATACACAGCAATCGCTAGAGCTGTCCTTCCTCATTGCGGAGATGCTGCGTAACTAAATCCACAGGTTCGGCGTCATGCCATAAAGCGAAGAACCGAACCACCACCCGCCGATCGCCACCGCGCCAACAGCAATCGCTACCACTAGTAGGAAAAGAACTAGTGAAAGCGGATTGCGGTTGGTCAACGGACGCTCGGCGGGTTCTTCTTGTGCGCTGTGGACCGGTTGCTCAGGGACAGACGCCGGCACCGGTGGTGGCGCAGATGCAGCTGCCGGGGCAAACGGCTCGAGGGGGGACTCGGCCGTGGAATATGGCTGCGGTTGTGGCTGCGGCCCTGGAGCGGCCTCCGCCTGAGGCATATCCAGTTTTGTTTCAAAACTAAGGCGCTGCGGCGGGATGACTTCTGTCGGGCCACCGTCAAGATGTTCCGTTTCGTCCTGCGAGATGCTGCGAGTGGGCTCAAAGATCTCGGTGGCTCCTGTGCCAGAAAAATCCGTAGGAGCCTGTGCCGTGCGCGCTGCCGCAGCGTTCCTTGGCACGGGGATGGTCACGTCTGGGAGATCGAGCTCTCGGCAGACGTCATCGAGTGCCTCGAGAAACTCGCCGGCGTCGGAGAAGCGCTCACGGGGATCACGGGCGGTGGCGGTGGCCACGAGGGCGTCGACAAGCTTGGGCACACCAGAGATACGCGACGATGGCGCGGGGACGTCGGAATTTAAGCGGGCCGTGGCATGCGCCATGGGAGTATCGCCAGAAAAGGGAACGGTGCCGGTAAGCAGCTCGAAGAGGACAATACCGGCTGAATATACATCTGAGGCCGGGGTAATTTCCTCACCTGTGACTTGCTCTGGCGCAAGGTAGGACACGGTGCCCACAATCATGTTTGTCGTGGCTTCGGCATTGGTGGCGCGCACCAGCCCAAAATCGCCCACCTTTACTCGGTGGTGGGAGGTAATAAGCACATTATCGGGTTTGATGTCGCGGTGGATGAGCCCGGTGGAATGCACCTCCTCTAGGCCGCGGAGAACATTGCGCAGGGTAGAGGTGGCCGCCTGCACTGGGAAGGGGCCGCCTTCGGCCAGAAGCTCGCGCAGCGTACCGCCATCGATGAGCTCCATGATGAGGTAGATGGGCTCACCATCGGCCGAAAAGTCGTGAATAGCCACGAGGTTGGGATGCTGCAAACGAGCCATGGCGCGGGCCTCGCGCGAAAAGCGCTTGATAAAAACTGGGTCATCGGAATAGCGCTCGTCCATGACCTTGGCCGCTACCGCTCGCCCAAGCCGCATGTCCACGCAACGATAGACGGTAGACATGCCACCGCGGGCAATGGGGCGATCGATGCGGTAACGGTTTTCCAGTACGTCACCAATTTCCAACCTAGTCATGCTTCCCAGTATGGCTGATCCTCTAGCCCGCGTTAAAGTAGAGAACGTGATTAATGCAGAAAAATCCCTAGATACCTTGCTCGCTAACGAAGAACTGCTCAGCATGCAGCAAGTAGCAGAAAAGCTAGGCTTGCCCATTACGCGCGCCTATGACCTGCTGCAGGACCGAAAGTTCATCGCCTGGGATTCCCCAGAAGGAAAGCGGGTGCCGCTGGCCTTCTTCAATGATAAAGGTGTCATTGCCAAGCATGTGACCGCGGCGATTACCGTATTGACCGACGGCGGCTATAAGGACACCGAAATCTTCAAGCACCTCTTTACTGAGGATGATTCACTGCCGGGCCGCCCCATCGATGCCTTGCATGGTCACCTCGCCCGCGAGGTTATCCGGCGTGCTCAGGCTGCCGCTTTTTAGGCACGCCTTCAAATATCCACTGAATGGCAAACCATGCCACCACGATCATCCCGATGACCCAGAACCAGTTGTAGAGCTGGTGATTGCCATCGCCGGAGAAGGAGACGCCGATAAACAGGGCCACGCCGGAGGCGAATTTAATAAGCCATAATGGCGGCCGGAACGTGCCCATCAGGGTAAAGATGGAGGCGTAATACCACGGCAAGGTCACGGCATTGAAGACAAAGGCGACCTGGTAGGCGGCCGCGGTGCCCATGACAGCGTCGCGGTCGTCCTTGCGGCATAGCCACCACACCGCCACCAGTCCGATGAGCATGCAGGCCATTGCGATGCTGCGCAAGACAGCCAGGATGGCGTTATAGGAAGCATCCGGCATAAAGATTTGCACGGCGGGGAAGATTACATCAGTGGCTAGGGTTGGCCCCGCAAGCGGGTTGATCACCTTGGAATTGCCGCTTACCTGAGACAACCAGCCCCAAGACGTTCCCGAAATCCATGTGATGAGGGCTACCGCAGCGATGATTTCTACCAGCGCAGTTAGGCCAGAAAGCACAAAGACGAATAGCGACCGCCACTTGCTAGAGCCTTTGGGCGCGTAGTAGTGAAGCATCATCCATACAATGAAAGGTGCCGCAATGACGGCAGTGGCCTTCATCGCCACTGCCGTGCCTACGAGGAGGAGGGCGGCGTGGAAATGCCTGTTCAAAGCTGCTAGCAGCCCGATAGATACGAGACCCACCATGAGAGATTCATTGTGCATGCCGCCGATGAGGTGCAAGATAATGACTGGGTTTGCCACGCCGAGCCACAAAGCTACCGCCGGATCAGCGCCGAGTTTCGAAGCGATGCGGGGGATAGACCAAGCGATGGTGATAAAACCTAATAGGGAAAGAACCTTATACGCGGCGACACCTGCGGTGACGTTGTCACCCACCAAGCCGGTGACCAATTCACCTATCCATAAATGAAGGGGGCCATAGGGCGTGGTGGTATTGCGCCAGTCCTGGGAAACCTCAAGAAGGAAGGGGCCTGGATTGACAGCAGCACCTTCGGTATAAGGATCGAAGCCGTCGCGGACCATTGCGCCCTGCATGAGATAGGAATACACATCGCGCGAAGCCAGGGGACCGGCAAATACAAGGGGAGTGACCCAGGCAAAGAGGATGCGCTGGATATCGCGTAAGCCGCCCTTGGGGCGAGGGTTAGTAAGCTGCGGGCGAATAATGGTGCGCCCAGCGAGTACCCAAGCCGCAGCTAAGAGGAAAATGCCCACCCAGTACAGCGCAAGACCGAGATTGCGCCCGTGACCATAAGACAAGAAGCCAATATTTAGCGCCTCAAGGAGCCCGCCGCGGTTCCGGGTAGCGCCGCCGGAGAATGAGGCAAACAGCAAAATACAGGATGCCGATAATCCCAGTGGTAGCGCGCGCGGAATGGGAAAGGAGTACGTCTTTGACACGGCAAAAACCTACTTGTGGCGAGCCGTGGCCTTGATTGCCAACTGCTCTAGGGTTTCGGTTACCGCGGGATCTACTCGTGCGGCGCGCAGGTGCTGCAAACCGGATTGCGTCAGTGATGCGATGCGGCGCTCAATCTCTTCCGGTGCGCCCGAATCAGCGATAATCTGCGCTAAGCGCGATAGCTCCTGGGGATCTGAGGTGTGACCGATGAGCTTGCGTAGGGTGGCCGCAGCCTGCGGGTCGGATTCATCCGCGCGACGAAGCGCTAGCGCCAAAAGCTCGGTGCGTTTTCCTTCGCGCAGATCATCACCGGCAGGTTTGCCGGTTACGGCGGGATCGCCAAAGACACCCAATTGATCGTCGCGCAACTGGTAGGCAATGCCGATATCTTGCCCGTAGCCGCGGAAGGCTGCGATAAGTTCTTCGCTAGCACCGGCAATCGAGGCGCCCAAGTGCAATGGGCGTTCAATGGTATAGGCGGCCGTTTTATAGCGGTTGACGGAATTGGCAAGCTCTACGGATTCGGAACCGGCCGCCTCCAAAGAGATATCTAAAAGTTGTCCGCCAATGACTTCAGTTCGCATGCCGCGCCACGGGCTGCGAGCTCGGTGTAAAGCTGCCGCACTAAGACCGGAGTCCTGGAACATGTCCTCCGCATACACCAGCGCTAGATCGCCGACCAAGATTGCTACGGACGTGCCAAAAAATTCTGGGTCCCCCAAGTATCCCGACTCGCGGTGCAGCTTTTCGACGCCTCGGTGCACCGTAGGATTGCCGCGCCGGGTATTTGAAGCATCGATAATGTCATCATGGATGAGCGCACATGCCTGGATAAATTCCAGGGAAGCGGCCGCGCGGAGCATGGCCTCCGGGTCTTCTTCTCCGCGACCAGCAGCGAGGTAGCCCGCCCAGGCATAGGTGGGGCGCACCCGCTTGCCGCCGTCAAGCACGAAGGATTCCAAAAAGCTCACGGCCTTAGTTACAGGGGCACCAATTGCGGCCACCTGCTCTCGGCGTTGATCAAGAAAGGCAGCGAGTTCTTCGCGTACCGCACCGGGAATGTCCGCCAGCTCAGGAATATTTTGCATAGTCACATCCCACACGATACCGCCTAGAGCACTTAAGAAATAACAGAGGTTTACAGCGGCAGCCTAGCGCCCAAGATGGCAAAAGGGCGGGCATCGGCGGGGTAGAGGTGATTGCGGAGGACATCGAAAAAACCGGCGGACCTATAGAGGCGGAAGGCACCGTTGTCCTCGTTTGGTACTTCAGGCGTGGACAATAGGGCATAACGCGCCGGGGCATTCCATAACACTCCCTCTAAGAGCTTTTTACCCAGGCCGTGTCCCTGGTATTGCGGCAATACGTGGATCTCCGCCAATTCGTAGTAGTTGCGTACGATGTCCCACTGCTCTTCAGTGGGACCGCCTTGCAAACGTAGCCCGCGACGAAGCTCAGCGTCCCACCAGCTATCCGGAGAACCTAGAAACCCATAGGACACCCCAACGATGCCGTCGTCCTGGGTGGCTATCTGCGCGCTGAATCCAGGGCGCGTCAAGTCACGTCGCCAGCTGGAGATGCGGCTGTGCACGATGGCGGGGTTGTAGTTCATTGCCTCGATATGGATTTCAACCAATTGAGGGGCCAGTAAGGAAAACTCCGGCGGGGTTAGGCGGCGAATTTCAAAGCTCACAGTATCTATGACACCAGAAGTCTGGCCCAGAGGCGGACAGTGGGACGAACTCTGTCTTTCGGACGCGGTGTTAAAAAGTCGAACAATCGGCCTTATAGAACCTTGTGCGCAGGGTATACCCTTGTCTAATTCGAACAGGTGCACTATTCTTAAGGGTGAAATGTCCGGCGGCTTCCTTAGGGTCAATGGGCAAAACCAACGACGTTATTTATTTAGTTAAGGACAAAGGCAATGGCACAGATTATTTCGGCAACGCGTACCCGTTCTAATGGCCGGGCGGGCGGCAAGCGAGCGCGGTTCCTCTTTCAGGCTCGAGAATTATTGGATGCCGCACGCGGTTATGCGGCTGAGGGGAGGTTCGATCAAGCTTTAGAGGTGGCGTACCAATCGGCCCTTCGCACCGCGGGGGCGCGGGTAGCTGCATCGGCGGTGGCTCGACGTCGCCGCCTCCCCTCTAGCGCATGGGACCGGCTAGCGCTCGTAGGTGTGGAGGAAAAGCGGTGGGCTGAATCTTTTAAGGGCTATTCGCGTACCCGCGCTCGCGTAGCATCGGGCTTGGATGAAGTCCCGGGCGAGGATTTTGTCTACGGTCTTATGCAGCGTGCTGCACAGTTCTTGGATGAAAGTGAGTTAGAGACTTCTTTTGGCTCTTTTGCTGCGTAGTCACTGCGTGGGGGCGCTCACTACCTTTTAGGGAACATACTGATTATTCTGGGCGTTAGTATAAGTAGAACTATTGCCGCCCGAAGCCCAATCCCTAGTTGGAGGAACAGTGTCTCTTTCTGAACAGGAGCAGCGTACGCTCCGTGAAATTGAGGAATCGTTACTTGCTGATGATCCTAAGTTTGGCGCTTCCGTTTCTGAGCCTGCGTCGTTCGGTGGCTCTGGCGGCGCGGTAACCCTGCGTGGTGTAGCACTCGTTGTTGTCGGTCTATGCATGCTCATTGGCGGTGTTGCCCTCGCGCAACAGAGTCTGTGGTTTATTGCGCTTTCCATTGCGGGCTTTTTAGTGATGTTTGCCGCTGGTGTGTGGATGCTGCGCGGTGATGGCTCCGGCTATTCGGTGAAGAAGCGTGATTCTGGTGCCCGTGCAAAGAAGTCTGCCGCCCGTAGGGGCGGAGTCAGCGATAAGCTGGAGGAAAACTTCCGCCGCCGTTTTGAGGGGCGTTAGCGCTTCTCATTTTCAAGCTCACCCCGGTCGACCTAGCAAAGGTTGACCGGGGATTTTTTGTATCCAACCAAAAATCCCCACTTTGCCCCACCGGAGAAGCGTTCGGTGGGCTGTTGTGGGGTAGCTTTCCCGTAGGCCCAGTCAAAACGCCTTGATAACACAGGATATGGGGGAGGTGAGGGAATCGGGGCGCATTATATTGGTGTTACGGGTGGGGTGTAAGAGGTGGCTGTAGTGGGCTGTCAAGGCTTTTTAGGGGATTTCTTCCCACTGAAAAAACCGCTATCTAGCTGCAGGAAATTGTGGACTAACTGAAGGACACGCGGCAATAAGTGGGTTAGGTGGGGGAAAGTGGGGTAGAGTGGGGCGCAGCGGAGGAAAGAGGGGCTTCAATGTCTCGATTCTGAAGTGAGAGAATCCGGAGTTTTCGAGTAAGGAAGGTGGATGCCGGGATGTTTCTCGGAACCTACACTCCGAAGCTCGATGACAAAGGACGTCTTACGCTTCCGGCAAAGTTTCGCGATGAACTCGCGGGTGGCCTCATGGTCACCAAGGGGCAGGACCACTCGCTGGCCGTGTACCCACGGGAGGAGTTTGCGGCACGAGCACGGAAGGCAGCGGCGGTTTCTCGAACCAACCCAGAAGCACGCGCTTTCATTCGCAACTTGGCAGCAAGTGCGGACGAACAGCGGCCGGACGGGCATGGTCGAATCACGTTGTCCGCGGGGCATCGGGAGTACGCGAACCTGTCCAAGGAATGCGTTGTGGTTGGCTCTGTGGACTTTCTCGAAATTTGGGACGCGGCCGCGTGGGCCGAGTACCAGTCGCAAACTGAAGATGCTTATTCGGCCGCAGATGCCGATGACGTACTGGCGGGCTTGCTCTAAGCCTGCACAAGAGTGCGTGTAAGGACTCTGTCCGAGGCGGATGATTCTGGTGTACTTCCCCGATATCAGAAACCTGCCTCGGACAGGGCCCTATACGCACTCGCATGCTTTCCACCACTGGAAGTCCGGGATTCGAAGAAAGGGGGTTGCGGGGAGACATGGCTATTGAAAACCTAAATTATGACGTGGCTGATAATCACGGCCATGTGCCTGTCATGCGCGAGCGCATGGCCGATCTCCTGCGCCCCCAAGTAGAAACGGCGGGGGATAATGCCGTGCTTGTTGACGCCACCTTGGGCGCCGGCGGCCACACCCGCTATTTTCTAGAAGCTTTCCCCAATGTCCGAGTGATTGGCGTAGACCGCGATCAGCAGGCGCTGCGCAACGCAACCGAACGTCTAGCTCCTTATGGCGATCGCTTCATTGGCGTCAACGCTCGCTTTGATGAGTTGGGCAGTGCCATTGCGGAAGGCGAGGGCTATAACTTTGATCTGGCCCGCAGCGTTGGCCTTGCGGGAGCCCTCTTTGACCTTGGCGTTTCTTCGATGCAGCTCGATCAGGCGGATCGCGGATTCGCGTACAAGACGGACGCACCGCTGGATATGCGTATGGATCCCTCGCAGGGGATTACTGCGGCGGATGTGCTCAACACCTATTCGCACGGTGATTTGGCTCGGATCCTCAAGACCTATGGCGATGAGCGTTTTGCCGGGAAAATTGCCTCGGCTGTACTGAAGGAGCGCGGTAAGGAGCCTTTCACTAACTCCGCGCGCTTAGTTGAGCTGCTTTACGACGCCATTCCGGCCGCGACCCGGCGTACAGGGGGACACCCCGCGAAGCGCACCTTTCAAGCCTTGCGCGTCGAGGTCAACCGCGAGTTGGAGGCTATCGAAAATGTGCTGCCGGTTACTACCCAAGCACTATCGGTAGGAGGCCGTGCCGTATTTATGAGTTACCAGTCCTTGGAAGACCGCATCGTGAAGGCGGCCTTTAAAGAATTGACCACGTCCACAACTCCGGCCGGACTGCCAATGGACCTTCCTGGCACCGCGCCGAAATTCACAATCGTGACGCGAGGCGCGGAAAAGGCCTCCGAAGAGGAGATTGCAGAAAATTCCCGGGCCGCGTCGGTGCGTGTTCGTGCCATCGAAAGGCTCGAGGGAATGCCAGAATTTCTACCGCCGGGAGGCAGGCCATGAGCACAATCCCACGTCGAAACCACCTAAAGACTGACAGCCGCGACAGAGAGGCCACTCGCACCATGGGCGCCAGCCGAGACTTCACCACCGGAATCGATACCGGAGCCCCGACGGCGCTGCGTGAGCGTCCCAGCACGAAGCGTGCCCCGAGCCGCACCCGGGTGCCGCACCGCAGCCGCAGCACGAACCGCCTGGGATCGAAGCAGGTTGTTAGCTTCCGCGGCCGGCAGCTGCAGCCGCAGACTAAGAAGAGCGGGCTGTTTGCCCGCCTGTCTGTCATCGCGCTTACGCTTCTCATCGTCGGCGTAGCTGTGGCAATGTGGCTGTCCGGTTTGTCTACCAAGCAAACCTTTGCCATCCAACAGCTCACCGTTCAGGATTCCCAACTGGATAACCAGATTGAAACCCTCAACCGTGATGCAGAAAATCTCAGCTCTTCTGCAGACATCGCGCGCCGTGCGGATGAAATGGGCATGGCCATTCCTAAGCAGCCAGGTATTGCGGAAGTTGGCGGCGATGGAAAGATCGTCGATAAGCGCGAAGGCACCCCGGATACGGAAAAGCTTATTGACGTAAACGGAGAACCTATCCGCCCCGGCCAAGCTTCCAGCGACCCGAAGGATACTGAAGGCCTCTCGGATTCCTTAAACGCCGTGCCGCAAGGCCAACAGCGCACCACCCGCGGCGGTGATGCCGGGAATACCGGCGCCGCGCAGGATGACGCGCGCCCCAACCTTCCCGCACGTGCGCCGTACGCCAGCCGCGCCGAGTAGCCGGAGTAGCTAGGAAAGAATATTCGGTGAAAATGATGATGCTCGCGCGTGGTGGCGCGGGCATTCTGACTTTTGTAGGGCACAATCAATACACGCAAGAAATTGTGGCGGAAATAGGGAAGGTGACATTGGACTGTGACTACGCCAAGTAGGGCTAGGCGCCGCCCGCGCCGCACCACCAGCTCCGCGGTGCCGCAAAAGAAGCTGATGCGCAAGCGTCTGCGCATTATCGTCTCCGTGGTGCTCGTGGCTATGGTTGTCCTTGTCGGCCGACTAGCCTGGGTGCAGCTCGTATGGGGTCCGGACCTTTCCGCCAAGGCCGTAACTCAGCGCGAGCGCGTCTATATTGAGCCGGCCCGTAGGGGAGAGATTTTAGACCGCGACGGCCAGCGCTTGGCTTATACGATGAAGTCTCGGTCCTTGACCGTCTCACCTACTCGTCTGCGCGATGAGCTAAAAGACAAGGCCGAAATCGAGGCCCAGAATGACGGCTCGACTGAGGGTATGGACGATAAGAAGCTCGATAGCTTCCTCAACCAGAAAATGGAGGAGACCCTCAAAGACATGGCGGAGGGAATCCCGAAGATGATTGAGGATTCGGGAGCTTCGACCTCCAAGGTGGAAAAGGAAGACATTCTTAATAAGCTCAAGGCCGATACCCAATACGAGGTATTGGTGCGCAATGTCGATCCGGATGTAGCCGTAGAGATTTCCAATAAGTACCACGGAGTGGCAGCGGACCGGCAAGACATTCGCCAGTACCCCAATGGCGCTATTGGGGAGAATGTCGTGGGCAAGGTATCCATGGATGGCCATGGCCAATTTGGCTTCGAGGCCGCGCGCGATACGGAACTAACCGGCATTGACGGCCAGTCAACCGAGGACGTATCCGCGGATGGCCAGGTTATCCCCGGCACGCTCCGTGATGTCGTTGATACCGTTGATGGCCGCGATGTCACCCTCACCCTCGATTTGGACCTGCAGACTTATGTGCAGCAAAAGCTGGAGAAGGCCAAGGCCAACTCCAAGGCTTCTGGCGCGGAGGCTGTGGTCCTTGATGCTGCGACCGGCCAAGTTCTCGCCATGGCCAATACCGATACCGTAGATCCCAACAAGAATATTGAGGATCAGCTCGATGAGGGCAAAGACTTTGAAAACCACAGCGTCTCGCACCCTTATGAGCCAGGCTCTGTAGCCAAGGTGGTTACCGCTGCTGCCGCATTGCAAGAGGGAGTGACCACCCCGGACGAGGTGCACCAGGTTCCGGGATCCATCGATATGGCGGGTGTGACCGTTAACGATGCGTGGCAGCACGGCACCGAGCCCTATACAACGACCGGCATCTTTGGTAAATCCTCCAATGTGGGCACCTTGATGCTTGCCGATAAATTGGGCCAAGAAAAGTACGCGAAGTACTTGGAAAAGTTTGGTTTGGGTAATACCACCGGCGTAGAACTACCGAATGAATCTGCCGGTAGCGTGCCGGACCTGGAGCAATGGTCCGGCGGCACCTTCGCCAACCTGCCCATTGGTCAGGGCCAGTCCTGGACCACCTTGCAGATGGCGAGCGTGTACCAAACATTGGCAAATGGCGGCGAGCGCATCGAGCCGCGCATCATTGACTCTGTGAAGGGGCCAGACGGCAAGGAAGAAAAGCTGGAGGAGCCAAAAAAGACCCAGGTGATAAGCCCTGAAACCGCCAAGACAACGGTGGATATGTTCCGGGCCGTCTTCCAAGACGATGACGCTGGCCTGCAAAATGGCACGGCCGGTAATGCGCAACTCAAGGGTTATCAGCTCTCCGGCAAGACTGGTACAGCTCAAAAGGTCGATCCGAATACCGGGGCCTATTCGAACTCCGCCTATTGGATCACCTTTGCCGGTATCGCACCGGCCGATGATCCGCGCTTCGTCGTTGCCGTCATGTTGGATGAACCCAAATCCGGTGTGGAGGACAATGGAGGCGGCGGCCAATCGGCAGCGCCGATTTTCCGAGACATCGCCTCCTGGCTGCTCAACCGTGACAATATTCCGACTTCGAAACCAGCACCGCGGCTGACCCTGCGGGCACAATAGGAGCTTAGTATGACCGTTTCATTGGATACTCTCGCCCAGCTTTCTGGCGGGCGCGTCATTGGTGATGCCTCCGTGGAGGTCTCCGCGTGCGGGCTGGATTCTTCCCGTCTGCCTGAGGGCGCGCTTTTTGCCGCCCTGCCGGGCACACGTGCACACGGCGCGCAGTTCGCCCGCGATACTAAGGCTGCGGCTGTGCTTACCGACGCCGCCGGACTCGACCTGCTCAGCCGGGCCCAAGAAACCCGCCCCATTGTGGTGGTGGACGATATTCGTGCCGTGCTCGGTCCGATTTCCGCTGAAATTTATGGCCACCCCACCCGGGAACTGACGGTCATTGGCGTCACCGGTACCTCCGGCAAGACCACCACGAGCTACCTGCTTGAAGCTGGTCTGCTCCATGCTGGGCATTCCGTGGGGCTTATCGGTACCACCGGTACTCGTATTAACCGCACCCCGGTTCCTACCTCGCTTACTACTCCCGAGGCACCTACCTTGCAAGAGCTATTCGCGCGCATGAAAAGCGAGGGCGTCACCCACGTGGTGATGGAGGTATCTTCGCATGCACTGGAGTTGGGACGCGTGCGCGGAACCCGGTTTGCCGTGGGCGGGTTTACGAATTTAAGCCAGGATCACCTGGATTTTCACCCCACCATGGAGGACTACTTTGAAGCTAAGGCCAAGCTCTTTGCTGGGGAACAGGCGGCCGAGCAGGCTGTAATCTGCCTCGATGATGAGTGGGGCGGGCGCATGCGCGGCGTCGCCGAGAGCGCTGGCCACCCCGTAACCACGGTGGCCACTCAGGGGGCTGCGGCCACGATTTCTGCGCACCAAACCGCCACCGAGGCTACCGGCGCCCAAGAGGTCGCCTTGAACTATGACGGTGCCGATTTCTCCTTCCGGTTGCCACTGCCTGGCGAGTTCAATATCGCCAATGCCTGTTTGGCGCTGGGCATGGCCGTAGCGGTAGGAGAGGAGCCGGCGGAGTTCCTCTCGGGCGTGGAAAAGGTCGCTGTTCCCGGCCGTATGGAGCGCATCGACCGCGGCCAAGACTTTGTGGCCGTGGTGGACTATGCCCATAAGCCGGCAGCTATCGCCGCGGTGCTTGATACTCTGCGCGGCCAACTAGAAGGAACCAAGGGGCGCGTCGGCATCGTCGTCGGTGCCGGCGGAGACCGTGATAGCTCAAAACGCCCCATCATGGGCGCTGCCGCGGCCACCCGCGCTGACCTCACTGTGGTCACCGATGACAACCCACGCTCTGAGGACCCTGCCACTATTCGTGCTGCG
Source organism: Corynebacterium sp. KPL4072 (assembly GCF_037908395.1). Classification (NCBI taxonomy): domain Bacteria; kingdom Bacillati; phylum Actinomycetota; class Actinomycetes; order Mycobacteriales; family Corynebacteriaceae; genus Corynebacterium; species Corynebacterium sp. KPL4072. Next base: position 146,870 of record NZ_JBBMGE010000001.1, read on the forward strand.
GTGGTGGACGGTGCACGCGAAGCCGCGCCCCAGGGCGATATTCGTGAGGTAGGTTCTCGTGCCCGTGCCATCGATGAAGTCGTTGACTGGGCCGAGCCAGGCGATGCCGTCATCGTCGTCGGCAAGGGCCACGAGGCGGGCCAGCTTATTAACGGGAAAACCTTGCACTTTGATGACCGCGAAGAAATGGCACGCGCCATCGAGGAGAAACTGGCCGGAACCCTACAGCGCGATACCCTTAGGGATGCGAAGGAGTAGTCATGATTCCACTTTCTATTGCCGATATTGCCGAAATCACCGGGGGCAGCCTCGATTGCGTTTCCGACCCAGATCAGCGCGTTACCGGGTTCATCGAATTCGATTCCCGGAAGGTAACCAAAGGTGGGTTGTTTCTAGCCCTGCCCGGCGCCCGAGTGGATGGCCACGATTATGCGGAAAAGGCCATTGAGCAGGGCGCTGTAGCGGTGCTTGCCGCGCGGCCGGTCGGCGTTCCGGCGGTCGTCGTCAAGCCTCAAGGCCGCGTTACCGGTGATGCTGCGAACGCGGATATCTATGCTCACGACGAGGACGGCTCTGCCGCTGCGGTTGTCCAGGCGCTGTCCGATATTGCCAGGGAAGTCACCCGCCGCCTGACCGCGGAGCAGGGCCTAGAGATAGTCGGTGTGACCGGCTCAGCCGGAAAGACCTCCACCAAGGACCTGCTGGCCACTATTTTCCGCGCAGAGGGCGATACCGTTGCCCCTCCTGGTTCCTTTAATAACGAGGTCGGTCTGCCCTATACCGCTTTGCGCTGTGATGAGCACACTCGCTTCCTTGTTGCCGAAATGTCTGCCCGCGGAATTGGCCATATCCGCCACCTGACAACTATTACCGCACCCACCGTGGGCGTAGTGCTCAACGTCGGCACCGCTCACCTAGGCGAGTTTGGCTCGCGTGAAAACATCGCCCAAGCCAAAGGCGAGCTTGTGGAGGCCCTGCCCTCGGCCGCTGAGGGCGGGGTCGCTGTGCTCAATGCCGATGATCCCTTTGTCGCCGGCATGGCGCCACGCACCTCAGCAAAGGTGGTTTACTACTCGGCAAATAAGCCGCCGGCTGCCGACGCCCAGTACTACGCCAGTGAAATCCAGCTCGATGATGTGGCCCGCCCCTCGTTCGTGCTGCATGCGCCGGGCACAGACCCGCTTCCAGTAAAACTGCAGGTCTTTGGCCGGCACCAAGTATCTAATGCTTTGGCAGCGGCGGCCGCAGCCATTGAATCAGGCATGGACCCGCAGGTGGTAGCCAGCGCGCTATCGGGGCACCAAAATGCCTCCGAACACCGCATGGACGTACGCACCCGCCGCGATGGAGTCACCACCATCGATGACTCCTATAATGCCAATCCCGATTCCATGCACGCGGCGATTGCCGCGCTGGCCTATACCTCAGCCGCCCGTCCGGATGCCCGTGCCATCGCCGTGCTCGGTGAGATGGGAGAACTCGGCGGCGAAGCGGTGGCTGCCCACCGCACATTGGGCGAGGTCCTTTCCAAATACCACGTTGGCTACCTCGTGGCCGTGGGAGATAACGAGAATATGAGGGCGATGGTCGAGGCCGCACGGGCGCAGGGTATAAATACTACTATCAGCCCAGATGTTGACACCGCTGCGGCGGCGGTCGAAGACATCATTAGGGTAGCGCCTGCCGGCATCGAAGACTGGGCGGAGCGCGAGGCCAAAGACGTTGTCCTCATCAAGTCATCGAATGCCCAGCGCCTGTGGCGCGTGGCAGAAAAGCTCAATCGCCATTAGTCCTCAGTACAAGGAGAAAGACCTCTAGCAATGACTCAGATCATTATCGCGGGCATCCTCAGCTTCCTCGTCGCGATTTTTACCACTCCCATGTTGGTCCGCTATTTTTCCGGCGTAGGCAAGGGGCAGGAAATCCGTGAGGACGGGCCACAGCTGCACCTACGCAAGCGCGGCACCCCAACTATGGGCGGACTGGCGATTTTGCTCGCCATCACTGTGGCCTACCTTGTGGTGGGCATTTACGCCCGCGTGACGGGCAACGGTGGCTTTAGCCCCTCCGGTCTCTTGGTCTACTTCCTCACCATGGGCTTGGGCGGACTGGGCTTTGCCGATGACTTCATCAAGCTGTTTAAAAAGCGTAACCTCGGCCTCAATAAGACCGCCAAGCTGGTAGGTCAACTAGCCGTCGCGCTTATCTTCGGCATCTTGGCACTGCAGTTCCCCGATGCACACGGCTTGACCCCGGCGTCGACAAACCTGTCCTTCGTCCGCGATTTTGACACCTTCGATATCGCCGTAGGCGGCGCCATTATCGGCACCATCGTTTTCTTGGTCTTTCTCTATCTACTCATCGCGGCGTGGTCGAATGCCGTAAACCTCACCGACGGCCTCGACGGCTTGGCCGCCGGCACCACTGCGATGGTCATGGGAGCCTACGCGCTCATTTCCTTCTGGCAGTTCCGCAATTCTTGCGCGGCGTCGCCTGCGGCGGGGTGCTATGAGGTCCGTGATCCACTCGACCTCGCCGTGCTGGCTGCAGCTGGCCTGGGCGGTTGCTTGGGCTTTTTGTGGTGGAATGCCGCACCGGCGAAAATCTTTATGGGCGATACCGGCTCACTAGCACTCGGTGGTCTCGTCGCTGGCCTGTCCGTGACCACCCGTACCGAGCTGCTCATGATCATCATCGGCGCCATCTTCGTTATTGAGACGGTCTCCGTGGTTATCCAGATCATCGTCTTCCGCAGCACCGGAAAGCGCTTTTTCCGCATGGCGCCCATCCACCATCACTTTGAAAACGGTGGCTGGGCAGAGACCGCCGTGGTCACTCGCTTTTGGTTGCTCAGCGCCATGGCCGCCATTGCCGGCGTATGCATCTTTTATGGTGACTGGCTGTCCGCGGTCGGTTTTAGTTCTTAAGACTCACGCCTTCTAGTTTTATCGAGGAAAGAGGAAAAACAGATGACCGAGTTGCCATCCTCCTTGCGCGGTCGCGTGCTCGTGGCTGGGGCGGGAGTATCCGGGCGCGGTTGCGTCGCTATGCTCACCAGACTCGGCGTGGATACTACCGTGACAGATTCCAACGAAGATGCTCTAGAGGCGTTGGCGGAGGACTACGGCGTAGCTACGGTTTCCGTTGACTCCGCTGCCCAAAGCGAGTTTGACCTCGTGATTACCTCGCCCGGCTGGCGTCCTGACTCGCCTTTGTTGGTTGCTTTTCAGAACGCTGGGGTAGAGGTGATCGGCGATGTGGAGCTTGCCTATCGCTTGGACCGATCCGGCGTCTTCGGGGCACCGCGCACCTGGTTAGTGGTCACCGGAACTAACGGCAAAACCACCACCACCGGAATGTTGGCCCAGATTATGCAGGCCGATGCCGAGCGCACCGGCAAGCGCGCACTGGCGGTGGGCAATATTGGCGTTTCGCTTTTCGACGCCCTCACCGCCACCCCTCGCGTCGACGTCCTTTGTGCCGAGCTTTCTTCTTTCCAGCTGCACTGGTCTAGCCAGTTGCGCCCAGATGTGGGCGTGCTGTTGAACTTGGCAGAAGACCACCTCGATTGGCATGGCTCGTTCGACGCTTATGCGCAGGCCAAAGCCAAGGTGCTCGACGGCCAAGCCGCCGTCGTGGGCAAGGACGATGCCGCGGCGGTGCGCTACGCCGAGAATACAGCTAATCTATACGGCTTTACCGCCGCTGAACCTGCAGAGGGGGAGGTAGGCGTAAGCGCCGGCCGCCTTCTCTCTCGGCTCACCCAGGAGCGGGAGGATCTCGCTTCCGCCGAGGGTATCGAGCCCGCTGGCTTGGCAGGAGTCTTGGACGCTGCAGCCGCAGCAAGCGTCGCGCGCTTGGCAGGCGCTAGCCCGCGCTCCATCGCGCAGGGGCTGGCAGCGTATACCGTCGCCGGGCACCGTGGCGCTGTGATTCATGAGCATTCCGGCATCAGTTTCATCGATAACTCCAAGGCCACCAATCCACACGCAGCGGATGCAGCGCTAAAAGGGCTCAATTCCGTTGTATGGATTGCCGGCGGGCAGTTGAAGGGGGCGGAGGTAGACGGGCTCGTCGCCAAGCACGCCGCCCTTATCAAGGCCGCGGTAGTTCTCGGCGCGGATAGGCAAGAAATCGCCCAGGCACTGGCCGAACACGCACCACATGCACCTGTAGACGTTATCGAAAGCAACGACCCTGCCGCGGCCATGAATGCAGCGGTGGATGCTGCACTGCAACACGCCGAAGCCGGGGATACCGTCCTTTTGGCACCGGCTGCGGCATCGTTGGATATGTATACCGGCATGGCTCAACGCGGTGACTTCTTTGCCGCAGCCGCGCGGGAGCTCACCCGTGACTAGAGCTTGATATTGAAGATCAGGAGAACATATGATGGCCACCTCCCAGCAGCGCCCGCGCTCCAAGAGCTTTGGCGACCGCGTTCGTGAGCTGCGCGAGCAAGCCCGCCAGCAGGCCGGCCTAGATTACCAGCTGTTGCGCTTTATCATTTTCACGCTCGTGGGCATTGGTGTGCTCATGGTCTTTTCCTCTTCAATGGCCACGTCATTGACCGAGGACGGCGGGGTGTGGAACCAGGCGCTACGGCAGTGCGTCATGGTGTTTTTTGGTCTCCTTGCCTTTTGGCTGGGCCTGCAGGTCTCGCCACATACTTTGCGCAAATGCGTGCCGTGGATCGTGGGTCTTTCTATTATTTTGCTCATTGCGGTGCTCATCCCCGGTGTAGGCACCGGCCGTGAAGAGGTGGGTTCGCAGTCGTGGATTTACCTCGGTCCGTTTTCCTTGCAGCCCTCGGAGCTCGCGCGCATTGCCGTAGGCATGTTTGGTGCGAGCGTCCTGGCCGACAAGGAACACAAATCCATGAAGCTTTCTGACCCCTTCATGATGTATTCCTTTATTTCTGCAGGAATGTTTTTGCTCATCGTCGGTCAAGGGGACATGGGCATGGCGCTGTCCTTCGCCATCGTGGTGGTCTTTACCCTCATTTTCGCCGGCGTTGACTGGAGAGTCCCCGCAACGATCGGCGTTGCCGCGGTCTTGGGGTTGATCGGGATTTTCTTGAAAGGCGGTTTCCGCTCGAATCGCTTCCACACCTATTTCGACGCCTTGTTGGGCAATATCTCCGATACTCAAGGCACTGGTTTCCAGTCTTATCAGGGCTTTCTCTCGCTTGCCGACGGCGGCTTCTGGGGCGTTGGTATCGGCCAATCCCGCGCCAAGTGGTTCTACCTGCCAGAGGCGAAGAATGACTTTATTTACGCCATCGTGGGTGAGGAGCTTGGCTGGTGGGGCGGCGCGCTCGTTATCTTCCTCTTTGCCGCTTTGGGATATGTGGGCCTGCGCACCGCGATGCGGGCACAGAATCAGTTCCAATCTTTGCTCGCCGCCTCGTTGACCATCGGTGTGGTTACCCAGGCCTTCGTCAATATTGGCTATGTCATTGGCCTGCTGCCAGTGACCGGTATTCAGCTGCCCATGATCTCCGCCGGCGGTACCGCGGCGATTATCACCATCGGTTCGATGGGCGTGCTGTGCAATGTAGCGCGCCACGAGCCGATGCAGATTTCCGCAATGCAGAACTTTGGCCGCCCGTTTTTTGATCGCCTCTTTTTCATCGGCGAGCCGCAGCCGGTGTCTAAGCCGAAAAAGAAGCAGCGGGGGCGTCACGCCCGCCCGCAGGAGCCACGCTCCCGTGTGCGCGAAGAGCAATTTGGTCGCCCGGTGACTGGAAGCGGCCGCCGCTATCCGCGCGCCGAGCGCCGCTATCGATAGGTGGCGCTGGTAGCCTTTAGGCTATGAATTCCACGCCTATTTCCGTCGTCATTGCAGGTGGCGGCACTGCCGGACACATTGAACCCGCCCTTGCCGTGGGCGAAGCTTTGCGTGAGCGCCACGGCGCTCGCATCACTGCTCTCGGTACCGAAAAGGGCCTTGAGCGCGATATCATTCCCGCCCGAGGCGTGGACCTTAGACTGATTACCCCCGTGCCGATTCCGCGCAAAATCAACGCGCAGCTTTTCAAGCTACCGTTTAACCTCTCCCGCGCGGTGAGGGAGGCCAAGCAGGTACTCAAGGACGTCGAAGCAGACGTTGTCTTTGGCACCGGCGGCTACGTGGCCGGCCCAGCCTATATTGCTGCGGGTTCCCTCGGGATCCCGTTCTATGTTTTGGAAACCAATGCCTTAGCCGGAATCGCCAATAAGCTCGGCGTGAAAATGGGCGGCATCGGCCTCAACGCCCACCCGGACTCCGGAATGCCGGGTGAGGTCGTGGGCATTCCCGTGCGCCCGAGCTTGGCGGAGGACCCGGAGGGGACCCTTGCTGCAGGCGCGCGCACCAAGTGGAACTTGGCCGAGCTTCCCACCGTCCTCATTACTGGTGGCTCCCAAGGCGCAGCCAGCATCAACCGCGCGGTTGCTGGGGCAGTGGAAGACCTAGCCAAGGACTTCCAGCTCCTGCATGCTTATGGCAAGAAGAATGAAGAGCCCGCAGCACATCCGAACTACGCTGCTTTGCCGTATATCGAGGATATGGGCTCGGCCCTTGCGGTAGCCGATCTCGTCGTATGTCGCTCCGGTGCTATGACCGTTGCCGAAGTATCTGCCGCAGGGCTGCCAGCGATTTACGTGCCGTTGCCGCATGGTAACGGTGAACAAGCGCTCAATTCCCGTGAAGTGGTCGAGGCGGGCGCTGCCATCCAGATTCCCGATGCGGAGCTGACCCCTGAGCGTCTTATCTCTGAGGTGCGCGGCATTCTCGATGACCCTAAACGTCTAGCATCGATGACGCATGCCGCCGCCCACGCCAGCGCCGGCGACGTGGCCAATACCATCGCAGACCGCATCGCTGCCCGCGTGTCCGAGGCCGAAACCGCCGCCGGAAGGAAGGAAAAGTAAATGACTGATCCCGCACACTACGATCTCCACCGCGTTCACCTTATCGGCATTGGTGGCTCTGGCATGTCGGGGCTGGCGCGAATTCTTGCCACGCGCGGCGCCGTGGTTACCGGTTCCGATGTAAAAGACTCCACCCCGGTGGAGGTGCTGCGCACCATGGGCGCGAAGATCGCCATCGGGCACGCTGCCGAAAACCTGCGCCTATCGGGTGAACTGCCGACCGTCGTGGTGACTTCCTTCGCTGCCATTCCGCAAGACAATCCGGAGCTAGTAGCCGCGCAGGAAAACGATATCCCCGTCATCCGCCGCTCCGATTTGCTCTCCGCATTGATGGAAGGCCACAAGCAGGTATTGCTAGCCGGCACGCACGGCAAAACGTCCACTACGTCGATGACCGTGAGTGCGATGCAACACGCAGGTCTCGATCCTTCCTTTGCCATCGGCGGCCAGCTCAATCGCGCGGGCACCAACGCCCACGGCGGCACCGGTGAGGCCTTTGTCGCCGAGGCTGATGAATCCGATGCCTCCCTGCTGCGCTACAGCCCCGATGTTGCGGTGCTGACGACCATCGAGCCCGATCACCTCGACTTCTTCCACAGCGAGGAGGCTTACTTCAAGGTCTTCGATGACTTTGCTGGCCTGGTCACCCCAGATACCGGCTATCTTGTTGTCTGCGCCGAGGATGAGCACGCCGCCCAAGCAGGCGAGCGTGCGCAGGAGCGCGGCATCAACGTCGTGGCCTATGGCGCAGCGGACAAGTCTTTTACCTCTACCGTGCCGCTGGCCGCTGAGCTGGAACGCGAGGAGACCACCGCTGAAGGGATGGACACCACCGTAAAGGTTAACCTTCCTGGCATCTCTGAAACTGTGCGCTACGAGCTGCAGATCCCGGGACACCACATGGTGCTTAACTCGATGGGTGCCTTGTTGGCTGGTGTGCTTTCCGGTGGCGCCCCGGCTGCCATTGCTGAGGGATTGGCTGATTTTAGCGGTGTGCGCCGGCGCTTTGAGTACCGGGGGAGCGTCGACAAGCAGGGAAAGCCCGTGCGCGTCTTTGATGACTATGCGCACCATCCCACCGAGGTTGCTGCAGTTCTGCGCGCCGCTCGGGCAAAGGTTGAGGCCGAAGGCCACGGCGGCCGTGTCATCGCCTGCTTCCAGCCGCACCTGTACTCGCGCACCATGGAATTCGACGCCGAGTTTGCCCAAGCGCTCTCGCTTGCCGACGCCGCCGTAGTCCTCGACATCTACGGCGCGCGCGAACAACCCGTGGAGGGAATTACCTCCCGCATCATTACCGATAAGATGCCAAGCGACATGCAGGTCATCTTCGAACCAGATTTTTCTGCCGCTGCCCGCGACGTTGTTTCGCTCGTAGAACCTGGCGATGTCGTGCTGACCATCGGTGCTGGCTCGGTAACTATGGTCGCGGCAGAAATTCTCGATGAATTGCGGGCGAGCTAGTGCGCGTATCCACCAAGCTCATTGCCGGGATCAGCGCAGTTGTCGTTGTCGTAGCCTTGATCATTGCCGTTGTAGTATGGACGGTGCCCATCTTAAAAGTCCGCCATTTTCAGGTGGAAGGTACCCAGCAGCTTGATGCCGCGCAGGTAGAGGAGGCCGCTGGGGTTGCCGAAGGAGAAAACCTCCTGCGCGTAGATGCAGGCAAGGCAGCCTCCGGTGTTGCTGGATTGGATTGGGTTGATTCGGTAACTGTCTCGCGCGATTTTCCCTCCACCTTGACTATCAATGTGGAAGAACACAAGGCTGTGGCTTTTGTAAAGCGCGATAATAAGCCTTTCCTGATTGATGATAAGGGCGAGGAATTTACCTCCGCGGAGCCTCCCGCCGGCGCGGTTGAGGTTACTGGTTCTGTTGATAGCGGCTCCCGCCAAACCCAAGACGCGGTGCGCGCGATCGCTGCGTTATCGGATGATCTGCGCAACCAAGTAGGAACCCTTGATGTGGCCGATGAATACTCGCTCGTCTTTACCACTAAGGATGGCCGCCGCGTCTTTTGGGGTGCGAGCGACTCCAATGATGATGACAAGGCGCGTGCCTTTGCCACCGTGTTGAAGATGGAAGGTCGCGAGTGGAATATTTCCAACCCTGAGTTGGTGACCACCCGCGGATAGGGGACGGGTGCCCCCGGACGCATTTTTTACCCTTCTGTGGTCCCTGCAGCGCCGCTTAAGCGCGTGCGCTGCAGGGGCCTTTTTCTCTGGCACCAATGTGGGGCGGATGGTGCGGGTGTGACTAACAAAACCGCAGGTGAACAACCCTAAAGTGCAACTTGAGGGTCTCGACACGCGCAAAATGTGCGTGAAAATTACACGGCTGTCGTTAAAGATGGAAAGGAACGCGATTCGTTCTCGGCGGACCGCATTACATTCCTCGTTTAATGCACGTGCAGACTTAAAGTAGCGAAAGGTGAGACCAACTCACATGATCTCTTCCAATAACAATCTCGCGGATATCAAGGTCGTCGGCGTCGGCGGTGGCGGCGTCAACGCCGTCAACCGCATGATCGAAGAAGGCCTCAAGGGCGTTCAGTTCGTCGCCATCAACACTGACTCTCAGGCCCTCATCTTCTCTGATGCCGATACCAAGCTGGATATCGGCCGCGAGGCCACCCGTGGCCTCGGTGCCGGCGCTAATCCTGAGGTGGGCAAGACCTCCGCAGAAGATCATAAGTCCGAAATCGAAGACGCCCTGCAAGGCTCCGATATGGTCTTCGTGACTGCTGGCGAAGGCGGCGGTACCGGCACCGGTGCCGCTCCGGTTGTGGCATCCATCGCGAAGAAGATGGGCGCGTTGACCGTGGGCGTTGTCACCCGTCCGTTCAAGTTCGAGGGTGCCCGCCGTACCCGCCAGGCTATGGCCGGCATCGAAGAGCTGCGTGAGGTATGCGATACGCTTATCGTTATTCCGAATGACCGCCTGATGCAGCTCGGTGGGGAAGAGCTTTCCATTGTTGAGGCTTTCCGCGCCGCCGATGAGGTGCTGCACAATGGTGTGCAGGGTATTACCAATCTGATCACCATCCCAGGCATGATCAACGTCGACTTTGCCGACGTCCGCTCCGTCATGTCCGACGCCGGCTCTGCCCTGATGGGCATCGGCTCTGCCCGCGGCGATAATCGCGCCATGACCGCTGCCGAGCAGGCCATTAATTCCCCGCTATTGGAATCGACGATGGAAGGCGCCAAGGGCGTGCTGTTGTCCATCGCCGGCGGCTCCGACCTTGGCCTGCACGAGGTTAATGCCGCGGCTTCCATGGTGGAGGAGCGCGCTGACGAAGACGTCAACCTTATCTTCGGTACCATCATCGATGACACCTTGGGTGATGAAATCCGCATCACCATCATTGCCACCGGCTTTGATGCCGAGGCCAATATGACCCAGGCCGCTGCACAACCGCAGAAGCAGCAGGAACAGCGCAAGCCAGGGTCCCTTTTTGACAATCGCCAGCGCGCGGCCGCAGAGCCCGTCACCCCGGCTCCGGCACAGCCTGGTGCGGCCGAGCCGGTACAAGATGATTACTCCCCGCGCCACTCCTACGAGCCGCGTGCCGGCCAGGAGCGGGAGCGCTACACCCCAGAGTGCCCTGCCGAGGAGCGCCGCCCAGAATCTACCGGTCTGTTCACCAATTCTGACCGTTTCTCCCGCGAGGAGCGTCGTGATGACTACCGTTTGTCTCGCCCATCCCAGCGCCGCGATGATGATGGCGACGACGATCTGGACGTGCCTTCCTTCATGCGCTAAGCGCAAAGCGCTACGCTGGTGTGCATGCCAGTAAACGAGGAACATCGCACCAAACGCCCCGTCCGCATGGTCTTTACCAGCCGTGCCGGCGGGGCGTCTGCTATTCCATATGACTCTTTTAACCTAGGGCTCCATGTCGGCGATGACCCCGCCGCGGTTGCTGCAAATCGCGACCGCTTAAAGCGCGTGACCGGCGTGGACGATATCGTGTGGATGGAACAGCTACACACCAATACAGTCACCGTTATCGATGGTCCACAGGATGAACCTGTGCCAGCCACCGACGCGATTGTCACCACGCAGCGCCGCCTTGGGCTGGGCGTCCTTGTTGCAGATTGCACGCCGGTTCTGTTTGTCGACGTCGCCGCTGGTGTCATCGCCGCCGCCCACGCTGGCCGCTTGGGCGCCCGCAACGGCATCATCGTCAATACCGTGCGCGAAATGGAGAAACTCGGCGCTCAGCCCGAGCGCATCCAGGTGGTTATGGGACCAGCTGCCTCCGGCAAAAACTACGAGGTGCCGAAAGAGATGGCTGAGGATGTAGAACGTCGGCTGCCCGGTTCGAAGACGCGGACGTCGAAAGGAACCTGGGGAATTGACGTTCGCGCAGGTTTGATCCGCCAGCTCATGGGCCTCGGCATCACCGCGATTGAATCCGATCCGCGCTGCACAATTGAAGACGAAAATTTCTTTTCCTATCGCCGCGAAGGCACTACCGGCCGCCAGGCCGGGCTGATCTGGTTGGAGGCTAACTAATGGCAGACCGTAAAGCACAGCTACGAGAAAATCTCGCCGCTACTCGAGCTGAGATTGAACGGCTATCGGCGCAAGCAGACCGCAAGCCCCCGCAGCTACTGCCGGTGACGAAGTTTCATCGAGCTGCGGATATCGCCCTACTTGCTGAACTCGGGGTTAGTGACGTTGCCGAAAACCGGGAGCAAGAAGCTCGCGCCAAAGCTGCCGAATTGCCACAGCTGCGTTTCCATATGATCGGCCAGATCCAGACCAAAAAGGCCAATCACGTGGCTCGTTGGGCGGCCAGCGTTCATTCGCTTGATTCCCTCAAACTTGCTCAGGCTTTGGAACGGGGCGTCGCCTTGGCAAAGGAACGAGGGGAACGCGAGAGCAACCTGCCGGTCTTTGTCCAAGTGTCTGCCGATGGCGATGACGCTCGCGGAGGCGTTTCTCGCCACGCGCTCGACGAGCTCGTCGAAGCAGTAGAAGGAAGCGAACACCTCGACTTCGCTGGCCTCATGGTAGTCCCGCCCCTCGACGCCGATGCGGGCGAGGTCTTTCGCGGTGTGCGAGATGAGGTCGACCGGCTATCTGCCGCGCTGAAGCGCCCGCTGAAATTGTCTGCTGGAATGAGCGCGGACATGGCCGAAGCAATTGCTGCGGGCAGCGATATCGTGCGTGTCGGAACCAGTATCATGGGGCCGCGGCCAGTAGGTTGAAAGCATTGCAAAAGCGCATTTCACAGCGTAAATCACATGAGTCACACTAGACACATTTTGCGCGTTTAGACTTGTACAAATTTAGGTCAGAGGGAGACCCAAAAATGTCATTCATTGATAAGACGAAGGATTTCTTCGGGCTGGGCCCGGTGGACATCGAAGAAGACGATGCCTACTACAGCGAGGAGCCGCGTTATTCCGAAAATGCCTCCTCCGCCTACGCCCCGCGTCGTGCTCCGCAGTCTTATGAGCCTGCTCCGGTGAAAGAAGAGTTTGTGCCGACCATCGTGGCTATTTCGCTGACGTCTTTCAATGACGCTGCCAAGGTGGGCGAGCCTTTCCGCGACGGCGACGCAGTGGTCTTTGAGCTTACCGACGCCGACAAGGCCACCGCAAAGCGCTTCATCGACTTCGCTGCCGGTCTCTGCTTCGGCTTGGAAGGGCGCATGCTTAACCTCACCAAGGGATTGGATACCGAGCGCAAGGTCTTTTCTATCGTGCCGAAGTCTGCGGACATCGCTAGGCACGAGCTCGAGCGCGCCGCTGGCCTGCGCTAAAGCGGTAAGTTTTTCTTGACCCCCGTGGGGTGCCGATTGGGCACCTGCGGGGGTCTATTAGATAGGCTCGGTTATTGTGACACAACTCGGAATTATTCTTATCCTGCTCGTGCGGATTTATACGTGGGTTCTCATCGCCCGCATCATCATTGAGATGATTCAATCCTTTTCCCGGCAGTTTAACCCGCCACGTTGGTTTATGGTTGTGGCGGAGCCACTGTTTGTAATTACGGATCCGCCGGTAAAGGCGCTACGCCGTTTGATCCCGCCGCTCCAGATGGGCGGGGTGGCCCTCGACGTATCGGTGCTCGTGCTATTTATTTTGCTTTCGATACTTACACGAATCTTGCAAATCGTATTTTTCGGTTAGCACCCCCGTCGCCTCGCAACCTGTGGTAAACGTTGAGACTCGGCGGGGCGTCGATTATTGTGGTCGTTTGGTTACGATAAATCGCGATAACCCGTATTATGAACCACATGTACCTTTGTGGGGAAGGTTTAGTTAGACCTGAACCGCAGCTCCTAAGGCCCTGGAACCTCCGGGGTTGTATCAACCTGAAGGGGAAGAGAAGACATGCCACTGTCACCAGCTGATGTTCACAACGTCGCGTTCAGCAAGCCGCCCATTGGCAAGCGCGGCTACAACGAAGACGAGGTGGATCAGTTCCTCGACCTCGTAGAGGATGCGCTTGCCCAGCTGCAGGATGAGAACGAAGATCTACAGGCACAGGTCAGCGATCTCAATTCTCAGGCCAAGGCGGGCGCTGGCGCCGGTGCTGCTGGTACCGCAACGGCAGCCTCCGCTCGTACCGATGAGGCTGCACTGCGCAAGGAGATTGAGGCCAAGCTGCGCGCCGAGTACGAAACCAAGCTGGCGGACTCCAAGTCCGAGCTGTCCCGTGCTAAGGAAGAAACCAAGAAGGCACGCGAGCAGGTAAAGGCAGCCCAAGCTGAGGCTTCCAAGGCACAGGAGACCGGCTCTGCCGCCGCTTCCGCTTCTGCAGACCTGAAGGCCGCCCGCAATGAGGCAGCACAGGCAAAGAAGGAAGCCGAGGAAGCTCGTACAGAGGCTGCACAGGCAAAGAAGGACCTTGAGGCTTCCAAGAAGGAAAATGATGAGCTGAAGAAGTCCGCTTCCGCAGCTGGTTCTTCCAAGGCCGGCGTTGCAGCTGCAGGCCTTGCAGGCGCTGGTGCAGCTCAGGCTGCAGATGGTCTGGCTACCCCAGAAACCCACATGCAGGCCGCTCGCGTTCTGGGTCTGGCACAGGAGATGGCAGACCGCCTGACCTCCGAGGCTCGTGCGGAGTCCGAGTCCATGCTGTCGGAGGCACGCACCGCCGCCGAGAAGCAGCTGACCGACGCAGACTCTCGTTCCAAGGCGCAGCTTGCCGACGCCCAGAAGAAGTACGATGCCCAGCTGCAGGACGCGGATTCCCGCTCCAAGAAGCTGGTGTCTGACGCCGAGGCTAAGGCAAAGCAGACCGAGTCCGATGCGTCCTCCCGTGCTGAGGCACAAATCCGTCAGGCTGAGGAGAAGGCTGCTTCCTTGCAGGCCGATGCTGAGCGCAAGCACACCGAGGTTATGAACACGGTCAAGCAGCAGCAGACCGCACTGGAGGCTCGTATCTCCGAGCTGCGTACCTTCGAGCGCGAGTACCGCACTCGCCTGAAGACCTTGCTCGAGTCTCAGCTGGAAGAGCTGGCTACTCGCGGCACCGCCGCACCGAACGGCGAAGCTGGCAATAACTAAGCCACCGCGTTCTCTCTAGCGCCCCCGCCACCGCTGCGGGGGCGCTATTGTTGTTTTAGACCGTGGTGCCCTATCCCGACCTAACCGAAAGGAACCATTGTGCTTGTTGCCGCCTTAGTTCTCGCCCTCGTGGCATTCGTAGCCTTGGTCAACTTCGTCATCTCGGGTGCCGACTGGTCGCTGTATATCGTCTTCGCCGCCGCTGGCCTCGGTCTGGTGTGCTTTATTCTGGATTGGGCGCATAAGCATCGCAGCGATAAAGCCCGGGCAGCACAACACCCTGAGCAAGATTCCTTGCGCGAGGCTTTACGCGAGAACTAAAATAGCACGCCAAAAAGGCGCTCGAGGCGCCTTATTTCGCGGTCTTGTCCTAGCAGTCAGGGGGCTGCCACCGAATCTGTCCATTCGTGCGGCTAAGCCGTCCGCGTAGCGGTGGGGCATTGGGATCGTCATCGTTGGCTCCATTGTGGTAGGCGCAGGCTGTGGATAAGTTTGCGATATTGGTCAATCCGCCCTGTAGCCAGGGGTCCAAATGGTGAATTTGGCATTCGTCGGCGGGCTTAGCGCACCGCGGCCACGGGCACACAGGATTTTCTGCACCCGCCATCAATCGCTGCTTAGCATTGGCGAAGCGCTCCGTGCGATACAGGTTCACCGCGCCTTCGTAGGGGCTGACCAGCGTGATGAGTCCATGTTCCTTTAACGTGCGGCGCAAGTATTGCGCACCCGAAAGCGTTGCCCCGTTTGTCATCTGCAGGGTGATTTCCTCACCGTCACCGTTGACGATGCGTACGTAATCTTCCAGCCGCACGATGACATTGGTTACTACGGTGCTCCGTTGTGCGCTATCGTCCCCGAAGAAGGTATCTTCCACCACATCTAGCGGCTTTTTATTCTGGTTTTCTACCGCTGCGTGCAAATCCGCAATAAACGAAGACGATCCATCGATCGCAAGCGTCCACGGAGCATCTTTGCGTCGGATGATGCGCACGCCTGGTTTCACGGTGCGCTTTTTCTTCGGGACTTTGGACTGAGCCAGCTTCTCCAGCGCCCCTGCTGTGGCCTTGGTAGTGCAGAGTTGTTCGCGGAGAACCCAGGCGTCGAAAAGCGTAGGCATTTTCCGCGCATACTTTTCAATGATGGATAAGGCAACAATGGAATGCCCATTGTGCTGGGCGCCTTCGATAGCGCGGCGACGTTTCCCCGTGAACTTGGTCGTGCCGCAGTATGCTTCCTTTAACAAGGCCAGCTCGCGGGCAGTCTTTTCGGCAGCGCCCCGTGCGCAGAGGTCGTCCTCAGACATGCCTGCGCACCCAAGGACGATGTCCATCCCAGGTGCCATGGCTGCGAGGTAAGTATCTAGCGCGTTCACGACTCACAATTTATTGCCCCGCGCAAGCCCCCACAAGGGAAAATTTTTAGCCTGTGGATAACTTATTGTGCACGAAGATTCTGGGGCGCTATACTTTGTGCTACATGCAGTGATCCGGCCATCACCGGGGAGCAATTCAGAAGAACAGCCAGTGCGGCCTAGTAGAACTGAACGGGTGGGACCGTCAACTCCTTCACCGAAACGAAGCGGAGCCTTCGGGCTCAAGCAGGGTGGTACCGCGAGCCCGACAGGCGCGTCCCTGCACCGAGTGATGAGTGAAGGATTGTAATGGCGAAAAAGATTTACCCCAAGGTTGACATGACCGGAGGCTCAAGTCGCTTCCCGGATATGGAAGAGGAAGTTCAGAAGTACTGGAAGCAGGATGATACCTTCCAGGCTTCGCTAGAAAAGACAAAGGATTGCCCAGAATACATCTTCTATGATGGCCCTCCCTTTGCTAATGGCTTGCCGCACTATGGTCACCTGTTGACCGGTTATGTAAAAGATATCGTTCCGCGCTATCGCACCATGGCAGGCAACTACGTGCCTCGTGTCTTCGGCTGGGATACCCACGGTCTGCCCGCCGAGCTGGAAGCGGAAAAGCAGCTGGGTATTACTGATAAAGCGCAGATCGAGGACATGGGCTTGGAAAAGTTCAATGAATACTGCGCTAAGTCCGTGTTGGAATACACCGACGAGTGGGAAGAATACGTCAACCGCCAGGCCCGCTGGGTGGACTTTGATAACGGCTACAAGACCATGGACATCAACTACATGGAATCGGTCATGTGGGCGTTCAAGGAGCTTTATGACAAAGGCCTGATCTACAAGGGATTCCGTGTCCTGCCTTACTCTTGGGCAGAGCATACTTCTCTGTCCAACCAGGAGACCCGACTGGATGATTCCTATAAGATGCGCCAGGATCCGACCCTGACGGTTACCTTCCCTGTGGAGGGTGCTCGTGAGGGAAGCGCGGCAGAAAAGACGCTGGCGGAGCACCCCGCGCTTGCCGACGCCTCCTTCCTCGCCTGGACTACCACCCCCTGGACCTTGCCTTCTAATGAGGCTTTGGCGGTTCACCCAGAGGTTACCTACGCGCTCTTTAAGGCCACCGAGGGTGATTTCGCTGGCCGTACCTTCATCATGGCGGAAAACCTGCTGGCTACCTTGGAAAAGGAACTAGGTGAGGCCGAGGTACTGGAGACCTTTACCGGCGCGCAGCTCGAGGGCTTTACCTATGAGCCGATCTTTGGTTTCTTCCCGGATTTGCGCAATGCTTACCAGGTATTGGTCGCTGATTATGTCACTACCGAGGATGGCACCGGCGTGGTTCACCAGGCTCCGGCGTTTGGTGAAGACGATATGAATACCACTAACCAGTACGATATCGAGCTGGTTATCCCAGTGGACGAGGACGGCAAGTTCACCTCGCAGGTACCGCCGTATGAGGGACAGCTGGTTTTTGATGCCAATAAGGACATCATCAAGGACTTGAAGGCCGCTGGGCGAGTGGTGCGCCACGTGACCATCGAGCACTCTTACCCGCATTCGTGGCGCTCGGGTGAGCCGCTAATCTACATGGCTCTGCCAGCCTGGTTTGTGAAGGTAACCGAGTTCCGCGATCGCATGGTGGAGCTCAACCACAATGAGATCGAGTGGCTGCCGGAGCACATTCGGGACGGTCAGTTTGGCAAGTGGCTCGAGGGTGCGCGCGACTGGAATATCTCGCGTACCCGCTACTGGGGTGCGCCTATCCCGGTGTGGATGTCCGATGATGACAATTACCCACGCATGGATGTCTACGGCTCCTTGGATGAGCTGGAGCGTGACTTCGGCGTCCGCCCGGAGTCCCTGCACCGCCCGCACATCGATGAGTTGGTGCGCCCGAACCCGGACGATCCAACCGGCAAGTCTATGATGCGTCGCGTGCCGGACGTATTGGACTGCTGGTTCGAGTCCGGCTCGATGCCGTTCGCGCAGAAGCACTACCCCTTCGAGAATAAAGAGTGGTTTGAAACCCACTCGCCGTCTGACTTCATCGTGGAGTACTCCGGTCAAACGCGTGGCTGGTTCTATGTGATGCACGCGCTGTCCACCGCGCTGTTTGATCGTCCGGCATACAAGAAGGTCGTAGCCCACGGCATCGTGCTGGGCAACGATGGCCTCAAGATGTCCAAGTCCAAGGGCAATTATCCAAACGTCAATGAAGTCTTTGACCGCGACGGTTCGGATGCCATGCGCTGGTTCCTTATGTCTTCGCCTATCCTGCGCGGAGGCAATCTCATCGTGACCGAGCAGGGCATCCGCGAGGGCGTGCGCCAGGCTATCTTGCCTATTTGGAACGCCTATACGTTCCTGCAGCTCTACGCGGAAAAGGAAGCTAAGTTCGACACCACCTCTACGCATGTTCTGGACCGCTATATCTTGGCTAAAACCCACGATGTCGTAGCTAAGGTGGACGCGGCGCTTGCCGATACCGATATCGCTACGGCAACCGAAGAGGTGCGCCTGTTCGCAGACGTTTTGACCAACTGGTACGTGCGTCGCTCGCGCGAGCGATTCTGGGAGGGAGAGGAAGCCCATCCTGAGGCATTCAATACCTTGTACACCGTGTTGGAAACCGTGACTCGCGTGGTCGCGCCACTTTTGCCGCACGTGGCGGAAGTTATCTACCGCGGGCTAACCGGCGAGCGTTCCGTCCACTTGGCGGACTTCCCGCAGGCCGCGGATTACCCAGCCGATGCAGATCTGGTGTCTGCGATGGATACGACCCGTGCGGTGGCCTCGGCGGCATCGTCGGTGCGCAAGTCCAATAAACTGCGCAACCGCTTGCCGCTGCCGAAGCTGACGGTGGCTCTTGAAGAGGCACAGCGTTTGGCGGGCTTTGCCGATATCATTCGCGACGAGGTCAACGTTAAGGAAGTTGAGCTTACCGATGACGTCGATTCGGTGGGCACCTTCCAGGTAGTCTGCAATGCCAAGGTCGCTGGTCCGCGCTTGGGTAAGGATGTGCAGCGCGCCATCAAGAACCTTAAGGCGGGCAACTATGAGCGCCGCAGCGATGAGGTAGTAGTTGACGGCGATATTGTGCTTGGTCCGGATGAGTACACGGAGCGCCTGCAGGCGGCGAACCCGAAGTCGACCGCGCGTATCGACGGGCTCGATGGCCTTGTGGTACTCGATACTGAGGTGACCGAAGAGCTCGAGGCCGAAGGCTGGGCTGCTGACGTTATCCGTGGCCTCCAGGACGCCCGCAAGGCTTCTGGATTCGAGGTTTCGGATCGCATCGCGGCCGTACTTGCCGTACCGGAGGCGAAGAAGGCATGGGCTGAGCGTCACGCCGACCATATAGCCGGTGAAGTACTCGCCACCGACTTCCAAGTGACCACCGAGGCGCTTGATGGCGAGGGCGTGCACGAGGTGGTTAAGGGGGTTAGCGCTACCGTCGTCAAGCAGTAGCGCGCTAGCTGCCACCTAAAAATAATTGCCCAGCCGGCGTGGCTGGGCAATTTTCATGAGTGATAGGACTTAGCGGACTGGACCGGGCAGGTGAGCGCGCCAGCCGAGGACCGCGTTAACTAGGCAGCACAGTGCAAGCACGGCGCCAATGAGGAATAGGGTGGTAAAGCCGAGCAGCGGGGCGAGCGCGCTGAAGGCCATGGGGATAAAGAAGCCGGTGTAGGACACCGAGTAGTACACGGCGGTGAGGCCAGCGAGTTCTTCAGGGCGGGCGATGCGCTGGACCTCGGATAGACCGGCGACAAGGGCTAGGCCATATCCTGCACCCATGACGGCTGCGCCGGCGATACCGAGCGGCAGCGAACGGGTACTAGAGGCAACCGCACCGAGGATGGTGCCTACGGTGATAACTCCCATTGCCACCGCGGAAGCACGGGCGGACCGGCTGGTGTCAATGACCTTGCCGAGCATTTGGACGCCAACGCCGCAGCCCAAGGTGATAACAGTCATGAGGCCGGAGAAAGCAATGGGTGCTTCACTGGCAGACTTGGACAAAAGTTGGGGCAAGAGCGCGTAGGCGGCACCAGCGCAGCCGAAGACCCACGGTGCTACCGGCAAGACGATGCGCACGAAGCGGCGGTGTGCTGCGGAGGGAATGTGCAGCATGCGCAGCATGTCGCGGATGCTCAAGTCAAGGAAGGTGTCTTTTACCGTAGCGCCACGTGGCGGGCGAGTCTCCGGTGTCTTCATCAACCAGATAGCGGTGGCGACGGTGAGCAGGATGTGCAGGATATAGGCTAGGTGGGTAGGCCATGGCCCCCACTGGGCCAGCACCGAGGCGAGGCCAGCCCCGATGAGGAAACCGAGGGTCAGGCACATCGAAGCGTGGCGCGGTCCAGCGGCGGGGTCGCCGCCGGCGCGGGTGATAAGCTCCGCCACCCACGTGGAGCCGACCGCCATGACGATGCCTAGAGCTAAGCCACACATGATGCGGCCCACGGCGATGACGAGTGGCTCGTTCGGTGCGATGGATAGAAGGAAGGAACCTAGAAGCGATAGTGGTGCGGCAGGCAGCATCGTGGGGCGGCGGCCGATGTAGTCAGAAAGCGGGCCAGAGATAAGCAGTGCAGGCACGATGCCGAGCACATAAGCGGCTAGGAGCCCGTTGACGGTGACCTGCGAGAAGTGTGATTGCTCGCGGTACATAACTAGGAGAGGGGTGAACTCATTGCCTCCCCACGCCACGGCAACCATGCTGCCGGCGACGGGAAACCATGAGTGTTTGGCAAACTTTTCGGTCATAGTTGATTCCTCGAGTTGGTTAGGTGGGTATCCAATGCAGAAAGGTAGGCGTCGAGGTCGCCGGTGCGGAGGGCATCGGCAAGCGTGCGGTGCTGATCCACGAAGGTGCGGGCGCGGGCCACGTTGCGGCCAATGGCTGTGGCGGTAAAACGCTGTTGGCGCTCGCGCAACTGGTGTCCCAGTCCCGCCAGCAGGCTATTCGCCCCGCCATCCATGATGATCTGGTGGAAACGTGCGTCCAGCTGGGCATAGGCGCGTAGGTCTGCGCCATCCAATGCCGTGTCTTGTTCCGTGATGGTCGCGTCTAGCTGATCAGCGATGTCCGCGCGCTCGGCATCAGGCATGGCGCAGATTTTCTCAGCGCAGTGCCTGTCTACGAGTAAGCGCGCCTCATAGACCTCGCGGATTTCCTGCGGGCTAATCGGCACGATAAGTGCACCTCGCCTGGGGTAGAGCTGGAGGAAGCCTTCGACCTCTAGGCGCAAAAAGGCTTCATGCATCGGGGTGCGGCTAATCCCCATCTCGGTAGCGAGTGAGGCCTCGGAAAGCATCTGCGAGGGCTCGAAGGAGCCGTCAATGATCTTCTCTTTGACGAAGTCATAGGCACGCTCCGCAGCGGGTTGCATTCGTTCATTGGACATGCATCCATCTTGCATACAAGCTTGCATGCAAGCAAGCGTGAAGGTGTACTTTGTGGGGAACGAATCTAGTTAGGCAATCGTGTGACGTGGCACGTATCGGGGTCGAAGAGTAAGCCGT
Source organism: Corynebacterium sp. KPL4072 (assembly GCF_037908395.1). Taxonomy (NCBI): domain Bacteria; kingdom Bacillati; phylum Actinomycetota; class Actinomycetes; order Mycobacteriales; family Corynebacteriaceae; genus Corynebacterium; species Corynebacterium sp. KPL4072. The sequence continues at coordinate 168,202 of NZ_JBBMGE010000001.1, forward strand.
TGCCCATGCCGACCCAGCCGATGAAGGGGGCGTCGGCAAGCGTGAGCGGCGAATGTACATGTCCAAGGATCCAGGCGTCGGCACCGCAAGCCCGTAGCTGGTCTACAGAAAGTGGTAGACAGATGGCGTGGGAAAACTCGCCGGTGACGGAGGAGTGCAGGAGGCCAAGAAAGGGTGCGTCGCTGGGTCGCGGCGGAAGCTGGAGGCGGCGCAGGTCCGGATCGGTTGCGGCCGCTGCGCTAAGCACTGTGGTCTCCCCAATCTGAAAGGTATGTACTTGCGTGCTATTCACGGTGACCTCGGGCGGGAAGTCTAGCTCATGGTGAGTATCGTGATTTCCGGAAATGAAGTGGACTTCGTTGAAAAGCTCGACAGCACGGTCCAAAACGGTGCGGACCTGGGGCACACACTCGCTCGCTGTGGCATTACGGTCGATGATATCGCCTAGGCACACGCACGCCGTAGCACCGCTATTGGCGGCAGCCTCAAGTTCTTGAAGGGCCCAGCGCAGTCCAGGGGAGTCAGGGTGGCCTAGGTGCAGATCGGCAAAGACAAAGATGCTAGCGGGCATGTGCGGTCTTTCGGGTGCGCCACCACGTGCTAGCTACCAAGTCAACGGTGGACTTGCCGCGGAGATTGGTCTCGGGGCAGGCCTTATTGCCGGCGAATTCGCGCTTTCTGCCGCGCAAGACTACGTGTGGTGAGTTCATATCTAGAAAATGCCTTCCTTAAAAAGGACCCGTAAAAGATAAAACCGTGACATTGCAGGGGAGTGGCCCGAAGATGGAAAGCAATCAAAGCTTTAATTAACGGCACATAAACGCTCTGGGGGACGCCTATTAGACTGGGCTGCATGCAACGCTGGGTTCTACACATCGACATGGACGCATTTTTCGCCTCCGTCGAGCAGCTGACCCGGCCTACGCTGCAGGGGCGCCCGGTTTTGGTGGGCGGTACCAGCGGGCGCGGCGTGGTGGCAGGCGCCTCCTACGAGGCGCGCGTGTACGGTGCGCATTCGGCCATGCCGATGTACCGCGCGCAGCAGCTCGTTGGGCTGCGCGCGGTAGTGGTGCAGCCGCGCCGAGTGGTCTATTCCGCTGCCTCGCGCCGGGTATTCGACATCATCGCGCAACACGTGGAGGTCATCGAGCAACTTTCCATCGACGAGGCCTTTATGGAACCCGCCGCCCTGCAAGGCGCGAGCGCGGATGAGGTCAAGCGCTGGGCGGATGAATTGCGCGCGCTCATCCGTAAGGAGACGGGGCTGCCGTGCTCCATCGGTGCGGGTTCGGGTAAGCAATTTGCCAAGATTGGCTCAGGCGAGGCGAAACCCGATGGCACCTTCGTCATCCCGGCCGAGCGCCAGCTTGAGATGTTGCACCCGCTTGCGGTGAACAAGCTATGGGGAGTCGGCCCAGTGACCGGCGCGAAGCTGAATTCCATTGGGGTGGAAACCATTGGACAGCTCGCGGCGATGACGCGCAAGGAAGTGGAGATTTCTATCGGCAGCGTGGTAGGTCTGCAGCTGTGGCAGCTGGCCCGCGGTATTGATGACCGAGAGGTAGCGCCGCGCGCTATTTCTAAGCAGATTTCTACCGAGCACACCTACCCGAAGGATTTGCTAACCGTGCCGGAGGTCGATGCAGCTATAGCCCGCGCGGCGGAGGGCGCGCACCGCCGGCTGCTCAAGGACGGGCGTGGCGCACGCACCGTGACGGTGAAGCTGCGCATGGCGGACTTTCACATCGAGTCACGCTCAACTACCTTGCCGTACGCGACTGACGACGCCGCCGTGCTCACCGCCGCCGCTTTCAAGCTCGCCCGCTATCCCGATGAGCTCGGGCCCATTCGCTTAGTGGGAGTAAGCTATTCCGGGTTAGAAACCGCCCGCCAGGACGTGCTCTTCCCGGAATTGGACCGCGAAATCGTGCGGCCCGCACCGGCAGATACGGACTATGAAACCGGGGTGAGCGATGACGTTACGCCGCCAGTACCGACACCGACGGTGACGGTGGAGGAAGAAACCGATAACCAGTGGCACGCAACGCAGGACGTATTCCACCCCGAATACGGCCACGGCTGGATTCAGGGCGCCGGGCATGGGGTAGTGAGCGTGCGCTTTGAAACCCGTGCCACGGGGCCCGGCCGTACCAAGTCATTCGCGGCCGATGACCCCGCGCTCGTGCCGGCGGATCCGCTCGACTCGCTTGATTGGCAGGATTGGCTCACCGCCGAAGACTAAGCATTTACTGTCGGAATAGCTCAGCTGGGTCGGTGCCAGTGGCCAGTGCCGCTGCCAGCAAGATTCGCGCCTGGCTCGGGCGGAAAGACCCGGCGTTAATAGCGCCCAGTTTCCCAAGGCTCGCGCCACCGCCGTCGCCGCCGTAGGCCAGCGCTGTTGGGCCGTAGGGCGTGCGGGTAGAAATGACGACGGGGAGGCCGGTGCGGAGGGCGTCGGCAAGCGCGCGGCCCATGTCCTCGCCCATATTGCCCGAGCCCATGGCCTCGATAATGAGGCCGCAGGTAGGGGAAGTGGCGGCGGCATCAACCAGCAGGCGCCCAGCACCCGGATAGGCGGGGATGATCTCCACCGGATGCGGCGCCAGCGGGGCAGGAGCTAGGCGCGGCGTGGTGCCAGGGATACCCAGAGACTCGAATCCGCGCAGGTCACTAGTGTGCCGCTTGCGCGCACCGCGCGCCGGAATGCTCGCACCGCCAAAGCAGATAAACACCCCGGCGCGCCCGCTGGCTGCAAGATCGCGGGCATCGCGCAGGTTGCTAGGGCCGTCCGCCGCGGGGTGATCGTAGGAACGCTGCGCCCCCGTGAGCACGATGGGCTTTGCACCGCTACAGAAAATCTCCAGTGCCAACGCGGTCTCTTCCATCGAGTCGGTGCCATGGGTGATGATTACACCGTCGATGTCCTCCCGCGACGTTTGGGAATTAACCACCGCGATGAGCTCATCGAGGTCCGCCAAAGTGATAGAGGAGGAGTCGAGTTGCCGAAACTCCACTACCTCGGCGTCGATATCGGCGGCTAGGGTCGCGCCGGAGACGGTGGGAACAAGGGAACCATCGGCTGTGGTGGTACACGCTATTGTGCCGCCGGTGGCGATCAAAGCAATTCGGGTCATGTACCTAAGGTTAAAGAAATCTGCGTCCACGCGGCGGGCGCAATCCGGAAAAGGGTGGTGCAGCTGTAAACTGATGGGAGTTTGGAACCCACACGTGAGGAGTTAGAATTGAAATTCCGCAAGTTTAGCGCCGCGTGCCTCGCACTGACCGCGGCTACCGCCCTGGCCGCCTGCTCTTCCGACGATGAGCAGGACAATTCCGCCGCCGCCAACACCGAGGCAAAGGAATCCGCTTCCTCGGACGGCGATTCCGCCGCCCCCGCGCTGCCGTCCCCGGCCGACCTAAACGCAATTTTGGCCAAGGCCACCGACCCCAATGCCTCCGAGCAAGAAAAGACCTCCACCGTGCAAGGCGGCGAGACCGCGCCGGAAATCTTTGACACCATGGCAAAATCCAAGGCGGAATCCGGCGCTGAATTCGAGGTCGTGGATCCTGTACTGCCGGGCTATGACCCGCAGTCCGTGCTTACCACCGTGAACTTCACCACCGCTGATGGTCAGCAGCAGGCCGCAGACCAGGTGGAGTTTGTGTATGAAAATGGCACCTGGAAGCTTTCCAAGGCTTGGGCTTGCACGCTTATCCAAAACACGGTGCCGCCAGAGCAAGTTCCAGAAATGTGTGCGGACACTGGCGCCGGTGCCTCCGCACCTGCCCCGGCTCCGGCCGAGGGCGACGGTGCACCCGCGGAAGGCGATGCCCCCGCTGCTGGTGCCGAGCAGGCCCCGGCAGAGGCTCCTGTAGAAGCCCCGGCCGAGTAACTAGGAAAAGTTCAGCTCCGTCAGGCTCGACTGCACCACGCGCAGCTCCGAGCCGGCGGCACCATAAATGACCTTAGTGTCGAAGGACACGTCACCGTCTACGGGCAGCGGCTTGCTCAAATCCACCGTGATGCTGCCCTTGGATTTGGTGCTGGAATCTAAAACCTTGAGCTCTTTGTTCTCCAGCTCCGTGCCCTGGGCTTGGCCTTCAAAGGACAGTGCGCCTAGCGAGGGCCGCTGTTCTACCTCTACGTTTAGTTTCACTCGGTCGCCATCGATGGAATCGACCGTATAGCGCGTGGTCTGCAGCAGGGTAGACTCGCCGGTCACGCGCGAATCCACCGACCAGCTCGCGCCCTTGCCCACCTCCTCGGTAGGGAAAACTACGGGTAGGGCCGTCAGCTTCATAATCGCTTGTTCGACGGAGCCGCGGGCATCATCCGTGGCATTCTGGGGCGCGGCTAAGCGCAGCGAATTCATCTGGCCGGTGTCCTGGCCACGCCAACCAAATTGGAATCCCTCCGCCGAGGAGACGTCTTTATCTCCGGTAGATTCTGGAGTTCCGGCCGTGACGAAGGCATTGCGGCTGGCTGGTAGCTGGTCTTCGACGTCCTCGCTGGCCTTTTCTACCTTGGCCGATAGCGGCAGGGTAGTAGTGGTGGAATCGACGTCGGCGGCCTGAAACTTCTCAGCTGCGGACTTTTTGAGCAGGTCCTGCGCAAAGCCCTCGGTAACGCGGTAGTTTAGGTCCTGCGTGGAGTCGATATCGCGGTATTCCAGGAGTTTTTTCTCTCCGGTTCCGGGATTATCCACGGTGACGCGCGGGGCGTCGATGGTCAGGCCTACGGGTTGTTCCACCGCCGGGCCTGGCTTTTCAGAGGAACACGCCGTAAGCGCTACGGCGGCTGTGGTCAGGGCTGCAAAAACTTTGACTCGAAACACGCTTACCAAAATACCGGACGCTCCCGTTTAGAATAGACCGGGTGAGTCAAAAACGAAGGAGCAAGACAGGACTTATCGCCGCAGTAGTCATTGCCGTGGCGCTGGTGGATCAAGCCGTGAAGCAGGTAATGCTCTCCATCCTTAACGAGGGCGAACCCCTGCCGGTGATTGGGGACTGGTTCCGTTTTACGCTGCTTTTTAATCCTGGTGCCGCCTTTTCCATGGGCGGGGAGGGATCTACGTGGCTGTTTACTACCATCCAATTGGTCTTTGTGCTCGGCGTGGCCGTAGCCGCCCCGCGCATTACCCACTCCGGTCAGGCAGTAGGCCTAGCGCTCATTGCTGGCGGTGCGCTGGGTAATTTTGCCGACCGCATCTTCCGCGCCCCCGGCTTCTGGTTCGGGCACGTGGTGGACTATATTTCGGTTGGCTCTTTCGCCGTGTTCAATATCGCAGATGCGGCTATCACCTGCGGAGTGGTGCTTTTCATTATCACCATGGTGCTGGAGGAAAGGAAGGCCGAGCATGAATAGGCAGATGCGCAGCTTCCCCATCCCCGAAGGGCTAGAAGGCATGCGTGCCGACGCCGCCCTGGCCAAGCTCCTTGGCCTTTCCCGCAGCGCCACCGCGCAGTTGTGCGCCGAGGGCAGCGTGACCATCGATTCCCAGGAGCTGGGCAAGTCCGAGCGTTTGATTTCCGGCAACGTGGTCTCCGTGCTTTTGCCGGAGCCAGAAAAGCCGCTGCTGCCGCGCGAAGAGCTGGTCGAGGGCATGGACGTGCTCTACAGCGATGCCGATATCATCTGCGTGCATAAGCCGGTGGGCGTGGCCGCGCACCCCAGCGTGGGTTGGGACGGGCCGACGGTGATCGGCGGGCTGCGCGCGGCCGGCTATACCGTGGCTTCGTCCGGGCCGACCGAGCGCCAGGGAATCGTGCACCGCCTCGATGTGGGTACATCTGGCGTGATGGTCGTGGCTTCCTCGGAGCGCGCCTACTCTGCGCTCAAGCATGCCTTTAAGAATCGGAGCGTGAAAAAGACTTACCACGCTGTGGTCCAAGGCCTGCCAGATCCCATTGAGGGCACCGTCGATGCGCCCATCGGCCGCCACCCCAAGTCGGGCTGGAAATTCGCCGTGCTTGACGACGGCAAAGCGGCCGTCACCCATTACAGCCTCATCGAGGCCTTTCGTGAGGCCAGCCTCATCGAGGTGCACCTAGAGACCGGCCGTACCCACCAGATCCGCGTGCACATGTCCGCCACCGGCCACCCGTGCGTGGGCGATCCGATGTACGGCTCGGATCCGAACCTGGCTAAGCGCCTTGGGCTCCAGCGCCAGTGGCTGCACGCGGTAAAACTCGGCTTTACTCATCCCGGCACCGGAAAATGGTTCGAGATTCAGACACCGTATCCAGCCGACCTCGACCATGCCTTGGAGGTTCTGCGGGGATGAGGAAGGTCTACCGGCGGCGTCGGCTAGCGGCCCTGGCGGTGCTAGCGGTGCTTTTCCTTGCCGCCCTTGCGCTCTTCGGTGCCTTGGGGACACAGGCTTCTTCGCAGGTGCAAGGAGACCAGCTCGGCCCGGATGGGGAATCGCGCGCGGAGTATATTGCGCGCGTGGCGGGCAGCGACATTCCCAATGAGCCTGCCTACGCCCTGGTTACCTTCGACGAGGATCTACCGCCCGTAGCCGCCGCGGCCGCCGTTGCAGCGGCCCCGCGCATGGATGCCATCCTCATTGGCTCCACCGCCCCCATCGACGTCCCCGAACCGAGCGCTGGTGAGGACCGGGCCGCCGTCATCCAGCGCGCCTTCGACCGCATCGATGCTTCCTATGGGCAGCGGCCCAGCACGGTAAGCGCAGTTGTGGTGTGGGGATCGGGCGCCCAGCTTGCCGACGTCGCCTCCACCCCCTCCGTTGCCGCCGTCGAACCCGCGCCTGCCGACGCCGCCTGGGGCAGCTTCGCCATCCGCCCTCCCAGCTAATTTCGCCTTCTGTGCTCCCGCAGCGCGCAGTGCCCCCGCAGCGCTTTTAGCATCAGGGGCATGGAACATATTCGGGCCTATATCGCGGCACTGAACTCGGCAATGGATATCCTCGCCGAGGCCGCCTCCGTTTCTGCTGCCGACCTTGCCGCCGCCGGCATGCCCGATGCCGCAGCGGACTCTATTGCGCAGCTCGCGCAGGTCTACTTCGGCCCCACCAGCTTTCGCCGCCGCCAACGGCGCGCGGTGGATGGGGCGCGGCGTAACAGGCATTCACTGCCGACGCTGGAGGTCATCGAAAAGCATGCGCGTCGCGCGCCCACCCAAGCTCGCGCCTGGGCCCTGCGCGCCGAGCTCACCCACCTTGCCTGCGATACGCGGGAGATGGAAAGGCGTGCCCGCACCAAGCTGCGCAGGATGCGCGCGCCACGTGAACCCAAGCCTGGCGTGCGGCTGCGGCGCCGCGCCGCCGGAAAGCCGTGGACGCTTTCTATCACCGGTCCTTCCGCGCTCATTGCGGAACTTCACCAGCATGCCAGCTCGCTTGCCGACGTCGCCTCTTTCTTCCGCACCGGCGCCTCTACCTCTACCGTGCGCACTAATGTTGTGGTGCCACTAGATAAATTGGTCGGCGTGGCCCATGGTAGTGATGATGTGGTGCTGACCATGACCAACGGCGCGCAGATAACCGGTGCCGAATTGGCCCAGCGCGCGCTGGCAGAGGAGGGGTTTGTCACCCTGCTGCATCCCGTGGAAGGTCCGGTGAATCTGTACCGCATGCGCCGCGGGGCGACCTGGAAGCAGTTTATGATGGCCGCGGCGGAAAACCCCACCTGCCCGGTTAAGGGCTGCCACAAGCCTGCCGATGAGTGCCAAGTCCACCACATATTCAGCTGGGCCGGCGGCGGGTGGACGAACGCGAAGAACCTCACCACCGCCTGCGCTTATCACAATGGCCGCAATGACGATCATCGCACCGGCCCGCCGCGCAACGGCCGCTTCGAGCGCACGGCCCGCGGCGTGCGCTGGGTCAACCCCTGGGAAGAGCCCCCGCCGGATCTGGTTGACACTAGCCCTACCTAGGTAGGCTAGACCTATGTTCTCGCAGCAGCCTTTTTCGCAGTGGATGCCCAACTACAAGTTTGCTTATATCGCCGCCTGGGTTGCGGCGGTGGTCTCCGGCATCGCACTGCTTATTGGCCTCGTTTCCGGCGGCACCCCGATGACGCTGGTGTTTTCGGGGATCGTGTGTGCCTATGGCATCTTCCTTATCGCAGTGATGCCCCGCTGGGCACTAAAAGCGGAGGAAGAGCAGGCCGCACGACGCCGTGCTCGCGCTGCCCGCGAGGAACTCAAGCGCTCCTAGCCATGCGCACTAGGTCGACCACGTAGATTGCTACGGCTAAGCCGATGATGCCGAAACCGATCCACCGGTGGGTCGAAAAGTGCTCGTGGGTGACGAAAAGCGCCCATAGCATTTGCATGATGGGGGTGAGGTATTGGAGCATGCCGATCGTCGATAAGCGTAGCGTCCGCGCGCCCTCTGCAAAGCAAAGAAGCGGCAGTGCGGTGATTAAGCCGGCGCTCACCAAAAAGCAGCGCGTGGCCGGTTCCTTCGCTAGCGAAGGTGCCCTGGCCGCTACTTTCTAGCCACAGGATGTAGCCCACCGCTAGTGGTGACATCACGAGCGCCTCCGCTGCCACCGAGACGGCCGAGGATACCCGCACCTGCTTTTTGAGCAGCCCATAAATCCCGAAGCTGAAGGCCAATAACAGCGAAATATAGGGCGCCTGGCCGGTAAAGAATGTCAAATACAGCACCGCGATGGCCGCAACCCCCACCGCGCCGGCCTGCCACGGCCGCAGCCGCTCTTTCAAAAACACCATGCCGAGGGCAACTGATACGAGGGGATTGATGAAGTACCCCAGCGCCGCATCGGCTACGTGGTTGCTATTAATCGCCACCACGTAGGTGCCCCAATTAGCCGTGATGAATACTCCCGCGGCCGCGAGCCAGCCCCACGTGCGCTTGTCCATGCGCACTAACTCGCGCCATCGGCCGGCGAGGCACAAAAATCCCGTGACCAACACCGCGGTCCACAGCACGCGGTGGGCCAAGATTTCTAAAGGCGATGCCGGCAACAAGAGAGGGAAGAACGCGGGGAAAATCCCCACATGATGTAGGCGGCCAGCGTGTAGAGCATCACAAAATAATAGCCCATTTTGACCGCCCCGCTATGATGAGCCGCATGGCCAAAAACTCCTCCTTCGTCCACCTGCACAACCACACCGAGTTTTCCATGCTGGACGGCATGGCCAAGGTCGATATGCTGGCAGACGAGGTGGTCCGCCAGAAAATGCCGGCCGTAGGCATGACCGACCACGGCAATATGTACGGCTCCGATGCCTTCTACCGCCGCATGACCGGCGCCGGTATCAAGCCCATTATCGGCATCGAGGCGTATATGGCACCGGAGTCTCGCTTCAATAAAAAGCGCGTGCTGTGGGGCACACCGGACCAAAAGCGCGACGATGTTTCCGCTTCCGGCGCCTACCTCCACCAGACAATGATTGCGGAAAACGCGACCGGCCTGCGCAACCTTTTTACCCTGTCCTCGTTGGCCTCCTATGAGGGCCAGCTGGGCAAGTGGCCGCGCATGGATGCTGAGCTCATCGCGGAGCATGCTGACGGCATCATTGCCACCACCGGCTGTCCTTCGGGCGACGTCCAGACCCGCCTGCGCCTCGGCCAGTTCAATGAGGCGCTTGAGGCTGCGGCCATGTGGCAAGACATCTACGGCAAAGATAACTTCTTTTTGGAGTTGATGGACCATGGGCTGGACATCGAAAAGCGCACGCGCGATGGCCTATTAGAGATCGGCCGCAAGCTGGACCTGCCGCCGCTGGTGACTAATGACTGCCACTACGTTTTGGAATCCCAGGCGCCGGCGCATGAGGCGATGTTGTGCGTGCAGACCGGCAAGACCTTTATGGACCCTGATCGCTTCAAATTCGGCGGCACCGGCTACTACATTAAATCGGCCGCGCAGATGCGCGAGACCTGGGACGATATGATTCCAGATGGCTGCGATAACACGCTGTGGATTGCCGAGCGTGTACAAGACTATGGCGAGATTTGGGAAGAACACACCCACGATCGCATGCCTATTGCCGACGTCCCCGAGGGCCACACCCCAACTTCCTGGCTCACCCACGAGGTTATGGAGGGCCTGCAAGCTCGCTTCCCCGGTCAGGATGTTCCGGAGGAGTACATCGAGCGCGCGAAGTATGAGATTTCCGTTATTGAGATGAAGGGATACCCGTCCTACTTCCTTATCGTGGCCGAGCTCATCAAGCACGCGCGCTCGGTGGGCATTCGTGTAGGGCCAGGCCGTGGTTCGGCGGCCGGCGCGCTTGTCGCTTACGCACTGACCATTACCAATATCGACCCCCTGGAACATGATCTCCTTTTCGAGCGATTCTTGAATCCCGAGCGCCCGTCCGCCCCCGATATCGATATCGACTTCGATGACCGCCGCCGCGGCGAAATGATCACCTACGCGGCCGAGCGCTGGGGCGAGGACAAGGTGGCGCAGGTGATTACCTTCGGCACGGTGAAGACGAAGCAGGCCATTAAAGACTCCGCCAAGGTGCACTTTGGCCAGCCTGGCTTCCAGATGGCCGACCGCATCAACGCGGCGTTGCCACCTGCGATCATGGCCAAAGATATTCCGCTTAAGGGCATCACGGACCCGGATCACGAGCGTTATTCTGAGGCCACCGAGGTTCGCCAGATGGTGGAATCCGACCCGGATGTGAAAAAGATTTATGACACGGCTAGGGGCTTGGAAGGCGTCGTCAGGCAGGCGGGCGTGCACGCCTGTGCGGTGATTATGGCCTCGGTCCGCCTCATGGACCACATCCCCATGTGGAAGCGCCCAGCCGACGGCGCCTACATTACTGGTTGGGACTACCCGGCGTGTGAGGCCATCGGCCTGCTGAAGATGGACTTTTTGGGCCTGCGCAACCTCACCGTTATCGGCGATGCGATTGAAAACATCAAGCGCAACCGCGGCGAAGAAGTTCACTTGGAGCAGCTGCATGCCGACGACCCCAAAGTCTCCAAGGTCTATGACCTGCTCTCGCGCGGCGATACGCTGGGCGTCTTCCAGCTCGACTCCGGTGGTATGCAAGAGCTGCTCAAGCGCATGAAGCCTACCGGCTTTAAAGATATTGTGGCATCCCTTGCGCTCTACCGCCCGGGACCGATGGGTGTGAACGCCCACTGGGACTATGCGGACCGCAAGAACGGCCGGAAGGAAATCACCCCGATTCACCCGGAGCTAGAAGAGCCGCTGAAGGAAATCCTGGATGAGACCTACGGCCTCATCGTCTACCAGGAGCAGATCATGCGTATCTCGCAGAAGGTCGCCAACTACACGGCCGGCGAGGCAGATGGCTTCCGTAAGGCGATGGGTAAGAAAAAGCCCGAAGTGTTGGCCCAGCAGTACGACAAGTTCTGGGGCGGCATGCAAGAAAACGGCTATTCAAAGTCCGCCATGGATGCGCTTTGGGGCACCATCGAGCCCTTCGCGTCCTACGCGTTTAATAAGTCCCACGCCGCGGGCTATGGCCTGGTGTCTTTCTGGACGGCCTACCTCAAGGCCTACTACGCACCGGAATACATGGCCGCGCTGTTGACCTCGGTGGGCGATAAGAAAGACAAGTCTGCCATCTACCTTTCGGACTGCCGCCACCTGGGCATTAAGGTGCTCCCGCCTTCCGTCAATGAGTCCGAAGAAGACTTCCAGGCGGTGGGAGAGGATATCCGCTTCGGCATGGGCGCTATCCGCAACGTCGGCTCGGAAGTGGTGGAATCCATCATTAAGTCGCGCCACGACAAGGGCGCGTTTACCTCGTTTGGTGACTACCTGGACAAGATCGAGCTGACCGCCTGTACTAAGCGCGTAACAGAAGCGCTCATCAAGGCCGGTGCCTTCGATGACTTGAACCACCCGCGCAAGGGTCTCATGCTCATTCATGAGGACGCGGTGGATGCAGTGCAAACCACCAAGAAGGCCGCTGATAAGGGCCAGTTCGATCTCTTCGCCGGAATCGGCGGAGGAGAAGATAACGAGGTCGCCAATGCCTTTGCCATGGATATCCCAGAAGATGAGTGGGACCGAAAACACGAGCTTGCCCTCGAACGCGAGATGCTTGGCTTGTACGTGTCCGGCCACCCGCTCGATGGCTTCGAAGAGGCGCTGGCCGCGCAAACGGATACCCCGCTGACTAAGATCCTCAACGATGAGGTGCGCAACGGCCAAGAGCTCATCATCGGTGGCATCATCTCGGGCGTGGACCGCCGCTTCTCCAAGCGCGATGGCTCCCCATGGGCCATTGTCACGGTGGAAGACCACAACGGCGCGCAGGTGGAAATCTTGGTATTCAACAAGGTCTACTCTCTCGTCGCCCCGCAGATTGTGGAGGACAACATCATCTTGGCACGCGTGAACGTCAAGATTCGTGATGAGCGGCGTTCCCTGTTCTGCTCCGATATTCGCGTCCCAGACCTCGGCCCGGGCGGGGGTGCGGGCCTGCCGCTGCGCCTGACTATGCGCACGGACCAGTGCACCATGGAAAATATTGCCCGGCTCAAGCAGGTTCTGCTCAAAAACCAGGGCGAGTCGGACGTGTATCTCGAGCTTGTCGACGGCTCCGAGTCCACCACCATGATCCTCGGCGACCACCTGCGCGTGGAACGCTCCGGCAACCTCATGGGCGATCTCAAAGCCACTATGGGCGCGGGCATCTTAGGCTGAATCTAATTTCGGTGGCCGGCGACCCCCTCCACTAATATAGACAGCACAGTCTATTTTGATGGAGGAAACCTGATGGTTTGTAAGATTCGCACTACCCATGTCGGCTCGCTGCCGCGCACCCCGGAGCTCCTGGAGGCCAACCTGAAGCGCGGGGAGCTGCCGGCCGCGGAGTTCCAGGGGATTTTGGAGGCTGCGGTGGCGGACGTCGTCAAGCGGCAGCTTGATCTGGGCCTCGATATCATTAACGAGGGCGAATACGGCCATATCACCTCGGGCGCTGTGGACTATGGCGCATGGTGGAATTACTCATTTAGCCGCCTGGGCGGGCTGACGATGACGGATACCGACCGCTGGGAATCGGCTGAGGTAGTGCGCTCGAAACCGGGGGAGCCGCGGCTGACGTCGTTTATTGACCGCCGCGACCGCGCGCTGTTCTCCGAGGCCTACAACGACCCGGATTCTGGCATCTTCACCGGCCGAGCCAAGGTGGCAAACCCAGAATTTACCGGCCCGGTAACCTACATCGGACAAGATGAGGTCGCCGCCGATGTCCGCCTGCTTGCCGACGCCCTACCTTCCGGCACCCCAGGCTTCATCGCCGCCCTTTCCCCCGGTTCGGCTGCGCGCCTTAACAATCGTTACTACGACGATGAGCACCAGCTGCTTGCCGACGTCGGCCGTGCCATGCGCACTGAATACCAAGCCATCACCGATGCCGGGCTCACTGTGCAATTCGATGCACCCGACCTGGCCGAGGCCTGGGACCAAATCAACCCGGAGCCAACCGTAGAGGACTTCCGTGGCTTCATTCGTGAGCGCATCGATGTCCTTAATGATTCCATCGCCGGCCTGCCCAAGGAACAAACGCGCCTGCACATCTGCTGGGGCTCCTGGCACGGCCCGCACGTAACCGACGTCCCATTTGCAGATATCATCGAGGAAATTTTGCGGGCCGAGGTCGGCGGATTCTCTTTCGAAGCCGCGTCACCGCGTCACGCGCACGAATGGCGCGTGTGGCAGGACCACGCGCTGCCGGAAGGCACCGTGATTTACCCAGGCGTGGTTTCGCACTCCACCAACGCGGTAGAGCATCCGCGCCTCGTGGCAGATCGCATCATCCAATTCGCCGAGGTAGTAGGCCCTGAAAATGTTATCGCGTCGACCGATTGCGGTTTGGGCGGTCGCCTGCACCCCCAGATTGCGTGGGCGAAGCTGCAATCTTTGGTAGAAGGCGCTGACATCGCTACCCGCGAACTGTTCTAAAACGCCGAAAGCCGCTCCGAAACTCCGGAGCGGCTTAATCTGTGGCGTTTAGAAGCGCACGCCCAGCTGCTTGAGGGCGTTCTTCATCGGCTCCAGCACAGCCGGGTTTACCGTGGCAACCATGTTGAAGGCCTGTAGCAGCGCAGCCACGAGGCTGGCTGCCACGGTCACCCAGCTCGTGACCTCGAGGAACTTTTCGGGGGTGGAAGAGCCCCAAATAGGCAGACGCTCAAGTGCCTCGATCTGGTGCTGCTCCGCCTCCTTGGCGACGCAGTCCGGCTCCTTGGGCATTCCGGAAGAACCGTAGCCATTGGCAAGGCCCTGCATAAGCTCCTGCGGGGTGCGAGCGGAAGATCCGAGCTCGCCGCTCTTGATCTTTTTGAGGTGCTCTTCCTTGTCCTTGTCGACCTCGGCCTGGCACTCAGCCGAAAGTTGCTTTGGCTGCTCTTCTGTGGCAGAAGCGGTAGCTGGTGCGACGAGGCCTGCTGCCACGGCGGTGGCGGCCAGGCCAACGGGGCGCGCGGACACAGAGTTAATCTCCCTGTTACCACCGGCGGAGATGGCGCCGATCTTGTGCGGGTGGGAGGGATCGGAACCATCTAAGATATCGACCTCGCCGGAGCGCGCATTGACGGTGAGGATGCGCTGGGACGCGGCGTGATAAGCGACGATTTCGGCGGCCGATTTGCCCGGCACACCCGATTCATGAGAACCGATGGGGTTAAGCTGCAGCGCAGCGGTGGGCGCGGAATGCTCCAGCACGTTATCCACGACGTGGGCATGCGCGGCAGGGGAGCAGGCGAGGACGAGCGAGGAGGTAACGCAGAGAGAGATGCGTTTGAGCATAGATTTCCTTTCTTGTGGTTATGTCCACTATTGCCTACGTAGGTAACGGTGCAACTAAAGGCCAGTGAATTTCCAGTGAATGGGTAGACTGTCAAGACATGACTGATTCGACCATCCATGCATCCGATATCCAGCAGGCGCAGGCACGGATTAGCTCGGAAATCGCCCCGACTCCGCTGCAGTATTGCGCCCGGCTTTCGGCCGAGACGGGCTGCGAGGTCTACCTCAAGCGGGAGGATCTGCAGGACGTGCGCTCCTATAAGATTCGTGGCGCGTTAAACGGGATGTCGAATCTGCCGCAAGAGCAGCGGCACCGGGGAATTGTTACGGCCTCGGCCGGCAATCATGCGCAGGGCGTGGCTTATGCCTGCCGCACAATGGGAATCGCCGGCAAGATTTTTGTGCCAGAGCCCACGCCAATGCAAAAGCGCGACCGCATCCTGGTTCACGGCGGCGACCAAGTAGAACTGGTGGTAGTTGGTTCCAACTTCGATGAGGCAGCCGCAGCCGCGCATGCCGACGCCGCCGAGCGCGACGCCGCCTTCATCGAGCCCTTCGACGCCCGCGATACCATCACCGGGCAGGGCACCGTAGCCGCAGAGGTTCTCGCGCAGCTTTCGGCCAAGGGCAAGTCGCCCGATGCCGTTGTCGTTCCCGTAGGAGGCGGTGGCCTGATTTCTGGCATCACCTCCTATCTGGCGGATATGGCACCGGATACTCGGGTGGTGGGCATGGAGCCGGAAGGGGCGGCGTCGCTAAGAGCGGCATTTGACCACGGGGGCCCAGTCACGCTGGATGCGGTCGACCCCTTCGTTGATGGCGCGGCCGTAAAGCGCTTGGGCGCGCTGCCCTATGAGATTTTGGACGCCAATCGCGAGCGCCTGAGCTTTGACACCGTGTCCGAAGGCGCGGTGTGCACGGACTTGCTCAACCTGTATCAAAATGAGGGCATCATTGCCGAGCCGGCCGGTGCATTGTCGGTGGCGGGCCTGCATCAGCTGGACCTGAAACCGGGCTCGACGGTGGTATGCGTGATTTCAGGCGGCAATAATGACGTGCTGCGCTATGCAGAAATCATGGAGCGCTCCCTAGTTCACCGGGGCCTCAAGCACTACTTCCTGGTGAACTTCCCGCAGGAGCCCGGGCAGCTGCGCCACTTTTTGCACGAGATTTTGGGTCCGACCGATGACATCACACTCTTTGAGTATCTCAAGCGCAATAACCGGGAAACTGGTGCTGCGTTGGTAGGCTTGCAGCTTAGCCGCGCCGAGGACCTCGACGGCTTGCTGCAACGCATGGGTGAATCCAAGATTTCGGTGCAGTACCTCAAGCCCGGCACCCCCGAGTATGAATTCCTCGTAGCCTAATGCAAAATTCTTATCGTCGCCCCGTAGGCCAGGTTGAACACGACATTGAAATCAAGCGTTCCCGATTTATTACTTTGATCGGTCGCGTCACCAATGAGGAAGAGGCCCGCGCGTTTATCGACGCCGCCCGCACCCGCTTTCCCGACGCCCGTCACCATTGCTCCGCCTACGTCTATCACGTCGACGGCGCAAACCCGGTGGAGCGCTCCTCCGATGATGGCGAGCCCTCCGGCACTGCCGGAAAACCCATGCTGGATGTGGTCAAAGGCTCCGGCATGCTCGATGTCTGCGCAGTGGTAGTGCGCTACTTTGGTGGCATCAAGTTAGGCGCCGGCGGCCTCGTGCATGCCTATGGTGGCGCGGTGAGTGAGGCCATGGAAAAGGTGCGTGCGGTAACCCGGGCGCGCCGGGAGCTTTATGCCGTGGAGTGCCCACATGCAACTGCCGGGCGGGTGGAGGCGGACCTGCGCGGGCGCGGCTATGAGATAACCGATACCGCCTACGCGGCCGCAGTAACCTTTACCGTGGCCGTGCGCCCAGGTGGGCTGGAAGAGCTGGAAGCAACGCTGGCAGCGATCTCGCAGGGCCAGCTCGCGGCGGCAGAAGCTGGCAGCGCGTGGGTTGAGGTAAGATCCTGAACATGAGTATGCAGCAGCGACCGAATAACCCCATTGCGCAGCGCAAGCAGCAGGTGCGCAAGCACTCCCGCAACGCCGTTGTGTGCGTGGTTGCCGGCCTCGGCGTGGGCGCAGTGCTGGGCGTGCTATCTGCGGCAAGTTTCTGGGCCTGGATGTTGGTGGGTGCCATCGTCGCCGTAGTCGGTGGCGGCTATAACTGGCTGAAGATCCAGAAAATCGTCAACGAGAACCACAACCAGTATTAGATGCCGGCACCGCAACCTAGCGGCCGCCCCGTCCGGATTGATGCCTGGGTGTGGGCCGTGCGCATGTTTAAGACCCGTTCGGCGGCCGCGACGGCCGTGCGCGCCGGGCATGTCAAGATAAATGGCGAGGCTGTCAAGCCCTCCCAGCAGGTGGTGCCGGGCGACCGTGTGCGCGTGTGGCGCAATCACCACGAGCATGACCTTGAGGTCTTAGCGACTGTGGCCAAGCGCGTGGGCGCACCCGTGGCGCGTACGTGCTACACGAACCATGCGCCGCCGCCTCCACCCAAGGAGTTTATGCCGTCGGTACCCGTGCGCCCACGCGGGGCGGGCCGACCGACGAAGAAGGAACGACGCGATATGGAGAAATTCCGCGGCGGTTTCCGATAATCAGCCGAAACTAGTGGGCAGCGCGCAAGGCCTTCAGGCGCGCAGTAAGCCGACGCTTGCGGCCCGGGCGGTCGCCGGATTCGGCGGTGGCCTCGATATGCTGCTTGCCAAATTTGTTGAGCAGCAAGTCGTCGATAAGCCGCACCTGGCCGGGACGAAAGCGGTAGCGCATGGCGTCGTGGACGTGGGCAATGGCAGTATCGTCAAGCAGCTGCTCGAGCTGGCTCAAGTGGCGCACGCCGTTTTGCTCCAATAACTCCGCCAAGAATCGGTAGTGCTCCGAGCGCGAGAGCGGGAAACGGTTGCCCAGGATAATGGCCAGCACGCCCGGTAGGGTCTCGGCGGTAAGCTCGACGTCCCGATCGGTTTCCGTACCTGGGGCCTTGAGTGCAGCAATCTCGTCGAATTGCTGGTCCGCAAGCTCGATAAGCCCCGCGGCCAAGGTAAAGAGGCGGTCCACTTCAGGTGAGGGTGGGTTGGGCCCTTGCTTGTAGCGGATATCGTGTTCAAACTCCGCCCATGCGTGCTGCAGAACGGTGCGAATCTGCACCTCAAAGGTCCAACCTACGTAGTTCGCGAGCTCTTCCATTGCGGCAGCGCTATCTTCGGTCACGGTGAGCACGAGGTGGTGGGAGCCGTAGCCAAAGCCGCCGGAAATGCGGGTCTCGGCTGCTTTATCAACGGAACGCTCGACTTTAAACGATTCACCAAAAACGCTCAGCGCTTCTGGAATCGCGGTGGAGTGAAACAGCGTGACCCGCACCCCCATCACATCGTGGATCTCCTGCCACGGCTGGGGGTAGACAAAATCGCCGTTCTCGCGGCGCTTTTTGGCCTTTGCCTTAAGCGAGGGCCAAGTCTTGACGCGGGTAGAAACGCGGTCGAAGATGATGCCGGCGTCGTTGAGGAGATCCTCGATGGCGGTGCGGAAGTCCCCCGCAGCGGTGGGGTGGTTGCGCGCCCAGTCGTGGTACTGGTTGCTTAGCCGCGACATCCTACTTTCCGGCATGGTGCTCCTTTCATAACTCCCGCGGGAATCCGTTAGACCATACTAGCGGGCGCGGGTGGAGCACGGTGCGATGGTAGGGCACGCGCGCGACGGCATCGGCAGCCAGCTGGCAGGCATAGGTGTCCGGCAGGCGGGCAAAAACGAAGAGGGTGGCGGAGTCTGGGACAAGGTAGGTCAGCGAGTGCGAACGCAGGAGGCGGCGCATGTGCTTGTCCAGCACAGTAAATGTTTCTGGGTGAGCGATCCAGGAGGAAATCGGTGCGCCGTGGGAGCGAACCTGTAGGCCCCCGAGGTGGGAGGCGGAAGGGAGCTCGCAGGCAGCCGGACGAGTCCAGAAACGCAGTCCCTGCGAATCGAGGGCGGCGCGTTGCAGGTTATGTGAGGCGTGGTTCCACGCCCGGCGCGTGGAAATGTCCATGTCTGCCAAGCCGCGGTGGCTTAGTCGGCGAAAGCTACGCTTGCCTGGAAAGACAAGCGCCATGGACAGGCTGGGGGAGAGCTGGATGGTGGCAAGGGAATCGCAAAAGCCGTCGTCGGAAAGCCGCTGTTCTTTCAGCCAGGAACGGGCAAAGAGGGCAGGCAGCAGGTTTGCGGTGGTAGGACGCGGCGAACGCAGGGCGACGGTCACGACGGGGCTCTCCAGTGGGGTAGGGTGCAGTCGCCTTTATTGGACTGGAGAAACCGCCGTTTGGTTCCCGGGAAAATTAAAAGGGCGGCTCGGCGTCGAGTTGGAGTTCGGCAAAGAGCTTATCGGCCGGCCAGATGTCGATTTTTTGGCCCTTGGCCTGCAGTTCCTCCGCACGCTTTTCCTTGGAGGTTTTCTTGGCCCATTCGCCCACGATAAGCAGCGTGGTCTTTTTGGTGACGTTTTTGGCTACCTGGCCGCCGCGCTCGGCGATGCCCTGCCACAGCACCCCCTTGTCATAGGGCTCGAAATCACCGGTGAGGGTGACATGCTTGCCATAAAGTGCGCCTTCCGGATCAGCGTCTGGATTGGGCTCGGGGATAGTATCCGGCGTGGCGACAGACTGCCAGGGGGCGGGGCCACCGGACTTCTTTTTTGCCGAGCCGGCCGCACGGGTTTGGTCGCGGAAGTCGGTGCCTGCGCCGAGGTCGGCGCCGGAGGTCGGGGCCGTGTGGGCGCGCAGGACGGGAAGGACGGCCGTGGACTCGAGGCGGCCAAGGGTGAACTCGCGGGCGGTGAATAGATCGCGGATGCTGCCGGTGTGTCCGAAGCGCTCTGCCAAGCGGGCGATGATTTCGCCGGCTGCGCGGGCATCTTCGGTGGCGTCGTGGTGGCTAAAATCCGGAGCGGAAAGGTGGGCTGCGACGGTGGGCAGCTTGTGATTGCGCACCGAAATTACCTTGGCTTTAGAGGCGTCGCGGGCTAGCGCGAGGGAGCATGCCAGCGGCACCGTGGGTGCCTCGGCGCCGGCGGCAAGCAGGCCGGAGCGCAGTGCGGTGGAATCGAATTGGGCGTTGTGCGCGACAAGTACGTCGCCGCCGAGGAAGTCGAAGAGCTCCTTGGCGACGTCGGCAAAAGCTGGCGCCCCTTCCACATCGCTCGCGGTTATGCCGTGGATGGAGACGTTGATATCCGCAAAGTGCTCTAGGCCCGGCGGAGGGGTGCACAGCCAGGAACGGGAGTCGGTCTCTTGGCCATCGCGGAAGCGAACCGCGCCGATTTGGCAGATAGAGCCCCAGTTATCATTGGCCGTTTCTACATCCACGGCGGTGAAATCGAGCCCCGGGATGGTGGCGGTGGCGGAGGGGGCCTCGCCGCGCTGGGCGGCGGCGATGGCGCGGGCGACGGCCTGCGGGTCTTGGTGCGGGGCGAAAGCGATGGAACCGGCGGCGCCAAGGTCGAGGGCGCCAAAGCCGGTGGCGGTCGGTTCATTCACGCGCACAGTGTCGATGGAATCGAGCGGGATATCCTGCGTGGCGGGGGCGCCAAGGCTGGTGGCCAGCAGCGTGCGGTGGAGCACGAGTTTATCCGCTGTGACATCGATGAGTACGCCGTGCGCGGGAAATGACACGAGGGGCCTTTCTCTAGGAGTCAAAAACGGGCGGCTCAACCTGACGCAAGATCAGCGTTGAACGCGGTTGCACCGTGATCGTACCCTCTGCCTCAATGAGGGTTTCCTCCGCGGGGTAGCCGCCGGAATCGGCGGTATCGACCATCAGCCGCCAGGTGGCGCCGAGATCCTTGGTAGGCAGGGTGAACTCGATTTCGCCGTCGTGGGAGTTGAATATCATGATGAAGGAATCATCGGTGATACGTTCGCCGCGGGAGGTGGTCTCCGTGATGGCATTGCCATTGAGGTAGACCATAAGAGCGCGGCCGAAATCGTGGTCCCAGTCGTCTTGGGTCATCAGGCGACCAGAGGGGACCAGCCAGGCGATATCGCGTTCTTTTACATCCGCGCCTAGCGGGCCACCGGCCAAGAAGCGTTTGCGGCGGAATACGGGGTGGTGGTTGCGAATGGCCAGCACGCGCTTGGTAAATCCCAGCATGGCGGCGGACTTTTCTTCTTTCAGCATGGACCAGTCCATCCATGCCAGCTCGTTGTCCTGGCAGTAGACGTTATTATTTCCGTCTTGGGTGCGGCCGAACTCATCGCCGTGCGAGAGCATCGGAGTGCCTTGGGAGAGTAGGAGAGTGGTCAGGAAGTTGCGCACCTGGCGGCGGCGCAGCTTGCGAATTTCTTCGTTATCGGTGGGGCCTTCTTCACCGCAGTTCCAGGAGCGGTTGAAGGACTCGCCGTCGCGGTTGTCCTCGCCATTGGCCTCGTTGTGCTTGTCGTTATAGGACACGAGGTCGCGCAGAGTAAAGCCATCGTGGGCGGTGATGAAGTTGATAGAAGCGGTGGGGCGGCGGTCATTATCGGCATAAAGATCCGAAGAGCCGGTCAGTCGGGAGGCGAATTCACCCAGGGTAGCGGGCTCACCGCGCCAGAAATCGCGGACGGTATCGCGGTACTTGCCGTTCCATTCGCTCCAAATAGGTGGGAAGTTGCCTACCTGGTAGCCATCGTGGCCAATGTCCCAGGGCTCGGCGATGAGCTTGACCTGGCTGACAATGGGGTCTTGTTGGACAAGGTCGAAGAAGGTAGCGAGCTTATCGACGTCGTCAAGCTCCCGCGCCAAAGTCGCCGCCAGGTCGAAGCGGAAGCCGTCGACTCGCATCTCGGTGACCCAGTAGCGCAGGGAATCCATAATCAGTTGCAGCGAGTGCGGGTTGCGGACATTGAGGGAATTGCCGGTGCCGGTGTAGTCCATGTAGTGGGCTTCATCGCCTTCGACGAGGCGATAGTAAGCGCCATTGTCAATGCCGCGGAAGGCAATGGTGGGCCCCATGTGGTTGCCTTCGGCGGTGTGGTTATAAACCACGTCGAGGATTACCTCGATGCCTGCCTCGTGGAAGGCACGGACCATGGTCTTGAATTCGGAGACCACCTCGCCTGGCTTTTTGGCATAGGCGTAGTCATGGTGCGGGGCGAAAAAGCCGAAGGTGTTATAGCCCCAGTAGTTGCGCAGGCCCAAGTTGCGCAGCCGATCGTCTTGCAAGAATTGGTGGACGGGCATGAGCTCGACGGTGGTGACGCCGAGCTCCTTGAAGTAGTCAATGATGGCGGGGTGCGCCATGCCGGCGTAGGTACCGCGCAGTTCTTCCGGCACGTCTGGGTGGGTCATAGTCATGCCCTTGACGTGGGTTTCGTAAATGACCTTCTCGTTGTCTGGAATGTGCGGGCGATGGTCGCTGCGCCAGTCAAAGAAAGGGTTGATGACCACGGAGAGCATGGTGTGGCCCAGCGAATCTTCTTCGTTGCGGCCGGTGCCAGGTTCTTCGGCGTGGATGTCATAGGAATATAGGGAGGCATCGCCGTCGAATTCGCCGTCGAAGGCGCGGGCATATGGATCTACGAGGAGCTTGGAAGGATCGCAGCGCAGGCCGTTTTCAGGTTCATAGGGGCCATAAACGCGGTAGCCATAGCGCTGGCCAGGGGTGACATTGGGGAGGTAGACATGCCACACATGGGCGGTGACCTCTGACATTTCTATGCGCTCTTCACTGCCTTCTTTGTCGATGAGGCAGAGCTCGACCTTGTCTGCAACCTCAGAAAATAGGGCAAAATTGGTGCCGGATCCGTCAAAGGTGGATCCCAGTGGGGTAGGTTTGCCAGGCCAGATTTGGCGGCCGTAGCGCTCGGTGGGCGTGGGGACTGCGTCCATGGCGGGAGTGTTCATGCTCACGAGCATAACCACTTTTTAGTCTCCAGTGCCGTGCGTAAGCCCAGCGTGAATAATGCGAATGCCGCGATGGAGGTCGTCGCGATAATTAGAGCCAGGAGCCTCGCCGGTGGTTTCTGCAAGCTGGCGTTGGGACTGTTCCATCAAGGTGGCACCGAGTACGAGGTGAATGGCCGATAGGGCGGCGGCGCGGTGGGTACTGTCGGCTTCATAGGCACCACGCGCTGCGGCAGAGCAAAAGACGGATAAGAGGTAGTCCCAGGCGGGGGCCTGAGGCAGGGAGAGACCGGCAATGACTACCTCAGCGCCGTCGCGGTGGGCAAGTAGCGCATCGCGCAGGCTGAGGCTGAGCTCCTCGAGCGACTCCCCAGAAACGGGGGAGATAATGTACTCAGCCAAAGCCGCAATGAGCGCCTGTTTATTGGCAATGTGCCAGTAAAGCGCACCGGGGGCAACGCCGAGGGAGGATGCAACGCGGCGCATGGTGACGTCGCCCAGCCCATAGGTATCAAGCAAGGAAATAGCGGCGTCGATAATACTCTCGCGATTGATATGCACCTTGGTGATTGTACGGACTAGGACTAGCGGGGCGGTAGCTCACAGGTTCCTTTAATGGAGTATCAATGTCATTTCCATCGTGGTGTTGTTAGTATTGCGAAGACAAAAAGAAGCTGCCTTAAGGCGCTTCACATTCGCAAGATTGATTCAGGAGTTTTCCCTTGTCCTTTTTGACCCCTGCTAAGAAGTCCCTTATCGCAGTAGCGCTGGTTGCCCCCTTGGCGCTGGCTGCATGTGGTTCGGATGACAACAACGACGATTCTAAGAAGGCTGCCGCCACCACTGCCTCCAAGTCTTCTGAGGATAAGTCTGCAGACAAGTCCCAGGACAAAGACGCCGATAAGGACAAGGACAAAAACAAGGATAAGGATAAAGACAAGGACGGCGAAAACAAGGACGGCGCTGCTGGTGCAGAGGGCCAAGACGGCGAGGGCGCCCCTGGCGAGGGCCCAGATCAGATGGCCAACCCGCTAAATAATGGCGAGGATCCTTTCGCTGGGGCGAAGGACATCAAGCCGATTGAAGGTGGCCAGGACGCAAATGATGCTGACAAGCAGGCCATCGAGCAGCTGGTCCGCGGTCAGCACGAAATCGATAACGTGAAGGAATACTTCAACTACATGCCGCAGCACGCCTGCCAAGCCGTGCGTGAAGGCCAGGCCAAGGAGTTTGGCCAGTACCAGCAGTACGTCGATAGCCTGCCGAACCAGTCCTTCGCTGAGTACGCCAACACCATGCGCCAGCAGGGCGGAGGCAACGGTGAGGTAGAGAAGTTCGCTAGCCAGCTGGAGTCCATCCCGCAGTCGACCAAGCTGCAGTCTGTTAACGACATTGTGGTCAACGGTGACGATGCTTCTGCAACCGTGAGCGTGTCCAACTCTGAGGGCAATGAGACCTCTACGGTTCGCTTCCGTCGCGAGAATGGCAACTGGACCTTCTGCAACTAAATTGTCTCTTTCCCAGCGCCGCTTACCCCGCACCCTAGGTTTTGGTGCGGGGTTACTCGCGTGTGCGCTCTTGGTCTTTGGCGTGGCAGGTGCGCTGTGGGGGCTTTTCCGTCCGACACTTGCCGGCCATGAGGTAGACGATGGCGGTTATGCCATCGAAGCGATGGGCAGCGCCCAGTTCATCGCCTTCATTACCTTTGCCCTCATAACTGGCCTACTCGGACTGCTTTTGGGCTTGGGTGCATATCTGCGACGGCAAGGGCGGGGCTTGTCGATGCTCTTGTGGGTCGGCGTGTGCGCCTTGGCAGGCGCGGCCTCGTTTTACGTATTTGGCGGGGTCACCGCCACGCATCCGCCCGAAAACCCAGGAGAGTTCGTAGAATTTGCACCGAAATTCTCCCCGGCCATCTCTTGGGCGGTGGCGCCATTCATGGCGATGTTTTCCTACTGGTCCACGGCTTTTGTGAGTTCCGATGATGATTGGTAAGCCGCGCGCCTAGGGCCATTCCACGGGGGAGGCGCCGGTAACTTCCTGCGCGATGTCATCGATTCCGTGCAGGATGTGTTTAAGGCCGCGGCCGATAGCGCTAAAGAGTTGGGGCCGCGTTAGGCCGGCGGCGGCAATGGTGGTGGCATCCATCCGCACCTGCAGGCCTTCGGCGGTGTGGTGGCAATATGCAACGGCGCCGTGATGGGCGCGATTCCAGTCATTGCAAATAAGGAACAGGCGGGTAAATTCCGCTTCCTCCAAGCTAGGGTCCCAATGTCCCTTGATGATAAGGCTGGGGCCGTTGTCTAAAGCGAAGGAAAAGAGAACATCATTGACCCACGCGTAGATAGCCGTGGCGCCGTCGCTTTGGAAGCGTTGGATTCCGATAAGCGGCAGGATTTCGGCCAGGCTATCGAGGGTGAAGGGCTCTAAGGGGGCGTCGGCAAGCGGGTCTAGCTCCGGTGAGGCTTCGCGCACGAGGCCTGGACGGGATTGGGCAAGCAAGTCCATGAGGACCTCGGCATTGCGCAGCGCCGGTAAGACAAACGTCGCGAGCTGTTCCCGGCTCGGGGAGATATCCGCAGGTAGATAACTATGACCGGATACGCTCACGCACTCAGGCTGGTCAAAATCAACCACTACCGCCGGTGAGAGGCAATCGTGGTTCCACTCGTTGGCCACACGCGCTAGTTCGGATATTTCGCTGAGATTTACGCCGCCGCGGGGGCTGGTGTGTAGGTGGAGTACCGGTTCTTCTAGCTGGTCTATAAAGATGAAGGTAGATCCGCCGGCTGAGTGGGGTACTAAAAGTTCGCCTGAGGGTAGCGCCCAGCAGGACAAGCCATGTTCGCGGGCGATGGCGCGGACATGCGCAAGCAGAAGGGAAGGATCACTCTCGCTCATCACTGCCACCACCTTAAAGCTGTGTTGAGTCCGAGTCTATCGTCCAAACCCGCCCCCTCGCTGGCATTTGGACATTAGGATATTGGTTTAATAATAGAAATCCGATAAGAATAATGGGAGCCGGAAATGCTTCGAACCATCGATTTGCGCGGCACAGAGCTGCGCCCTGCCCAGCTGCGGCGAGTCCTGCCACGCGGCGGCACCGACGTCGCCGCTGTAGTGGACAAAGTGGCGCCAATGGTTCATCGCGTCCGTCAAGAAGGCGCCGCGGCGGCACTGGACTACAGCGAACTTTTTGATGGCGTGCGCCCGCGCCACCTGCGGGTACCGCAAGCGGAATTGGACAAGGCCGTCGCTGGCTTAGACCCGCAGGTGCGCCGAGCAATTGAGGCCTCGATTGAGCGCGTCCGCAAGGTCCACCTCGAACAAAAGCCGACCGCACATACCACCGAACTGGCTCGGGGCGCCACGGTGACAGAGGTCTTTCGCCCCATCGAGCGCGTCGGTTTGTACGTGCCGGGAGGCAAGGCCGTCTATCCCTCGTCTGTGATCATGAACGCGGTGCCGGCGCAGGCGGCCGGCGCAGAAAGCTTAGTGGTGGCCTCGCCCCCGCAAAAGGAGTTCGGCGGTCTACCGCACCCCACGGTGCTAGCTGTGTGCCAGATGCTTGGCGTGGATGAGGTGTGGGCTATAGGCGGTGGCCAGGCCATTGCGCTGATGGCCTACGGCGATGATGATGCCGAGCTTGCACCAGTAGACATGATTACGGGGCCGGGAAATATTTTCGTTACCGCAGCCAAGCGCTTGGTGCGCGGGGTAGTGGGGACAGATGCAGAAGCAGGTCCGACCGAAATTGCCATCATCGCCGATGACACCGCAAACCCCGTGTATGTGGCTTATGACCTTATCTCCCAGGCCGAGCATGATCCGATGGCAGCGAGTGTGCTTATTACGGAATCAGAAAGCCTCGCTCAGCGGGTGAACGCGGAGGTGGAGGCGCGCTACGGCGCTACCGCTCATGCGGAGCGGGCGGCCGCGGCCTTAGGCGGCGAGCAATCCGGCATTGTGGTGGTCGATTCCCTGGACGCAGCGATTGCGGTGGCTAATGCCTATGCCGCCGAGCACCTGGAGATCCACACCGCAGAACCCGGCACGGTAGCTGAGCGGATTAAGCACGCTGGTGCCATCTTTGTGGGGGACTTCGCCCCTGTGCCACTCGGGGACTACGCTGCCGGTTCCAATCACGTGCTGCCCACCTCCGGCACGGCGCGCTTTTCGGCTGGCCTGTCTACCCACACCTTTATGCGGCCGGTCAACCTCATTAATTATGACCGAGCTGCGCTGGAAGAAATTGCCCCGCAGGTCATCGCCTTTGCTAAGGCCGAGGGGCTGCCTGCCCACGGCGAAGCAATCCGCGCCCGATTCGAGGAGAACTAAATGACGCAATTGACAGATCTTCCCCTGCGCGAGGAATTGCGCGGCAAGTCCGCCTATGGTGCGCCGCAACTCACTGTGGCCTACCAACTCAATACCAATGAAAATCCCTATCCGCCCTCTCCAGCGCTCGTTGCTGATTTGGTGGCGGAGACTCAGCGCCTTGCCTCCACGCTCAATCGCTATCCGGAACGCGATGCCGTAGAGCTGCGTAAAGCCTTGGCCCATTACGTTTCCGAACAGACCGGGGTGGGGGTTAGTTATGAGCAGGTATGGGCGGCGAACGGATCGAATGAGATTTTGCAGCAGCTTCTACAGGCCTTTGGTGGTCCAGGCCGCAGCGTGCTCGGCTTTACGCCGTCTTATTCCATGCACCCCATCCTTGCGGACGGAACCTACACGCAGTTTGTGGAGTGCCCGCGGGACGAGGATTTCCGCATAGACATGGACCGGGCTCTGGCGGCCGTGGCGCGGCACCAGCCGGATATCATCTTTGTGACAACGCCGAATAACCCCACCGGCGGGGTGACTAGTCTGGACGATATTGCCGCGCTTGCCGACGCCGCGCCGGGAATCCTCATCGTCGATGAAGCCTACGGCGAATTCTCCTCTTCGCCCTCCGCAGTGACGCTGCTGGATAAATACCCCACAAAGTTGGTGGTCTCGCGCACCATGTCCAAGGCCTTCGACTTCGCCGGTGGCCGCCTTGGCTATTTTGTGGCAGATCCGGCCTTTGTAGAAGCCGTCATGTTAGTGCGACTTCCGTATCACCTGTCTGTGCTCTCCCAAGCTGCGGCGACAGTGGCGTTGCGCCATAGCGCGGATACGCTCGCCACCGTGGAAAAGATCGCCAGCGAGCGCGAGCGCGTGGCAGCTCGCTTGCGGGAACTGGGCTATACGGTCCTGCCTAGTGAATCCAATTTCCTCTTCTTCGGCCGCTTTGCTGACCAGCAGCGCGTATGGCAGCAGTTCTTGGATAAAGAAGTACTCATCCGGGATGTCGGGATTGCCGGGCACCTGCGCATGACCGTGGGCCTGCCGGAAGAAAACTCGGCCTTTTTGGCAGTAGCTGAGGACCTTGCGGATACAGTAGTAGCGGATAATCCGGCCGGAGGAGAAAGGAGCGAACCATGAGCAACCGTGTAGGACGCGCCCAGCGGTCTACCTCTGAATCGCAGATTTCCGTGGTCATCGACCTAGACGGCACGGGACGCAGCGATATTTCCACCGGCCTGCCCTTTTTCGATCATATGCTGACCTCGTTTGCCACCCACGGCAGCTTTGATCTCACCGTGCAGGCAGCGGGTGATACCGAGATCGATGCCCACCACACCGTGGAAGATACCGCCATCGTGCTCGGTACCGCACTGCGGGAAGCAGTGGGGGATAAGGCCGGCATTCGTCGTTTCGGCTCCCAGCTACTGCCCATGGATGAAACGTTGGTTGAAGCGGTGGTGGATTTTTCTGGCCGCGCTTATTTCGTGATGAACGGCGAGCCAGAGCACCTGCAGTGGCACATAATTGGTGGCCACTACGCCACGGTGATTAACCGCCACTTTTTTGAAACGCTTGCTGCCCACGCTGCGATAACGCTGCACCTCAACGTGCGCTATGGGCGCGATCCGCACCACCTTACGGAGGCGGAGTTTAAAGCCGTGGCGCGTGCGCTGCGCGCTGCCGTGGAACCCGACCCCCGTCGGACTGGAATTCCTTCGACGAAGGGAGCACTCTAAAAAGCATGCATGTTATGATCTTGGTTCTTTTCCTCGTGGCAGGCATGTTAGTAGGCGGTGCATGGACTGCCTACCAACAGGGGTCGAAGGCAATGACAGTAGTAGCCTCCCTTTTGGCCGCAATTACCGTGGTAGCAGCAATTTCGTGGATGGTAGGAGCGTTTGGTAAGTGAGCAAAACCCAAGAGACTAATATTTGGAAGATCCCGGGCTATACCGCCACTATGATGGCCATTGCCGCTGCTTTCGGCGCTTGGTCCATCCTCCTTCCGGTGGTGCCGCTCGCTGTCATTGATTCCGGCGGCTCAGCTACTTTGGCGGGCTCATCCACCGGCATCTTCATGGCCTTTACCGTGCTTACGCAGATCATTTCCCCGTGGCTTTTGCGCCGTTGGGGCTATCGCCGCGTGATGGCACTTTCCGCCTTTACCTTGGGCGTCCCTGCCTTCGGACATCTTTTGGGAACAGATGCTTGGGTTGTCCTACTCTTTTCCGCTTTGCGCGGGGTGGGCTTTGGCGCGCTGACCGTTTCCGAGTCTGCGCTTATTGCCGAGTTGGCACCTGTTCGCCTTTTGGGCAAGGCCACCGGCATGATCGGTGTGTTTACGGGACTAGGCCAAATGGTCTTTTTGCCCTTGGGCTTGGTCATGGCGGAAAAGCTGGGTTATGCCTCGACGTATATCACTGCCGGCATCATTGGCTTCGTGGGCTTTGGTTTGTGCTTGCGCATTCCCAAGATAAAGGTCACGCTGGCTTCTGATACCGAAGACGAGCCCAACCTAATCCGCGTTCCCACGTGGAAGCTGGTGGCAGTGCCTGCACTAGCGTTAACGACTTTCTCCATGAGCTACGGCGCCGTGTCGTCCTTCCTGCCGCCGGCGGTGCAGGAACTAGATGCAGAGCGTGGCGCCAGCCTTGCCGGCATCATGCTGTCCATCGTGGGTGGCGCGGCCATGATTTTCCGCTACTTCGCCGGCATGGTGGCAGACCGCGTGGGCACTCCCGGCCGGTTGTATATCCCCAGCCAGATCATGGCCATTGTGGGTGTGCTCGCCATCGCCGTCCCGCTCTACCTCGACGGCTCCGTGTGGTGGCTTGTGCTGGGTGCCTTCCTATTCGGCGGGGCCTTTGGCATTGCCCAAAATGAAGCCCTGTTGTCGATGTTTGACCGTCTACCGCGCGAGCGTGTCTCGGAGGCTTCGGCCATTTGGAATATCTTCTATGATGGCGGCACCGGCTTGGGCTCGACCCTTTTGGGTGCGTTGGTTGCCGGCTACGGCTACGCGGGGGCGTTTGGCGCCGGTGTGGCTATCCTCGGCGTTGGCGTACTAATGACGCTGGCAGATTTTATCCTTGGGCGCACCCGCGTGAGTGAAACCAACGATATCCGAACGCGTCTGCGTCGCATGCGTAAGGTATAGCCCATGGCAAAGACGGTCGCATTATTGGATTACGGCGCGGGCAATGTGCGCTCGGCACAGCGCGCGCTGGAGCGAGTAGGCGCGGAAGTTGCCGTGACTGCGGATCCCAAAGCAGCGGTGGACGCAGACGGTCTGCTTGTCCCCGGCGTTGGCGCTTTTGACGCATGTATGCGCGGGCTAAACGAGGTTCAGGGGCCAAGGGTCATCGGCCAGCGCCTGGCAGGGGAGCGGCCAGTGCTGGGTATTTGCGTAGGTATGCAGGTGCTTTTCGACGTCGGGGTGGAGCACAACATCAATTCCACCGGCTGCGGCGAGTGGCCCGGCACCGTTGAAAAACTTCACTCTACAGTCCTGCCGCATATGGGGTGGAATACCGTTGCGGTTCCCGTCGGCAGCGATATGTTTGCAGGCTTGTCCGAAGACGAGCGGTTCTATTTTGTGCATTCCTATGGCGTCCGCCGCTGGGAGTTGGAAATGGAAATCACCCGTCCACCCTTGGTCAGCTGGGCCGAGCACGCGGGTGATAGGTTTGTCGCGGCGGTGGAAAATGGCGCTTTGTGGGCGACCCAATTCCACCCGGAAAAATCCGGGGACGCTGGCGCACAGCTTTTGGAAAACTGGATGCGCACGCTCTAGGTAGGATGATGACTATGACTTTTACGCTCTTGCCCGCAGTTGATGTCTCTCAAGGTCAAGCGGTGCGCTTGGACAAAGGCGAAGCAGGCACCGAAACCTCCTACGGTGCGCCGCGCGATGCCGCATTGAAGTGGCAGTCCCACGGCGCGCAATGGCTGCATTTTGTGGACTTGGATGCGGCATTCGGCCGCGGTTCCAACCACGAGCAGATGGCGAATATCACCGCAGAGCTGGGCATAAACGTGGAACTTAGTGGCGGCATCCGAGACGATGCCGCAGTAGAGCAAGCACTGGCTACCGGCGCGCAGCGCATTAATATTGGCACCGCTGCTCTTGAACAGCCGGAATGGATAGAAGATATCCTTGCGCGCTATGGCGATAAGGTTGCCGTGGATCTCGCCGTGCGCGAGGAAGGCGGCGAGTGGCGCACTGCGGGCAATGGTTGGGTTTCCGATGGCGGCGACCTGTGGGAGGTGCTCGAGCGCCTCGATGCTGCCGGATGCCAGCGCTTTGTGGTGACAGACGTATCTAAAGACGGCACGCTAAGCGGACCGAATATCGAGCTGCTGCGCGAGGTCGCCATGGCTACGGAAGCTAAAATCACCGCCTCCGGTGGTATCTCTAGCGTGGAAGACCTGCGCGAGCTTGCTCTCTATGAAAATGAGGGCATTGATTCCGCCATTATTGGAAAAGCCCTCTACGAGGGGAAATTCAGCCTCGAAGAAGCTCTCACAGCAGTGGCCGAGGTAGAGCCGCTGCCGGCGGAAGAAACCATTGACCCGTTCGACCCTGAGGACAACTAAGCCATGATGGAACCCCGCGAGTTGGTGGCCTTCGCGGAGGCGGCCGTAGACCAAGTAGAACCCATTTTTCGTTCCGGCCTCGGTGCGCAGCCCGCCCGCTTTAAAGGGCAGGGAGATTTTGCCACCGAGGTAGATCTCGTCATCGAGCAACAGCTGCGGGATATTTTGACTCAAATGACCGGCATCCCAGTGTACGGAGAAGAATCCGGCGGCAGCGTGCTAGATACCGTCTGGGTAGTAGATCCGATTGATGGCACCGCAAATTACTCCGCTGGAAACCCTTTAGCCGGCATCTTGGTGGCGCTCATCCATAAGGGCGCACCTGTTGTAGCGGTGTCTGATTTCCCATTATTGGGGCGACGTTTGGTCACTTGCGATGGCTCTCCTCTGCGCTCAGTAGGCGGGCCTGCTACTGGCTTCGGCGGTGGGGAGGACGCGATGGGCTTCGATGAAGCGCGCGGACACGTGGGCTGCTCTTCTCATCTGCCCACTGAGATCTTCCACGAGCTGCGCGAAACCGGCCTGCGCCCGCGGATGACCGGTTCAGTGGGGCTGGATAATGCCTTTGTTGCGCAGGGCGTATTTGATGGCGCGATTAACTTCTCCCCACACCCGTGGGATAACGCCGCTGGTGCACTGCAAATTCAAACCGCCGGCGGAGTA
The DNA here is from genome assembly GCF_037908395.1 of Corynebacterium sp. KPL4072. NCBI lineage: Bacteria > Bacillati > Actinomycetota > Actinomycetes > Mycobacteriales > Corynebacteriaceae > Corynebacterium > Corynebacterium sp. KPL4072. The sequence continues at coordinate 200,440 of NZ_JBBMGE010000001.1, forward strand.
GTGACTGATCCGGAAGGAAATCCGTGGACTGCGCAGTCGCGTGGCTTGGTCGCAGGTACCCCGCAGGTCCATGCCACTATCGTGGACATCCTGTCCCGTCATAGCGGTTCCTTTCACCGCTAAGACTTCATTCTCACAAAGGAGGCGGCCGATATGGCTGTAGCCGTACGTGTTATCCCCTGCCTAGACGTGGACCAAGGCCGGGTGGTCAAGGGCGTTAACTTTGAAAACCTGCGCGATGCCGGTGACCCGGTGGAGTTGGCCGCGCGTTATGACTCCTTAGGCGCTGACGAACTTACATTTTTGGATGTATCTGCCTCAAAGCAAGGGCGTTCAACCATGCTAGAGGTTGTACGCCGCACTGCGGACCAGGTATTTATCCCACTAACAGTCGGCGGCGGGGTACGCAGCGTCGACGACGTCCGGGAGCTACTGCGCGCCGGTGCAGATAAGGTTTCCGTAAATACTGCAGCGATTAAGAATCCGGAAGTGCTGCGCGAAATGGCCGAGGTTTTCGGGACCCAATGCATCGTGCTGTCCGTTGATGCCCGCCGGTGCCGGGAGGAGTTTGCGCCCTCTGGTTACGAGGTCACCACGCATGGTGGCACGAAGTCGGCCGGAATAGACGCCATTGAGTGGGCTCGCCGTGGCGAGGAACTCGGAGTAGGGGAGATTCTCCTCAACTCGATGGATGGCGATGGCACCAAGCAAGGATTTGATGTGGACCTGCTGTATGCCGTGCGCGAGGCAGTGACTATTCCCATCATCGCTTCTGGCGGTGCGGGCAGCGCCGCGGATTTCCCACCGGCCGTTGCGGCCGGTGCCGATGCCGTTTTGGCCGCAAGCATTTTCCATTTTGGTGAGGTAGAAATTTGCGACGTAAAGGACACCCTAGATGCCGCAGGTTACGAGGTGCGCCGATGAGTAACCCGGCCGACTATGAACTAGATGGGGGCATCGCCAAGCAGCTCAAGCGCAATGACCAAGGCTTGGTGCCGGCCATTGCCCAGGCTGAGTCCGGTGAGGTGCTGATGATGGCATGGATGGATGACCATGCTTTGGCGCATACCCTTGCCACGCGCAAGGCCACGTATTTTTCGCGCTCGCGCAATGAGTACTGGGTCAAGGGTGAGACTTCTGGCCACACCCAAGAGGTGCTGGGCGTTCGCCTTGACTGTGATGGAGATACTATCCTGCTGACCGTGCGGCAGCGTGGCGGCGCCTGCCATACCGGTGACCGCACGTGCTTTGACGCCACAGATCTCCTAGGAGGACAATCGTGAAGGCTAAACGCCTTGGACCGCTACTTATCGCTGTAGGAGCCATCGTATTGTGGCTGTCTTCCCGTGCCACGTGGGTGGTTGCTGCCAGCGAAGATGATAAGACCGGCTCCGCCGCCAATGACATCATAGGTTCGGCATGGTCGCTAGAGATTATGGCCTTGACTCTAGTATTGGTTGCCGGCGCCGTCGCAGGGTTGGCTCTGCGCCGCATCGGTAGGCGCGTAGTGGGCATTATTTGTGCCCTCGCAGCAGCGGCCAGTGCATGGACCCCGGTTAGCTTGCTGACGGCGGGCGCGGATGTTGAGCGCGCGCAGAAGATCCTGCAAGGTGCCTCGGCTAATAAGAATGCAGTAGATTCCGCGCAAATTTCTCAATGGGCCACAGTGGTTTCCACCGAGGTGCATGCCTGGGGGCCGATTCTGGCCCTGGTAGGAGCGGCAATGGCTCTTTTTGGTGCGGTTATGCTAGCTCGCAACCCAGGCGAGGATAAAGTGAAGGCATCTAGCAAATACGAGACGCCGGCAGCGCGGCAAGCGAAATTGGAGGAGGATTTGGAAACCTCCTCTGATTCTGGCCGCGTGATGTGGGACGCGCTTGATAGTGATATCGATCCCACTGATATGGATAAAAAATAGCCCCGTAGTCTGTGCAATTTCCGCAACTGCACGGGAGCGGGTTAACCTAAGTGTGATTTCAATCGCCCGTGGAGGGAGGTGCTGATGCCTACGCCCATTGCCGTTGACCACCTAGTAGCAGGAGTCTTAGAGGACGTCGCTGCGCGGGAGTCCCGTGTGTCGTTTCAGGAAGTAAAGGCACGCTCGCGTGACATGGAATCTCCCCGGGATGTGCGCGCAGCTCTCTTGCGCCCCGGCTGCTCCGTTATCACGGAACTCAAGCGTGCCGTTCCCTACGGCGGCGAGATTGCACATGTTGGTTCTGCGGAGCACATGGCGCAATGGGCCCGCACCTTTGAAGACTGCGGCGTACACCTTATGGCGTGCCAGACTGATTTCCGCCGCTTCCACGGTTCTTTGGAGGACATGGCGGCTGCCCGCGCAGCGATTGATGTGCCCATGATGTCACGAGATCTCATCGTAGATCCCTACCAAATTCATGAGGCCCGCTGTTATGGGGCCGATGCTATTCCACTGCAAGTAGAGCTGCTGGAGCAGGCTCGCTTGGAGGCACTATTAGACCGCGTGGAATCTCTCGGTATGACCGCCATCGTCGAGGTACGCAACTGCGCCGAGGTCGACCGCGCAATTAAGGCTGGAAGTAGCGTTATCTCCATCAATGCGTGGTCTTTAGCCTCGGACGCGATTAACCGTGAGGCGTTCAACGATATTGCCCCGGGCCTGCCCGAATCCATCCTGCGCATTGCAGTAGGTGGGGTAAACAACGCGCGCAACCTTTTTCACTATGCTTCCCGGGGCGCCGATGCGGTGCTCGTCGGCGAATCAGTCATGGCGGCCCAAGACCCTACAGCGTTGGCTCGGTCGCTGGTTGCCGCCGGCCAGCACCCAGCGTGCCCCGCGCGCAAATTAGAGTAATACCCCGACTAGCTGGCGGGGTGGGGGATAAGGCACACTGGCTACGTGCACACAGAAATTCTTGCAAATATTCCGTCTCCGCCGCAGGGCGTGTGGCAGGTGGGGCCACTTCCCATCCGTGCCTACGCGCTGTGCATCATCGTGGGCATTATCGTCGGCCTGCGCATGACCTTGCGCCGTTATACCGCTCGCGGCGGCAACCCAGACACAGTATGGGATGCTGCCATCGTGGTTATCCCAGCCGGCATCATTGGCGGGCGGCTCTACCACGTGATTACCGATAATCAGAAGTACTTCTGCGATAGTTGCAGCCCCGCGGATGCGCTAAAGATTACCAATGGCGGCCTTGGCATCTGGGGCGCTGTTGCTCTCGGCGCGCTGGCCTTGTGGATACTTTTCAAAGTGAAGAAGGTGCCACTCGGCCCCTTCGCTGATGCCGTGGCCCCGGGCCTGGTCCTCGCGCAGGCGATTGGGCGGCTAGGCAACTGGTTTAACCAAGAACTCTACGGGCGCCCGACCGACGTTCCATGGGCTTTAGATATTTACTACCGAGTCAATGACAACGGCGGTTATGCGCCGGTTTCCGGGCACTCCACGGGTGAGGTTATGACTTCGGTGCATCCGACCTTTCTCTACGAGCTGGTGTGGAACGTCCTTGTATGTCTATTCCTCTTGTGGGCGCACAAGGCATGGAAGTTGGGGCACGGACGAGTCTTTGCCCTCTACGTCATGGGCTATACGTTGGGCCGGTTCTTTATCGAAGGAATGCGTTCCGATGAAGCTACCCATATCTTCGGGCTGCGCGTGAATATCATCGTCTCCCTGGTGATTTTCATCATCTCTGCGGTCGTCTTTTTCTTGCTTGATAGGCGCCGCCAAGGCCCAGAATCTCCCGCAGAGGTAGATCCTAAGTATTGGGCCGAGCGCCGCGATAGTAACGGGGGTGGCGATGGTAGCGCGGTACCTGAGGGGCAGCATCCGGACTCTGCAGCAACGTAGGTTCTACCCCAGTATTTCCGAATAGGTTTGATTGTGTGGGGTTTGGGGCATTTTTGAGTGTCCGTTCGGAAAATAGGGGTCCAAAATTGTGGCCGCAATCCATACGAAGGAGTAGGTTGGGGAGTGTTCAGTTTCCCCGACGGAATAGGCCAATAATGCTGGATAGAAGAACAAAGATTGTCTGTACTCTCGGCCCTGCCGTTGCTAGCGAGGATGGCATTTTGCGCCTCGTTCAAGACGGCATGGACGTTGCCCGCTTGAATATGTCTCACGGCGAGCACGCGGACCACGAGGCGAATTACAACTGGGTGCGCCAGGCTACTGATAAGACCGGCCGCGCCGTCGGTATTTTGGCGGACCTGCAGGGCCCCAAGATTCGCCTTGGCCGCTTTATTAACGGCGAGGAGCAGTGGGATAACGGTGAAATCGTCCGCATTACCGTGGACGATATCGAAGGCACCCACGACCGAGTATCTACCACTTATAAGGGCTTGGCCAAGGACGCCAAGCCGGGTGACCGCCTGCTTATCGACGACGGAAAGGTCGCCGTTGTCTGTAAGGAAGTCGACGGCAATGACGTCGTGTGTGAGGTTACCGAGGGCGGCCCAGTTTCCAATAACAAGGGCGTTTCCCTTCCTGGCATGGATATCTCCGTGCCGGCTTTGTCGGAAAAGGATATCGCCGACCTGCGCTTCGCTTTGAAGCTCGGCGTTGACCTCGTGGCACTGTCCTTTGTCCGCTCCCCAGCAGATGTGGATAAGGTCCATGAGATTATGGACGAAGAGGGTCGCCGCGTTCCGGTCATTGCGAAGCTGGAAAAGCCTGAGGCAGTAGACGCGCTCGAGTCCATCGTGCTGGCATTCGATGCCATCATGATTGCCCGTGGCGACCTAGGTGTTGAGGTGCCGCTGGAGCGCGTGCCGCTGTTCCAGAAGCGCGCTATCCAGATTGCTCGCGAGAACGCTAAGCCGGTCATCGTGGCTACCCAGATGCTGGATTCCATGATTTCTAACCTGCGCCCGACCCGTGCAGAGGCTTCCGACGTGGCTAACGCCGTTCTCGATGGCGCTGACGCCGTTATGCTCTCTGGTGAGACTTCCGTGGGTATTGACCCGCAGAACGTCGTGCGCACCATGTCCAAGATCGTGGCTAATGCTGAAGATGGTGGCAAGGTGCCACCGCTGACTCACGTTCCGCGCACCAAGCGTGGTGTGGTGTCCTATTCCGCCCGCGACATTGCCGAGCGCCTCAATGCAAAGGCCATCGTAGCCTTTACTACCTCCGGCGATACCGCTAAGCGAGTGGCTCGCCTGCGCTCCCAGCTTCCGCTGTTGGCGTTTACGCCGGACCCAGCGGTTCGCTCCCAGCTGGCTTTGACGTGGGGTGCTGAGACCTTCTTGAGCCCGCACGTTAAGTCCACCGATGACATGATGGAAGCCATCGATGATGCATTGCTGGAGATGGACAGGTATGAAGAAGGCGACATGATTGTCGTCATTGCTGGTACCCCTCCAGGAATTGCCGGCAATACCAACATGATTCAGTGTCACTTGTTGGGTGAAACCAAGAAGTAGATTTTTGGCACGAGCGCCGCGACCCACCCTTTAACACGTTCCACGGGTCGCGGCGCTTTTCTATATACATTTATACAAATGTAGATTTATATTTACCTCGAGTACACTCAGCGGTTGCTTTCCTGACATGCGGCTGCAGTACTTTTTGGTTGTTCATGTTTCAGCTTCTCTACACATTCAAAGGACAACTGCACAATGACCTAAATCAGGCCGACTTGGCCTCAGTGGCTGCGCTTACCGCCATCCATTTTCATTTAATTGTCAATAAGCGTCGACGGGGATAGGCTGAGTGCATGGCACACGAGCACCACGACCACGATCACTCCAGCACGCCGCTGCGCGCACTCTTGATTGCGCTAGGCATTACCGGCACCGTCTTCTTCGCGGAGCTGATCGGCGGCTGGTTGGCGGGTTCGATGGCGCTGATGGCGGATGCGATGCACATGCTTTCCGACGCTGCGGGGTTGATCATCGCGGTGTTAGCGGTGTTGGTTGGGCGCCGACAAGCATCGGCTCAGGCCACGTACGGCTACCGACGAGTGGAGGTGCTTGCTGCACTGGCGAACGCAGTGATGGTGCTGGCGATCTCGGTGTGGATTGTCGTCGAGGCGGTGCGCCGCCTGCAGAGCCCGGCCGAAGTGCAGGGAAAAACGATGCTGATCATCGCGGTGATCGGCCTGGTGGCGAATGCGCTATCGGCGTGGGTTCTGCACCGGCACCGCAAATCCTCGATCAACGTGGAGGGCGCGTTCTTGCACGTGTTAGTGGATATGCTCGGCTCGGTCGCAGTAATCGTAGCCGGCATCGTGGTACTGACCACGGGGTTTGTGGCGGCGGACGTGATCGCCTCCCTAGCGATCGCGGCGATGGTGCTGCCGCGCGCCTGGCAGCTCATGCGGCTTTCGGCGAGCGTGCTGCTCGAGCAAGTCCCGGCGGACTTCGACGCCAGTGCGATCGAGCCCGCGCTGCGGCAGGTCGAGGGCGTTGCTGACATCCACGACCTGCACCTGTGGAGCCTGGACGGCGTGAACGTGCTCACGACCGTGCATATCGTGCGCGACGGCACCGTCGGCACCGGCCCGCTGTTGGATGCCGCCCAGCAGGCCCTGCGCGAACACGGTATCGAGCACTCCACCATCCAGATTGAGCACCCAGAGCACGAATCCCACGAGACGGTGTGCTGATTCCCTTCTAACCTGACTTAGGCCAATTTTGTGCGGAAGTTCGCGGCCGGTGATTACTTGGATGGTGGCAGTGAGGTCGGGCGGGAATGGTACGGCGGCGTGAATGGTTTCGCCGCCAACGACGAGTTGAAAGCTGCGGTATTTCTTGAGTGTTCTCACGAGGCGTTTGATGAAGTGACCACTGCGGGTCTCCATCAGGTGGGTCACGGCTAGTGCTGCCATCACAATATTGAGATGTGCTGTGATCGAGTTTTGTTTCCTCGCATAGATTGGGCGTGCTTTCAGGTCTGATTTCGACATCCGATACGACATTTTCAATGTGGAATAGCCTGCGGTAATGCCCGATAACCTCCTGGGCGGGAAGAGCGGTCAGGTCGGTTTCATAGCCTTTAATTCCGGCTAGGGCTCGGTGTTTGGCAGCAAGAGCGTAGTTGACCTTCTTGTTCGGGGTGGAAAGATCGAAATAGCGGTTGCGCTTAATGGCGATTTCGCCGTCAACAGCGCGTTTGGCTTTTGCGACTTGCTCTTTGATTCCGCGCAGGCCGCGTCTGGCCCGATCATAGGAGTACTGGAAGTGGGTCACCGTATTCGGGGTTGTGTGTTTGCGCGCATCGCTTGCCGAGGCTTGTGTCCAGATCTGGCCGTGGGCGTAGGCTTCACCAGGGATTTCCCGCCGCCAGGTTTCAATCACCTCAGGCACGGTGGGGTTTCACCGACAAAATGTAGTGCAGACCTGCATCTATCAATGCTTGCTTGTTCGGAGGGTGTCAAGTTGTTTGTGTGTGGGGCTAGGTTTATAGGTATTTGTCGAAGCTGTCGGGGTAGGCCACGGCCATTTGGTTAATGGCTTGTTTCCAGCCGGAAACTCGGGTCCCTTCCATGAGTCTGCCGGTTGTCGCTGAGACTCGTTTGCCCTGCTTCGCTCTCTTGGCAGCTCGTCTGTCTTCGATATTGCAGATCATCAACCATAGCGTCTTGAGCGCTGATTCATTGTTAGTGAACTGCACCCTGTTGCGGGTAGCTTTCCGCAGTTCATTGTTGAATGATTCAATCGAATTCTTCGTGTAAATGACCTTGCTGGCTGCTGGTGGGAACTGGAGAAACGGTACGAAACGCGCCCATGCATCTCGCCAGACTTTGACTGAGCGTGGATACTTTTCTGCCAATTCAGAGGCTTCAAATTCGTCTAAGGCAGCCTGAGCTGTGGACTCGTCCGTGGCGGTGTAAATCTTTTTCAACGCGGCCGATACGCCCCGGCGATCCCTGTAGGCTACCCATCGGTTAGCGGCACGAATCAGGTGCACGATACAGGTTTGCACCATAGAGTTCGGCCAGGTTGCCTTTACTTCTTCCGGCAAGCCTTTGAACCCGTTACAGCAAACGATAAAGACGTCTTTAACCCCACGGTTAGAAAGATTGGCGCATACTTGCGCCCAGGATGAAGCGCTTTCTTCTTTGGCAATCCACGATTCCAAAAAGTGCTTGATACCGTCGAGAGCCACGCCGATTGCCATGTACGCGGACTTATTGACCACTAGGCCGCCATCGCGGATTTTAATGCGCAGCGCGTCCAGGAAAATGACCGGGTAGAACTCGTCTAGCTGGCGGTTTTGCCAGACCATGACCTCATCGAGGACGGCATCGGTGACTGCGGAAATCGTCTCATGAGAAATATCAACACGCATCGCCGTTGCCATATGATGCTGGATATCCCTAATTGTCATCCCACCGGCGTACAAGCTGACAATCATGTCATCGACATCAGTCAAGCGCCTAGAACCTTTAGGGACCATAGTTGGCAAGAATGTTCCAGCCCGATCTCTCGGGACATCAACGGCAACTGGCCCGTAGTTAGAATCCACAGTCTTTGGATACGACCCGTTGCGGTGATTGTCTGTCCCAGCAGCAGCTTTAGCGCTCCTGTCGCCAGACTCGTAGCCCAGGTGGGCATCCATTTCAGCGTTGAGGCCTCTGGTAATCGAGGCCTGTAACATGCCGCGAACCAGGTCATTGGCATCCGTCGTGGACGTGCCTAGGTCATCAATCAGTTTCGCGATTTCTGGGTTAGCAAGCAACTTCTTTTCAATCGCATCAATCTTGGCCTTATCAGCCGGATCTCGTCTTGTCACAGTAGTCATTCTGGCTTATCTCCTTATGCAGGTTGGGAACCCACACACAAACCATCAGACACTCTCTATTCCGAAGCCACTCCGGCGGCGTGGGCCGCGCACAACATGGACCGCAATAAGTTGCCGGACATCAGCCGCGAGATGCTTGGCAGCGACCTCGACGTGGTCATGGCAGCTGGTCACCCGTTCTACGACAATGACCACCAAAAGGTCGATACTCCGGATTACAGCTTCATGTATGAGGAGGACTACGCCAAGCTTTCCGCTGGCGAGACCGACTGGAACTACTTTGAGTCCAACGATGACTTCAAGAAGATGGCGGAAGGCGACGTCAAGCCGGATCAGAAGTACTGGGGTATCGCACAGGTAGGATCCACCTTGCAGAACTCCCGCTCTGGCGAGGCGAAGGAGCCGTACTCTGATCCGCTTAACGACGTCGTGGATCTCCCCACCATGACCACCGGCGCACTCAACGCACTGGGACAGGATGAAGATGGATTCTCCGTCATGATCGAGGGTGGTGCCATCGACTGGGCCGGACACGGCAATAACCCGGTGCGCGATATCGAAGAAACCCAGGACTTCAACAAATCGGTCGATGCCGCCATCAAATGGGTCGAGGAGAATTCTTCCTGGGAGGAGACCCTGCTGGTTGTTACCGCAGACCACGAAACCGGCTATCTCTCCGGTGCGAACGAGGCTCCGACTGAGGATAACCCTGAGGCGGATAACCGCTTCAACGCTATGGAAGGTGAGAAGGGCAAGGTTGCTCGCCACGGTTGGTACTCCGGTCAGCACACCAACCAGTTGGTGCCGTTCTTCTTCAAGGGCGCCGGCTCCGGGGACATCATGGCCCGTATCTTTGGGACCGATTCGGTCCGCGGTGACTACATCGACAACACCCTGGTAGCCAACTTGACCTTTGATGAGTGGTGGAACGATGGCACCGGCCAAGCAGACGACCCAGAGCAGCCAGAAGACGCTGCCAACCCGTCCGATGACGCCGGCAAGGAAGGCAGCAGCAAGGAATTTGCCGCAGGCCTAGCTACAGGCCTAGGAATCTTGGGCGCTGTCGTTGGTGGACTCGGTTTCCTAGCTACGCAGATGGGCGTGCTTAACATTGACTTGAAGCCCATTTATGAGCAGCTCAAGCGCGTGGACCTGCGCTAAACAGAATCAGGCACACCGCCTTACCTAAAGGTCCTGCCCTTCGCCGTGGAAGCGAAGGGCAGGACCTTTTCTTAGCGCTGGGAAATCGGGGTCGGCTGGATCTTCCACACCTCGTTCGCGTAGTCCGCGATGGTTCGGTCCGAGGAGAAACGACCGGAATAACAGATATTTAGCCACGCCTTCTTTGCCCACGCAAGCTCGTCCTCTTTATACTCTGCGGCCATGCGGTCGCGGGTCTCGCGGTAGTCGGCGAAGTCACCTAGGACGTAGTACTGGTCTTGGGCGTGCTCCCCGAAGCCGTCGAGAAGCGAGGCGCGCAGATCGCCGAAGATACCGGCATTGTTTGCGCCCAGGGTGCTGTCGACAAGCGCATCCAGTACGCGGGCCAAGCCTGGCACGCTCTGGTAAAGCTCGCCCGGGTTGTACTCGGCGCGCAGCTGCGGCAACTCCTCATTGCGGGCGCCGAAGATATAAGCGTTGTCCTCGCCAACCGCCTCGACGATTTCTACGTTTGCTCCATCCATGGTGCCCAAGGTCAGTGCACCATTCATCATGAACTTCATATTGGACGTGCCGGAGGCTTCCTTGCCAGCCACAGAAATCTGCTCGGAGATATCAGCGGCTGGGATGATGTGCTCTGCGGGGGAGACGTTGTAATTCTCTACGAAGACGACGCGGATGATGTCCTTGGTGTCCGGGTCGTTATTAATCAGGTCTGCGATGGTGTTGATGAGCTTAATAATCGCCTTGGCGCGGTCGTAGCCCGGCGCGGCCTTGGCACCAAAGATGAAAGTACGCTTCGGCACGGTTTCGCCCTCGTCCTTGATGCGGAAGTAGAGGTCAAGGACGTAGAGGGCGTTCATCAGCTGGCGCTTGTACTCGTGCAAGCGCTTAATCTGCACGTCAAAGATGGAATCAGGGTCGATTTCAGCGTCTTGGTGGTCGTTTACCCACTGCGCAAAGTCGCGCTTATTGGCCTGCTTGATGGCGATCAGTTCTCGTAGTAGGTCAGCATCGTCGGCCTTATCGGCGAGTCTGGCCAGCTGGGTGAGGTCAGTAACCCACGCATCGGAACCAGCCTGCTGGGTGAGCAGTTCTGCCAGGCGGGGGTTGCACATCTTCAGCCAGCGGCGCGGGGTGACGCCATTGGTCTTATTGTTGAATTTTTCTGGCCAGAGCTCATGCCATTCGGACAGCGTATCGGCCTTGATGATTTCGGTATGCAGGGCGGCGACACCGTTAATGGAGTAAGCGGCGTAGCAGGCGATCCAGGCCATGTGAACCTGTCCGTTGGACACCGGCGCCATGTAGTCAATGCGACCCTGATCCAGGCCGCGATGGGCCATATCTTCGCGGAAGCGGCGATCGATTTCTTCCACCAACTGCCAGATGCGCCAGAACAGCTTTTGGAAGATGGACACTTCCCAGCTCTCCAGTGCCTCTGCGAGCACGGTGTGGTTGGTGTAGGCGAAGGTCTCGGTGACGATTTTCCACGCCGCATCCCAGCTCAGACCATGGTCATCGAGCAATATGCGCAAGAGCTCTGGGATGGCGAGCACTGGGTGAGTGTCATTGAGCTGGATGGAGTTGTACTGCGCAAAACCGGTGAGGTCCTCGCCGTGCTGGGCAATGTAGTTATCCACCATGGTTTGCAGGGATGCGGAGACAAAGAAGTACTGCTGGCGCACGCGCAATACCTTGCCCTCGTACGTGGTGTCATTGGGGTAGAGCACGCGGCAGATGTCCATAACACGCTCGCGCTCGACGATGGCCTCGGTAAAGCGCTGGGAGTTAAAGGCATCGTAATCGAAGTCATCGATGGGCTCGGACTTCCATAGGCGCAGGGTGCCTACGTTATCGGTCCCGTAGCCGGTGATAGGCATGTCATAGGGAATTGCGCGCACGTCCATGTCATCGAAGTGGACGCGGCGCTGTTCAGAGGCACGGCGAATGACAAAGTCATAGCCGTTTTCCATCCACGCATCTGGCTGTTCTTTCTGGAAGCCATTCTCAAAGGACTGTCGGAAAAGGCCGTAGCGGTAGAGAAGGCCATAGCCGGTTACGGGGTAGTCCTGAGTGACAGCGGAATCGAGGAAGCAGGCGGCAAGGCGTCCGAGGCCGCCGTTGCCGAGCGCGGCATCATGCTCGGCTTCGAGGACATCGCTCAGCTCGTGATCGGTTGCCTTGGCCGCGGTCTTGGCATCGTCAACAAGACCCAAGTTGGTGAGGTTATTGAGCAGCGCGCGTCCCTGCAGGAATTCCGCAGAGAAGTAGTGCTGTTGGCGCGTTTCCGCGTAGGCAGCACGGGTGCGCTCCCAATTATCGGCAATCTGCTCCATGACGGCACCGGAGAGGCCCGACCAGAACTTACGGTTGGAAGCGCTGTGCGGGCTCACGCCAGAGGCCGCGCGGACATGGGAGGGAACAGTGGATTCGAAAGCAGAATGCCGTGGCTGGCTCATTTTCAACCTTAAGTTTGTGGGGAGTCACGAAACGCCTGCCAGCTTAATAGCATTGGCCCTGCGCCGCAGGCGGGGGAATGAGAATACGCGTCTCGGGCACCTAGGGCGTGGCCAAGTAGGTCATTGCCGCACCATATGCCGCCCGGGTGGAGGCATAAACGGTGGGGGCATAGTCAGGCAGGAAGGTTGCTTGGTGGTTGACCGGAGGATCCTGCAACTCATCTTCCGGGGTGCAGCCGATGTGCCAAAAGACATAAGGTACCCCCCACGCCTGCGGCAGGTAGCAAAAGTCCTCGGAGGCGGTGGAGGGGGCCGCGATGACTGAGTCGGAGCCAAAAGCGGCGTCGAAAACCTCGCCTACTGGGGCATGGGCAGCGGCGTCATTATCGGTGACCTCGCCGTGGGCGTAGTACTCAAAAATAGGGTCCTGCTCGCTTCCGGAGGCGACACACTCGGCCTTAACCATGCGTTCGAGGGAGTGGTAGACCTTTTCTGCCAACGCGGGATCATAGTAGCGAGTATTGAGTACCAGCTCGGCGGAGTCGGGGATGATGTTGTTTTTATCGCCGGAGTGAAGCTCGCCTACGGAGATGACAAAGAACTCGTGCGGGGCGACCTCGCGGCCCACAATGGCTTGGAGGCGGGTGACGATCATAGCCGCGATGTAGGTCGGGTCGATGGAGTTATGGGGCATGGAGGCGTGGGCGGATTTGCCAAAGACGCGGATACGCAGGGAGTCGCATCCGGCCATGATCGGGCCGGCGGTGTGGCGAACCGTGCCGGCGCGGCCGGGCATGATGTGCTGGCCAAGGCAAATATCGGGGCGCGGGACGCGTTCAATGAGGTTATCGGCCAGCATGAATTTAGCCCCCATGGAGGATTCTTCGGCCGGTTGGAAAAGGGCGAGGAAGGTGCCGGACCAGGAACTACGGGAGGCGTCGAGAAGCGCGCAGGCACCTAGCAGCGCGGTGGTGTGCATGTCGTGTCCGCAGGCGTGCATATTTCCATTGGCAGCGGAATAGGAAACACCGGTGGCCTCCTCTACCGGCAGACCATCGAAATCCGCGCGCAGCAAAGCGGTGGGTCCATCGCTATTGCGGAAGATGGCGACCATCCCATAACCCCCGATGTTCTCTACTACCTCGCAGTCAAAATCGGCGAGCTTGGCGCGGATGCGACCGGCGGTTCGCTCTTCCTCGTGGGAAAGCTCGGGGTGGCGGTGCAGGTCCTCATAAAAGTCCTGCTGCCACTCCAGATCGGCCTGCTGGGAAGTGACGAGCTGGGCGATGCGGGCAGAATCAGACATGGTTTCACACCTTAGGAATTGGGTAGGGTTAGCGCTATGCCGGTTATTCAATTTGATGTTTTGGTTCCCAACGCACAAGCAGAGCGCGTCGCGGATATCTTTACCACTGCCACCGACAAGTTGGTAGAAAGCGGTTCATTAGCCTCCGCTGAGGTTACTCGCCCTGATGCACCGCAGTTTCCAGAGGGGTTGGAAGAACAGCTGCGGCAAAATTATCGCGATGAGCATGAGGACCGCGACCTTGAGGACGCGAGCGTGCACCGCTACGACATTGCGGTAACAGGGGTGAGCGGCTCGGTTAACCAACTAGGCATGGTGCTCTCGCGCCTTCTTACCCCGCATGCAGTGCTGCCGAAAGACCACGTCTTGCTGGAAGATGAGCTAGCGCATGAACGGCCAGCTATCTTCCCATGGTCGCTGTCTATCCGGCCTTAGAGCTGCTTGACGATGTCCCTGGCGGCCGCCGCCAGCTGTTGCGCCAAGAGGCCTTCTTGGCTAAGCGATGCGCAGTAGGCGTCCGTGCCATGCTCGAAAGAACCGGCGATGATGCCCATGGGCGTGCCTGCGTCCCGGGCGAGAGCCGCAATGGTTCCGACGGCCTTTCCGGTCAAAGATTGCTCGTCAAACCGGCCCTCGCCAGTGATGACGAGATCGGCGGAGGATATTTTTTCTGGAAGCCCGAGCGCAGTGGCGACATGTGCGCCGCCGGATAAGACGCGAATATGCTCATCTGAGCCCCAGAGCGTGCGAGAAAGCCAGTGCAGGCCGATGGGAAGGCCACCCGCGGCACCGAAATATTCGGAGTCCGCATCGGCGCCGGTGACTTCGCATGCTTGCAACATGGCACCGGCCAGCAGCGCTACCTGCTCGCCTTGCGCTCCTTTTTGGGGGCCGTAGATGGTTGCCGCCTGTACTGGAGTAGCGCGGGTATCGGCTAGCAAAGTGAAGTCAAGCATGCCTGCTTTGATATTGAGCTGCGCGGTGTCAATGTGATCGAGCTGAACTAGGGGAGCGCCGCCCTTGGGCAGGGCGTAGCCGCGGGCGTCGTGCGCGGCAGCGCCGAGCGCGGTAAGGATGCCCATGCCAGCATCGATGCTGGCAGTTCCTCCCAATCCGAGCACAATCGAGGTGGCGCCGCGCGTTTCTGCATCCGCAATCAATACGCCGGTGCCATAAGAATCGGCGTGCAGCGGATCAAGGCTGTCCTGCACTGCGGGCAGGCCGGTGGCAGAGGCGACGTCGATAAACGCAGTGGTTCCGGCCAGAGCATAGCTTGCCTGAGTCAAGCGGCCTATAGCGTCGGTGGTAGGCAGGGTGATGTTTTCGACGGATTGTCCGCCGGCTGCGGCCGCTTGTGCGAGGACGGCGGCGGTTCCCTCGCCACCATCGGCCATGGGCAGGGTGGTAACCGTGGCCTCGGGAAGAACCTGGCGCACCCCCATAGCAATGGCTGCTGCGGCCTCGGGCGCGGAGGCGGTGCCTTTAAACGAGTCTGGCGCGACGACAATATGCATGCCCGTGATTATAAAGCCCGCCTGCGAAAGGAGTCTGTGCGGCTGAAGATCCGAACGTTCTACAGAAAATATTTTACTTTATTGTCGCTGGTAAAGACGGTTCGGATCTATGCAAGGTCTAGAAACTGCTTGCTTTATCGGTAGTTTGATAGGAAACTGGTATCTGTTCTTATACGTCCACAGAATGGAATGCACGCCATGTCAGTAGATAGCCAAATTTCTGAGTACTACGACAAATTGCTCAAGCGCAATGCGGGAGAACCAGAATTCCACCAAGCGGTTTCTGAGGTTCTGGACTCGCTGAAGATTGTCCTAGAAAAAGACCCGCAGTACGCGGACTACGGCTTGGTGGAGCGTCTCTGTGAACCTGAGCGCCAGCTCATCTTCCGCGTGCCGTGGATCGATGACAATGGTGATATCCAAGTCAATCGCGGTTTTCGCGTCCAGTTCAATTCTGCGCTCGGCCCCTACAAGGGCGGACTGCGTTTCCATCCTTCGGTCAACCTGGGCATCATTAAGTTCCTCGGTTTTGAGCAGATCTTCAAAAATTCCCTGACCGGCCTGCCCATTGGCGGTGGCAAGGGCGGTTCTGACTTTGATCCCAAGGGCAGGTCCGAGGTGGAAATCATGCGCTTCTGCCAGTCTTTTATGACGGAGTTGCACCGCCACATCGGAGAATACCGCGATGTTCCAGCTGGTGATATTGGCGTCGGCGGCCGCGAGATCGGCTTCCTCTTTGGTCAGTACCGCCGCCTGACTACCCAGCATGAATCCGGTGTCCTTACTGGCAAAGGCCTGACCTGGGGCGGTTCCCTGGTTCGTACCGAGGCCACAGGCTTTGGCACGGTCTATTTCACCAATGAAATGATGAAGACCCATGGCGAGTCCTTTGATGGTGCCAAGGTCATTGTCTCTGGCTCTGGCAATGTTGCCATCTACGCCGCAGCGAAGGCCCAAGAACTGGGCGCCACCGTGGTGGCCATGTCCGATTCCTCCGGCTATATCACCACCCCACAAGGCGTGGACATCGAGCTTCTCAAGAACGTCAAAGAAACTCGTCGTGAGCGTATTTCCACTTATGCACAAGAGGCTGGCAGCGGCGTGGAATTCCATGAGGGCGGAAATATCTGGGAAGTAGGGGCGGACGTGGCACTGCCGTGTGCTACCCAAAATGAGCTGGACGGCGACTCGGCCAAAAAGCTTGTGGAAGGCGGCGTGCGCTACGTGGCCGAAGGTGCCAATATGCCGTCCACCCCGGAGGCCGTCCACATATTCCAAGAATCCAAGATCAACTTCGCGCCGGGCAAGGCCGCTAATGCTGGTGGTGTTGCTACCTCCGCGCTGGAAATGCAGCAAAATGCGTCCCGTGATTCTTGGTCCTTTGACTACACCGATGACCGCCTCCACGCGATCATGTCTAATATCTTTAAAAACATCGACAACACGGCGAAGGAATACGACCGCGAAGGCGATTACGTAGCCGGCGCAAATATCGCCGGCTTCAAGAAGGTAGCGGATGCCATGCTGGCACAGGGCGTCATCTAAAAATCGACCTTTATTCAAGCTCCCCTTTTGCGCCACAGAGCGTGGCGGTAAAAGGGGCGCTTGTTTTTGTATATGCGTGCCATAAATTCTGTATGTGTGGGCGCGGACTGGCAAGACCGGTTGTGGAAGTAAAATCTGCAGTACACACTCGGTGCGTGGCCTCCACGCATGGCGGGTGAGGGTATGTAAAATTCGCGGTATGTACCGTGTCTTTGAGTCTCTAGATGAATTAGTTCAGCACTTGGAGGGGGCCCATGGCTTCCCCATGACCTCTAATTGCGTAGTTCCGCGCCATGAAATGCTCGCGCTTCTCGACGACCTCCGTAACGCGCTGCCCGTTGAGATTGATGACGCGCAGGATGTGTTGGATAAGCAGGATGAAATCCTGCACGGCGCTGAGGAGCGCGCGGACCAAACCATCAATGATGCTAATGCCCAGGCAGATGACATTGTGGGCCACGCCCGCGAGGAAGCAGATGCCACGGTGTCCCATGCAGAACAGCATGCCGCCAAGCTGGTGGCTGATGCTGAAGCTCGCGCTCAGTCCATGGTGGAGCAGGCCCGCGCGGAAGCAGACCGTACTATCGCTCAGGCGAATGATGAATATGAGCGTTCCGTCGCTGAAGGCCGCGCAGAGCAAGAGCGTCTGGTTTCGGAATCAGAAGTTGTTCGCCGCGCCGATGAAGAAGCACATCGCATTGTGGAATCCGCCCACACCGAATCTAACCGTCTGCGCAGTGATTGCGATGAATTTGTGGATGGCAAGCTAAGCGAATTTGAAACCACCCTTAATGGTCTGCTGCGTACAGTAAACTCCGACCGCTCTGCCCTGCGTGGCGGTGCCGGAGTGCGCTCCCGTGGCGGCGACTATTCGGCTCCGGGACGCGCCGGCGGCGCCGCAAGCAACACACGTTACGCTGAAGGCGAGACCTATGAGCGCCGCTATAACGAGCGCTAAAACTTTAGTTTCTTTATCGGCCTTAAACTCTATGGTTCGGTGCACACCGGGCCGTAGAGTAAGGGGCTAGGAAAGACCTATACACTAGGCACGGCCAAAGGCCCTATTTGGTGAGCAGGCGGTTCGTCGTACACCGTCTGCTCACCAAATAGGGCCTTTATTCATCGCCGCTGGTCTGAGTAAATTAGGTGGTGGCACGAGTGCGAGGTTGCTTAGCGGCAATGGCCTTTCCTTTTTCATGGGGAGTAGGCGTTATGTGGGTGTGTAGGGGAACGGAGATGTCTTCCTGCTGCGGGAGAAGGTGTGCAGGCGCGGCGGATTGGACGGCCATGCATGCTGCAATAATCGCGGTTACCAAGCCTGGAAAAAGGAACGCAACGAGTGCAGTGAAGAAATAGGAAGACAATGATGTCAAGGGATTATCACTGAAATTTTGTGGAAAGCACACGGCACACACGCTAAGGAGCGCACCGGTAGCTAGCACCATCGTGCCCACAGAAATGAGCGCGGTAGGAATGGTCGCGCGGGAGAACCAAGTAATAGCACCTGCGCTTAGGGAAAAGATGAGCGCGCCGGTAAGGACCGAAAGGTCCATGCCGGTGGGCAATACTAAAATGGCACCGGCTACCAAACCGGCAACGACGCTACAGATGAGTGCGGTAAAGAGGCGAATGCCACGCGCGCCGTACATGCCTGAACGGTCCGGGCGTGGAGTGGCGTGAACGAGCATACCGGCAGTAGCTAACACCGCAGCGGGAAGACAGCTAAACACGGTGAAACCGAGCGCTATGCTGCGTAGATCCGTGGAGGCTAGTGCCAAGTGGTAGGTCATGCTTCCAGACTAAGGACGGCTTTCGCTCGGGAAAAGGCTAATCCGCAAAGGCATATGTCCTTTTACATTAAACGCCAGATTCTTGACAGAAACTTTCCTCGCGCGGGCCGCTAGGCGGAGTTTGCGGGGCAAGGTAGACTACCTAGTGTTATGACATCACCATTGAAGTTCGATGTGGGCGAATTGTTGAACGCCCAAGGCGCTGACGCACTGCCGGAACAACGCACCCAAACCGGCCCCTCACCTGAGAGGATCGGCGTGGAGATGATCGCCATCCCGCAGAGCGAAGAGCTCACCGTAGACGCTACCTTGACCCCTCTTGGTGCAGGTGTCTTAGTGGATGCCAACGTATCCGGACAGCTGACCGGGGAATGCGCTCGCTGCTTGAAGGAATTGCACCCACAGTTGGACTTGCACGTCACACAGGTCTTTGCAGCCGACGAATCCTTTGTCTCGGGAGATACCCCTTCAGACGGCGACGAAGGATCCGGAGATGAGATTCCAGAGATTGAAGATGATGAGCTGGATCTCTTGCAGGCCGTGATCGATGAGGCAGGCCTTAATCTTCCCTTTGCCCCAGTATGCGAAGATGGCTGCGAGATTGACACGCCTGAGGGCGTAACCACGGGTATCTCTGGCGAAAAGGATGAAGAAAAGGTCGATCCCCGCTGGGCTGGTTTGGAGAAGTTCCTATGAGCCGCAAGAAGAAGCTAACTGGGGAAGAGGCACTGGCTGCCGAGTTCGCTGCAGTAGACCATTCCCCGTTGTTGGAATCGCTCGGTGTGGAATTGCAACCAGAGCACCTGTGCCTAGCATTGACCCACCGTTCATTTGCTAATGAAAATGGGCACTTGCCAAACAACGAGCGCTTGGAGTTCTTGGGCGATGCGGTGCTGGGCCTTTCGGTAGCCTCTCAGCTCTACATCACCTACCCGTCCCGTCCGGAATCGGATATTTCCAAGATGCGCGCATCGATTGTCTCGCGCTACGGCCTGTCTGATATCGCCCGGGAAATAAACCTAGGACCGCACATTTTGTTGGGTAAGGGCGAGCAGTCCACCGGTGGCCGCGATAAAGATTCCATTCTTGCGGATACCACTGAGGCAATCTTTGGTGCCATTTACCGCGAGCATGGTTTTGAAACGGCGCGTGACGTCATCTTGCGCTTATTTGCGGAAAAGATCGAAAATGCGACTGTGAGCGGGCGCCACTTGGATTGGAAGACCTCTTTGCAGGAGCTGTGCGCGGAGCTAAAGGCGCCGATGCCGGTTTATTCGGCTACTTCCACCGGACCAGAGCATGACCAGACCTTTAATGCAGTAGCTACTGTGGCTGGTCTGACCGTAGGAAATGGTGTGGGCCACAATAAAAAGTTGGCCGAGCAGCAGGCAGCTCAGGAGGCCTGCCAGACCCTGCGCGAAACTCCGCTTTTGGTGCAAGGCACTGCACATAAAGAGGGCTGAGCATGCCGGAATTGCCGGAAGTCGAGTCCGTCCGCCGTGGCCTTGCACCACACGTGGTGGGACGGACTTTTGAGTCTGTAGAGGTGTTACACCCGCGTTCCAATCGTGGCCAAGATGAGCCGCTTTCCGGTCTCCTTGAGGGCAAAGAGATCTCTGCGGTGGCCAGGCGCGGGAAGTTTATGTGGCTGGAATTTGTGGGCGAAGATGCCATGGACCCCCACCGTGACGTCCTCTTTATCCACCTAGGTATGTCGGGTCAGATCCGAATAGGTGCCACCGAATCTTCGCACCTTCGCATTACCGCCCAGCTGAGCGGTGGGGTAGAGGTGTGCTTTGTTGACCAGCGCACCTTTGGGTATTGGTTGTATGCGCCGTGGGACAAGATTGCGCACATTGGCATTGACCCGCTGGAACCGGATTTCGATAGTGCGGCTACAGCACGGCGCCTGCGTGCGAAGAGGACCGCAGTGAAGACCGCGCTTTTGGATCAAACGCTGACCTCTGGAATCGGCAATATTTACGCTGATGAATCCCTGTGGGACGCGCAAATCTCACCCCGCAAGAAAGCTTCGACCTTGCGGCAAAAAGATGCTGTTGCTCTGCTTGCAGCAGCTCAGGAGGTCATGACAGCGGCCCTAAAAGTGGGTGGCACGAGTTTTGATTCCCTGTACGTAAATGTGAACGGCGAATCGGGGTATTTTTCGCGTTCCTTGGCCGCGTATGGGCGTGCTGGCCAGCCCTGTCTGCGGTGTGGAACGCCCTTGGAGCGCTGCATAATTTCAGGGCGGTCCACCCATTTTTGCCCCCATTGTCAATAATTTATGGCGTATGGGGTTCACGTTGTGAACCTTAAGGCAGTAAATTATTCTGCATGGATTTTCTTGAAAATGTCGTAACGACATTTAATGACGGCGTGTGGTCGTGGATTTTGCCGTGGCTGCTGATTGCTGCGGGCCTATTCTTCGGCATCCGTACTGCTTTGGTGCAAGTGCGCATGGTGCCGGATATGTTCCGCGCCGTCGTCGAGCGCCCCAAGGGGGAGGGCCGCGATGAGGACGAAGACTATGGCGGAATCTCCGCGTTTAAGGCCTTCACCATTTCAGCTGCTTCCCGCGTTGGCACCGGTAACGTTGCCGGCGTGGCAGTGGCCATTTCCGTTGGCGGCCCAGGTGCCGTCTTCTGGATGTGGCTGATTGCCATCCTGGGTGGCGCTACTGCGTTCATCGAGTCAACCTTGGCCCAGCTGTGGAAGGTCCGCGATGGCAATGGGTACCGCGGTGGTCCGGCGTATTATATGAAGCGCGGTTTGGGGTGGGGACCGCTCGGCGTGCTTTTCTCCATCGCCATCGCCTTTACCTTTGGCTTGGTATATAACGCCTTCCAGACCAACGCCATTGCGGATGCGGTGTCCTTTTCCTTTGACCGCGATGACACGATGTTCCGCTCCATTATCGGCATTGTTATCGCCGTGGTTGCGGGTCTTATCATCTTTGGCGGTGTGAACCGCATTGCCAATATCACCCAGGTCATCGTGCCATTTATGGCGGTGGCTTACCTGCTCATCGGTGGTTTTGTCGTCATTACCAATTTTGACAAGGTACCGGGAATGATTGGCGATATCGTCGGTCACGCCCTAGGAATCAAGGAAATTGCGGGAGCCGGTCTTGGCGCGGCCATGATGAAGGGTATTCAGCGCGGTCTGTTTTCAAATGAGGCCGGCGAAGGCTCTGCCCCTAACGCGGCGGCAACTGCGGCCGTATCTCACCCAGTCAAGCAAGGCTTGGTGCAGACCCTCGGCGTGTACTTTGACACCTTGGTGGTATGTACCATCACTGCTTTCATTATCTTGCTGGGACCAGAGATTGCCTATGGTGCAGAAGCAGAAGGCGTGTCCTTGACCCAGGCAGCCCTATCTTCTGAGGTGGGCGAGTGGGGAATCCACTTCGTCAGCTTTATCCTCTTCTTCCTGGCCTTCTCTTCCATCCTGGGCAATTACTACTTGGCGGAGTCTAACCTGGAGTACCTCACCCAGAGCAAGCCTGCGCTGGTGATTTTCCGCCTCGTCGTACTTTTCTTTGTCTGGTTCGGTGCGGTGGGCTCCTTGCCGCTGGTCTTTGCCTTGGCCGATACCGGCGCGGCAACCATGGTTATCCTCAATATCCTCGCCATCGTGCCGCTATCCGGGGTGGCCATCAAACTGCTCAAGAACTACAACGAGCAGCGCAGCCATGGCATTGACCCGGTATTCCACCGCGATATGCTGCCGGAGCTTAAAGGCGTGGAGTGCTGGGACGGCTCCGACCCCGTCACTCGTCGCAGCGAAGAGGACCGCCGCGTCCTGCGCGATAAGGGTCAACAAGATCACTACTAGGAGCTAGGGAGGCCGCTTGACCATGGAAAGAATGACCGCTTTTGTCCACGGGCACGTCCAAGGCGTGGGCTTTCGATGGTGGACGCGCTCCCGTGCCCTCGAGCTCGGCTTGAAGGGGCATGCTACTAATTTGGCCGACGGTCGGGTTCAGGTTGTAGCCGAGGGACCGCGGGAGAAATGTGAGGAGTTGCTAGGACTCCTCAAAGAACAGCCCAGTATGACTCGCCGGCCAGGAACGGTGGACCTAGTAGTCGAGCAATGGGCTGCCCCCAAGGGAGAGTCTGGCTTCATTGAACGCTGATGCATAGCACATGCCCGCAGTTTCGAGCCTTGAGGCTCGGCTGGGCAGGCGTGCTCTAAGCTTGCTAAACTAACCCAAATGCACCTGAAATCGCTGACGCTCAAAGGCTTTAAATCATTTGCGTCGGCGACGTCTCTGAAATTTGAGCCGGGCATTTGCGCTGTTGTCGGACCGAATGGTTCCGGCAAGTCCAATGTGGTCGATGCGCTAGCTTGGGTCATGGGCGAGGGAAGCGCCAAGACGCTGCGTGGCGGAAAGATGCAAGACGTCATCTTTGCCGGCGCCGGCGACCGCAAAGCCTTGGGCCGCGCCGAGGTAACCCTCACCATCGATAATGCGGACGGCGCGCTGCCGATCGAGTATTCGGAAGTTTCGGTCACCCGCCGAATGTTCCGTGACGGTGCCAGCGAATACGAAATCAATGGCGCCAAGGCGCGCCTTATGGATATTCAGGAGCTGCTCTCTGATTCGGGTATTGGCCGCGAGATGCACATTATCGTCGGCCAAGGCAAGCTTTCTGAAATCCTCGAATCGCGGCCCGAAGATCGGCGCTCCTATATCGAAGAGGCAGCGGGTGTGCTCAAGCACCGCCGCCGCAAGGAAAAAGCGCAGCGAAAGCTCACTGGCATGCAGGCCAATTTGGATCGCCTGCAGGACCTTACGGATGAGCTAGGAAAGCAGCTTAAGCCTTTGGCCCGCCAGGCCGAGGCCGCGCAGCGTGCGGCCACGGTGCAAGCTGATCTGCGCGATGCCCGCCTGCGCTTAGCCGGCGATAGGGTAGTGCGGCTGCGCAGCAAGTTTCAGGAGGCCGAGCGCACGGCCGAAGTTCTCGCCGAGCAGGTTGAAGAAGTTACGGCGCAGCTGGAAGAAGCGACAGGCTCCCAGCTAGAGGTAGAAGCCCAACTAGAAGAAATAAGCCCCAAGGCAGATGCCGCCCAAAAACTGTGGTTCGATCTGTCTACGCTTTCTGAGCGCATTTCCGCCACGCAGCGCATCGCGGAAGAGCGAGCGGCCAATGCTGGTGCGCAGGTGGCTTATTCTGGCCAAGATCCGGAGGACCTAGAGGCACGGGCCACCCGTGCAGATGAGGAGCATGCGGAGCTTCTCGCCGCGGCGGAAGAAGCTGCAGAACGCCTGGAAGCGATCCGCGAAGAGGTAGCAGAGCGTCGCGAAGCCTTTGAGGCGGCCGAGCGCGAACACATGGCCCAGCTGCGCGCCATTGCTGATAGGCGCGAGGGCGTAGTCCGCCTTATCGCGGCGGAGGAAAAGGCGGCAGGCCAGGTTACTTCGGCGGAAGAGGAGCTAGCGCGGCAAGAGGAAACCCTTGCTTCTACCAGCCAACGCACCCAGTCTGCCCAGGCAGAGGCCGATGAGGTGGCGGATAAACTGCAATCTTTGGCTGGCGAGCGCGAGCCGCTCGAGGAGGCACATGTGCGCGCAGCCAGTGAATCGGGTGCGGCCGACAAACGCTTGGAACAGCTGCGCGATGAGCAGCGCGAACGCGAGCGCGCCGTGTACACGTTGCGCTCCCGCATCGATACCCTGGCCCAGACTGCACCAGAAAAAGTCGATGTAGGTGAGCAGTTCCAGCCGCTGGCCACATTCATCAGCACCTCATATGAGACGGCGGTTGCTGCCGCATTGGGCGCCTTCGCTGAGGCTCAGGCCGGCGAGATTTCCGTTCAGCTCATTGCGGACCTGGAAAAGGGTACGCGCTCCGCGCTTATCGATGTCTCTGTGGCCGCCCCCGCCACTTCCTGGCGCGTGGATGCAACTTTGCCCACCGGAACCTCGTGGTTGCTCGACCACATTGCTGTGGTTCCGGAGGTATCCGCCGCGCTGCACCGCCTCCTTGCGGATGTCGTGCTCGTTCCCGATTTCGCGGCGGCGAAAAAATTGGTGGCAGAGGATCCTCGCCTGCGCGCCGTTACCGAATCGGGCGTGGTACTGGGCGAAGGTTGGGTAGAAGTAGGCACCGGTGCCTCGTCTACCGTAGAGGTCACCGCTCGCATCGCAGAGGCAGAGGAACAGCTGGAATCTGCGACGCAGGAGCTAGAAGAACTATCCGGCACACTTGAGGGCGCAAAGATTGCGGCAGAAGATGCCCGCGTGACCGCCGCCTCGGCGAAGGCTGCCTTGCGCGAACACGATACCGAGGTTGACGCGTGGAAGCGTGATCATCAGCGCCTGCTTAAGCAATACGAGGCCAATAAATCGGAACACGAAAAGGCCGCTGCGCGGGCGACCGAGATTGAGGTAAAGATCGCAGAAGCCCGCAAGCAGCTTGCCGACGCCCGCGATAGGCTCGCCCGCGTCGATGCGGACGAGCAGCCAGATGAGCCTTCTTCGGCGGAACGTGACGAGGCTTCGGCCGCATTAGAGCAGGTTAAGTCGATGGAGATGGAGGCGCAGGTTGCAGCCCGCTCTGCTCAAGACCAAGTGGGTCAGGTAGCGGGGAAGGGCGAGGCATTGCGTCGCCAAGCGCAGCATGAGCGCCAAGCCAAGGCTCGCCATGAGCAGGCCATGGCCCGGCGCAAAGCCCAAGGGGAATTGGCCGGTGCAGTGGCAAGGCATTCGCGTGATTTGGCCGCGCGCGCCACGCAATTGCTAGAGCGCGCCACCGCTGAGCGCGATGACTACTTTGCGCAGCGCACCTCCTTGAACGCGCAGTTGCAACAGGTAAAACAGCAAGTCTCGGCCGCGCGACAGCAGCTGGACCGGTTGACCAACCGCGCTCATGACTCAGAAATTGCTCGCTCGCAGGCACAGGTGCGCGTCGATGAAGCAGAAGCCAAGATTGTGGAGCAGCTCGGCATTGCGATTTCGGACCTTTTGCAGGACTACACCCCAGGCGAGGATTTCGATCGCGGGGCGGAAAATGCGCGCCTGAAGCAAGCAGAAAAGGACTTGAATTCTTTGGGCAAGGTTAATCCACTTGCGTTGGAAGAATATAAGGCTTTGGAGGAGCGTTATTCCTTCCTGTCCACCCAGCTGGAAGATGTCATCCAAGCCCGCAAGGATCTTGCCGGGGTTATTGAGGACGTGGATGCGCAGATTTTACAGCTTTTCACCGATGCCTGGCATGACGTGGAAGCGGAATTCCCCAAGGTCTTCCAGACCCTTTTCCCTGGTGGCGAGGGCCGCCTCATCCTCACGGAGCCGGAGGACATGCTTACCACCGGCATCGAGGTGGAAGCGCGCC
Source organism: Corynebacterium sp. KPL4072 (assembly GCF_037908395.1). Taxonomy (NCBI): domain Bacteria; kingdom Bacillati; phylum Actinomycetota; class Actinomycetes; order Mycobacteriales; family Corynebacteriaceae; genus Corynebacterium; species Corynebacterium sp. KPL4072. The sequence goes on from NZ_JBBMGE010000001.1 coordinate 226,283, forward strand.
CACCGGGCAAGAAGGTCAAGCGCCTGTCCTTGCTTTCTGGTGGTGAGAAGTCGCTCACCGCGCTGGCAATGCTGGTAGCAATCTTCCGCGCCCGCCCCAGCCCGTTCTACGTCATGGATGAGGTTGAGGCAGCGCTTGATGATGTCAACCTGCGCCGCCTCATCGCCCTTTTTGAAGAGTTGCGCAAGGATTCGCAGCTTATCGTCATTACGCACCAAAAGCCGACGATGGATGTAGCTAACGTGCTGTATGGCGTGACCATGCGCGGCGACGGTATCACCCGTGTTATTTCGCAGCGCATGAATCCCGCAGGTAGTGCCCCTGGAACAGAGCAAGCCAGCGAGGACGCTACCCGCCTGGGCGTTGATGCTCCACGGGGCGACTAGCCAGGGTGGTAGCCGCGGGCGTCGCCTGCCGGTAGGCCCCTCTATCCGGGATAGGAGGGGGTTTGGCGTGCCGCGAGCCCGCAAGACTGGCACTATAGAGACATGAATTCTTTATGGTTATGGATCGGCATTGCGATCGTCGTCATTGTGCTGATTATTCTTCTCGTAGTGATCGGCAAAAAACGCGGCGACGCCAAGAAGGTGTCCTTTGACAAGCCCACTGAGGAAGAACCGAAGCAGCTTACTCAGGAGCAAAAGTCCGGCAATTATCAAGCTAAGTCCGGCTTTAACTTCGCTCCTGCCGGTAGTGCCAAGGAAAAGCAGAAAAGCCCGGTGCAAGCGGAAAAGCCCGTGAAGAACCAGCCAGCTGCGGATAAGTCAGCTCCGGCACATCAGGAGGCAAAGGCAGAGCCTAATGCTACCGACATTGCCAACGAGCAGCTTAGCGGCAAGACCCCACAACCACAGGCCAAGCCGCAAGCACCTGCGGACAAGCCACAGCCCGCTCAGTCTCAGACCGATGCTGCGGCCGACAAGCCCGCGGTAGAGCAACCAAAGGAAAATAAGCCGGCACCACAACAGCAGGCAAAGCCGGCAGAAACCAATAAAACTACTGAGACCAAGAAGCCGGCAGATGTCAAAGAGCAGCCGACTGACTCTCTCCCAGATAAGTCCGAAAAGAACCCGTCCACGGGCGCTGGAGCCACGGCGGCAACCGCTGCCGGTGCAGCAGGGGTAGCGGGTACGGCAGCTGCGGCTGCAGAAAGTAAAGAAACACCTGCGGATAAAGCCCCAAAGTCGGTCGAGCAGCCAGCAGCAACATCCGAGCCGAAGGAGCCAGCGACGTCGCAGGCAGATAAGCCAGCGGAAGAGGCTTCGCCAGCTGCTGAAAAGGCAGAAGCTCCTGAAGATACCGTAGCTGTGGAAGACGCCGCAGTAGCAGAGGAATCCCCAGTCTTTGACGAGGTCGTTGAAGACAAGAACGCGGAAGACATTGAAGAGCGCGTCGATGACCGCGAGGAGGCCGAAGAGGCTGCGGCTGCAGCCGAGGCACAAACCGGCGCGGCCGAAGCTGCCAAGGAGCAGACCGAGGTTCCAGAGGGAGAGCCGGCCCCAGCGCCAGCACCACAGGAAGACATCGCTCCCGCCGGTGGGCGCCTCGGCCGTTTGCGTGGACGCCTGTCCCGGTCGCAAAATGCCATCGGCCAGGGACTTATGGGGATTCTTTCCGCAGGCGACCTGGACGAAGACGCCTGGGAGGAAGTAGAAGATACTCTCATCATGGCGGACCTAGGCACCAAGTCCACTATGAAAGTGACTGACTCCCTGCGCGAGAAGATTGCTGAGCGCGGCGTCTCCAGCGAGGACGAGGCCCGTGCCATGCTGCGTGAATGCCTCATTGAGGCAGGCCACCCAGAGATGGACCGTTCGATTAAGGCCATGCCGAATGAGGGTAAGCCAGCCATCGTTATGGTTGTCGGCGTAAATGGCACCGGAAAAACCACCACCACGGGCAAGCTTGCCCGTGTGCTTGTAGCCATGGGCCATAAGGTACTTCTGGGCGCGGCGGATACTTTCCGTGCTGCGGCCGCTGATCAGCTCGAGACATGGGGTCGCCGCGTTGGCGCCGATACCGTGCGCGGCAAGGAGGGCGCTGACCCAGCATCGGTCGCCTTCGACGCGGTAGCTCGCGGTGTAGAACAGCAAGTAGATGTGGTCTTGGTCGATACCGCAGGCCGCCTGCATACCTCCACAGACTTGATGGACCAGTTGGGCAAGGTCAAGCGCGTGGTGGAAAAGAAGACTGATGTGGACGAGGTTCTGCTGGTACTGGACGCTACCGTGGGACAAAACGGCCTGACCCAGGCCCGGATTTTCCGCGAGGTAGTAGATATCACCGGCGTCGTCCTAACCAAGCTGGATGGTACTGCCAAGGGCGGAATCGTCTTCCAGGTGCAAGAGGAGTTGGGCGTTCCGGTCAAGCTCGTGGGCTTGGGCGAAGGCGCCGATGATCTCGCGCCGTTTGAGGTCGAAGGCTTTGTCGACGCTCTCTTGGGTGAAAAATAACGGCCAACTTTGATACTCCCCCTGTATATCGGGAAGCGCGAGCGTGCGCCACGGTGTGCTGGGGGAGTTCTTCGTTTTCCTGGCTAAGTTCCAGCGTGTACCTTGCTCGCGAATCCTTTTCGCCGATTTGGGATCACCACTTCGCAAACTATGCGGAATGGGCAATTCAATTGGTATGGAAGAATGTCCTGCTAAGTGCCTGTGGTTTTTCTGACTATAAGCGTATTTGGGGCGGTTGTGCTCGCCTTTTATCAGCCGACAGGGAATGCTGCAATGTGGTTTGGCCTTGGTGAGAATGGTAGCCTGAAGGGGCTGTATTTAATGCGAAATTCGCATTAAACCTAGACCAAGGTTCGTGAGGCAAGTATTTCGTGACGCTACTTTATGCAGTCCTCCTCGCGGCGCTGGCAGTGATCTTGGCACCGGTAACCGTAAAGGTTATTGACCGAAAGGCAGGCTATCCACTAGCTGGCCTTTTCGTTATTGCGGCGGTCCTTATTGCCAAGGAATTTCCTGCCATTGCAGCCGGGGAGGAATTGAGTTTCCACGCCACTTGGGTGCGCGATTTTATCGCACCGGGCGTCGACGTAAGTTTTGCTCTCCGCGGGGACGCGTTGAGTATTTTCTTTGCTATGTTGGCGCTGGTCATTGGTGCCGTCGTCTTTACTTATTCGGCGGCTTATCTGCCTAAGAATGAGGGTAATACCAGCTTCTACACCTTGATGACAGCGTTTACGCTGTCCATTTTATTGCTGGTTTTGGCCAATGACGTTGTGGTTTTGTTCCTTGCCTGGGAGCTAGTCTCCTTGGCTTCCTTTATGCTGATTGCGCGCTCCGGTTCGGGCGGCGAAGCTGGTTCGCAGCGCACCTTGATCCTGACCTTCGTTGGTGGATTGACCCTGCTGACCGGGTTGGGTATTGCTGCGACGGTGACCGGATCGACTACGGTATCTGAGATTCTGGCGTCGCCGGTATGGACGCAGCGCCCAGGTGTAACAGCGGCCGTAGCCGTGTTGATCGCGGCGTCTGCATTTACCAAATCGGCGCAATTCCCATTCCACTTTTGGCTTCCTGAGGCTATGGCCGCCGCCACTCCGGTTTCGGCTTTCCTTCACGCAGCCGCAGTGGTCAAGGCTGGCGTGTATCTGCTGATTCGCTTTTCCACGATCTTCCACGATGTGGCGGTATGGAATTGGCTGCTCATCGTGGTCGGAATGGGTACCGCGGTAATGTCCGCGGTCTTTGCGGTGCAAAAGACGGATTTGAAGAAGCTCACGGCTTATTCGACCGTGTCCCATTTGGGCTGGATTGTCGCCACCATTGGTGTGGGAACCCCATTCGCTATCGCCGCAGCGTTGGTACACACGTTGGCGCACGCGCTATTTAAGTCCTCGCTGTTTATGCTTATTGGCGTCATCGACCACGAGGCCGGTTCGCGCGATATTCGCCGCCTCGGACCACTGTGGAATAAGATGCCGTGGACATTTGGCTCGGTAGTCATCGGCGCGGCCTCTATGGCCGCGGTACCACCGCTTTTGGGCTTTGTATCCAAGGAAGGCATGCTCACTGCGTTTGAAGACGCCCCGATTGGTGGCACTGGCCAGGGCATCTTGCTCATCGTTGCCGCCATCGGCGCCTTCTTTACCTTTACCTACTCCGCCAAGATCGTCTTCGGCGCCTTCTTTGATGGACCTCGCGATATGGGACATGTCCACGAGGCTCCGGTTTCCCTGTGGCTGCCTGCCGCACTACCGGGCTTTATGTCCCTGCCACTGGTATTTGTACTCGGAATCTTTAATAACCCGATTGACCATGCAGTGGCTGCTGTTGGTCTGGAACATCATTCGCACCTTGCCCTCTGGCACGGGCTTAATGTTCCTTTCCTTATCTCGCTCGTGGTCCTTATCGCCGGTATTGCCGGTATCTTTGCCCGCAAGACGATGTGGGCAAGCTTTGAGGACAGGGAGTTTATGCCGCGCAGCGGCAATGAGTTGCTGCACTCTTTGCAGTTGGGTTGTTCGCGGCTGGGACGAGTCTTGGCCAAGATGTCCGATTCGCATAATCCGTCCCGCCACATGCTGCCTATTGTCATTTTGGTTATCGTGTTGGCCGCGACCACCCTCATCCGCGAGGGCGTCGATGGGGTAGCGCTGCAGCCGAGGGTAGATGGTCTGGATAACCCATGGGATCTGCTGCCATTAGGAATCATCGCGCTGGCCATGTTTGGTTTGGTGCGCACTCAGAATCGCTTGACCGGTGCCATCATGATCGGCATTGCCGGCACTGGTGTAACCCTGCAGATGTTCCTGCTCGGGGCGCCGGACGTAGCTTTGACTCAGTTTATGGTGGAAGCCCTATCCGTCATCGTCATGATGATGGTGCTGCGCTACCTGCCGGAAACCTTCCAACCGGTGAAGGATAAGTCCCGCAAGACCGGCTCTATTATCATCGCAGTTTTAGCCGGTGTGGCTGCATTCTTGGGCGTGTGGGGACTAATGGGCCGACACGAGCGTTCGGATCTAGCCATGTGGTATCTCGATAATGCGCCGGATATTACAGGCGGCGATAACGTTGTGGCTACCATCATCGTGGAATTCCGTGCGCTTGATACTTTGGGCGAGCTTTCCGTGCTGGGCATGGCAGCAGTGGTTATCGCAGCCATTACTACGACGTTGCCGCGGTTCCCGTTCAAGTCAGGTACACGTCCTGCGCCATTTGGCCAGTCACAGCTGAACTCTGTGCCACTGCGCAAGGGCGTTCACGTGGTAATCCCGCTTCTGGTAATCATGTCTGTCATCGTTTTCTTCCGCGGGCATAATGCCTCTGGCGGTGGCTTCCCGGCAGCGTTGATTATGGGCGCCGCAATCGGGCTTATCTACCTGTCCCGAGGCTCTGATGAAATCGTCTTTGGCCGCATGACCCCGATTCACCTGACCGGCATCGGCATTATTACTGCCTTGATTGCAGGCTTCGTGGGCTACTTGCACCACGGCCTTGGAAATGGTGGCTTCCTCGCGGCTATTCATGCTGAGGCCTTTGGTCAGCACTGGACTACCTCGCTCATCTTCGATTTGGGCATCTACCTAGCGGTGTTGGGCATGTTGACCATGGCGATTAATGCCCTGGGCGGTTACCTGCGCCCTGGCACGGAGCGTGACTTCCTGCCGTGGATTCATGATGATAATTCCGCGCTGCCAACCACGCCGCGCATTTCGCTTGAGGATGTCGATGATCCGTATCCGGACCCGATTAACCCCTCGACCGATCCTTTGGCTTTGCTGACGCCATCGGAAGCAAGGACGAAGAGGAAAAATAAACGGTCCATGCCTAAGCGAGGAGGAGAGAAGTAATGATCCTTGCATTGACTATTGCTTTGCTCATAGGCAGTGCCGTCTACCTCATCCAGCAGCGCGGTTTGGTGCGCATCGTGTTGGGCATGATGGCCTTCGGACACGGAGCTAACCTAATGCTGCTGGCTACGGGCGTGTACTCCTACCGCGGCGAGTCCTTCCCCTCCCAGGTTCCACACGACCAGATGGCAGATCCGCTGCCGCAGGCCTTCGTGTTGACCGCGGTGGTTATTTCCATGGCAACCTCGACCATCCTGTTGACGATGGCGGCAATGGGCAAGAACGACGACACCGATGTGGTGGAGCCGGTTGATGACAACACCATCGACCATGCCTTTTCAACCTTGGGCCGTGACGCCCAAAATCGCCAGATTCTGGAAGAATCCACCAACCAACTTGACCGTATCGGTCAGGTGGACCACGACACTCCCGTAGCAGAGCGCGGGGCAGCTGAACAGAAGGAGGATGATAAATAATGACTGATGCTGTAGCTCAACTCCTTCCGCTATTCCCAGCGGTCCCGCTGATTGCAGCAGCCTTTGCACTGCTGGCACCGTGGCGTGCGGTGCGCGATTCCATCATGTTGATCATCCCGGGCATGGGAATCTTCGCTGGCCTGGGTCTGCTGATGTACACCATGAACAACGGGGTAGTTGCCCACACAGTGGGCCTATACCAAGGCAATGTGGGTATCCCGTTTGCTGCGGATGCTTTCTCCGCGTTGATGATCATCACCACGATGATTGTCGCTTTTGGCGCCAACTGGTTTGCCATTGCGGGCGGGGAGACCAAGTCTCGCTTTTATCCATCGCTCACCTTGATTTTGATTACCGGTGTCTGCGGTGCGTTGCTTACTGCTGACCTCTTTAACTTCTTCGTCTTTATTGAGGTTATGCTTCTGCCGTCTTATGGCCTTATCACCATGTCTGGTACTTGGTCGCGTCTGGCGGCCGGACGTGCCTTCGTCTTGGTGAACCTTTTCGCCTCCACCTTGCTGGTCGTTGGCGTGGGTTATATGTATTCGGTTACCGGCGCGGTTAACCTTGGCGCATTGAAGGGTGCGGCAGCAGGTAACGGGCCCGTCACCGTCGCCGCGGGTTTGATTCTCATTGCAATCACCGCCAAGGCCGGCGTATTCCCTGTGCAATCGTGGTTGCCTCGCACTTACCCGGGGACCTCAGCTGCGGTGATGGGCCTGTTTTCCGGCCTGCACACCAAGGTGGCCGTGTACATGCTCTATCGCCTCTACGTGCAGCTATTCGGTCTGGATCAGCGCTGGAATGTGTTGATCATCGTGATCATGATCATCTCCATGATGATCGGTGCCTTTGGCGGCCTAGCGGAGAACTCCATTCGCCGCGTGCTCGGCTATCAGATGCTCAACGGCATGCCTTTCATCTTGGTAATGCTTGCTTTTACCTCTGATGACCCACGCCGCGCACTAGCAGCCGGCATTATGTACACGATTCACCACATGTTGACTGTTGGTTCGCTGATCTTGGCTTCTGGCGCCATTGAGGAAACCTACGGCACGGGCCTGCTAACCAAGCTGTCCGGTCTCGCTCGTCGGGACCCCATTATCGCGTGGATTTTCGCTGCCGGTGCGTTCTCCGTCGTAGGTTTCCCGCCGTTCTCCGGAATGTGGGGCAAGCTGATGATCGTCTTCGAGATTGCCCGGGTAGGAGGCGCGTGGGCGTGGATCGCTATCGCGGCTATTATCATTGCCTCCTTTGCCGCCTTCTTGGCCATGCTGCGGGTATGGCGCAAGGTTTTCTGGGGCAAGGGCTTGCCGGAAGAAAAGGTTCCGGATGAACTGATCATCCGCAAAAAGCTCATGGCCCCCTCTGCCGCACTCATCCTTGGTTCGCTGTGCATGTTCATTTTCTCTGGAATCGTTCTGGACGTTGTGGATAGCGCCTCGGAGCAGCTGCTTGATACCACCGCTTATACTGAAACCGTCTTGGGAGACGAGCCGATTGCAGTTCCCAATATCGATGAAATTCAGGAGGGCCGTTAAATGAACGCAGTGGTGTATGCATTGTGGCTCATTAAGGAAATCTTTGTGGCCGGCATTAGCCTGGCGATGGCGGCCTTTAAGCCAGATAACGAATACCACCCGGTTATCATTCGTTATCCACTGCGTGTGACTGGCGCATGGGAGATCTTCTGGTTTACTTCTTCCATCACCGCAACGCCAGGAACGCTTTCGTTGGGTTTGCGCGAGCCACCCCGCAAGGGGCTGCCGCGCATCGTGCTGGTGCAGGCAGTTCAGGGATCTGACCCGGCGGCAATCGTGGCTGACTTGGCTGATATGGAGCAACGCCTTGCCCCACGGGTGAAAGACATCGACTACGGCGTCCCAGGCCAAGGAGAGACGACGGAATTGGATGAGGCATTCTACGAGTATCCCCTCGAATCTGTCGGTCGCTTTATGCGCTCGCCTGACTTGGCGCGGGCGGAGGACACTCCGCTTTCAGAAAGCGAAGCGGACGTCGAAAAGCCAAAGCGTCATGCCCGGAACATAAAACGCAGGAAGGAGACCGAGCGATGATTGATTTTGCCACACTGTCCCCGTTCGGCTGGGTCGTATTTGTATGCGTATTCATCATTGGCATCGCCACATGGTGCGGCGTGCTGCTTGCACTGCGCACACGCGATGAGCTCACTCGCGCAATTACGTCTGACATCGTGTTCTACGGCATGATCTGCATGTACTTGGCATGGTCGATGACCAATAACGCCCCGATGGCCTACTACATTGCACTCCTCGGTGCCATTGCCGCGGGCGTGCTGCCCACGCTATCTATGGCCCGCATTATTTCGAAGGGCAGGCGATAAAATGGCTATTTCTGAGATTATCGCCTCGGTGCTACTTATTATCGCCACCATTTTGGTGGTCGCGACGGTTATATCCCTGTGGCGGGCGCCCGACGCATTGACGCGCGCTAACCTGCTGGGGCCGACCGTGGGTCTTGCGGTACCGCTGATTATCGTGGCCAAACTAGTTGTAGATTTTGGCCGCGATGGCTTTTCCCTGTGGCTGCTCATTCAAGCCCTGATCGCCTGCTTCGGTGTGTGGATTATCGGTTCAGTAGGTTCCTTCTACCTGGGACGTTCCATCTACGGAGTAACAGTTACTGACGTCAAACACGCCAAGCATAACCACAAAAAAGTCCAAACCGTGCAAGCCAAGGAAGACGATATCTAGTCACCCTCAGCGCCTTCTGGCGGCGAGTCTTTTCTGCAATAGCGCTCAATGGCGGAAATGCAGACGAGCTCGCCGCCTTTTGGTTTTACTGGATTGTGGCATTCACCGGGCCCTAGATTCATGACGCGAATATAGTGCACAGCAACTGCCGTGCTCGGGCTAGAATGGATGCACACTATTCGGTGCTTCTAGCCCGCCCCGAAGAGAAAACAAGGAGTAACAATGAAACTCATCACGGCCATCGTTAAGCCCTTTACCCTGCCGGAAATCCGTCAGGCGCTAGAGCAGCAGGAAGTACGCGGTCTCACTGTTACTGAAAGCCAGGGCTTTGGGCAGCAGCGAGGGCATAGCGAGGTATATCGCGGAGCAGAATACGCCACCGATTTTGTGCCTAAGGTCAAGCTGGAAGTAGTAGCGGCGGATGACCACGCTGAAGACATCATTAACGCCATTGTGGATGCTGCCTACACTGGCAAAATCGGCGATGGCAAGCTGTGGGTAACCCCAGTAGAAGATGCCATTCGTGTACGCACCGGGGAGCACGGCGAGGCGGCACTGTAAAACCAGCATGCTTAACGCCGCACAGATTCGCGCCGAGGCCCATGCCTCGGCGCTTCGTGTATTGCGCAGCCTCGAGCTCCCAGCGGGGACTGCGCTCGCTGCCACCGGGTCCTTCGCCCGCAATGAGATGACCCCGCAATCGGATATTGACGTCATCCTTATCTATCCGGAGGGCCACGATCCAGACCCAGCGCTGGTGGAGAAGCTGTGGTTGCCCGTATGGGATGCCAAGTATCGCCTAGATTATGCCCTGCGCACCCCGCAGGAGTGTGCGGCGATTGCTGCAGAAGATGCTTCTGCTGGCTTTGCACAGTTGGACTTGGCCTTTGTCGCAGGGCGCAAGATATTAGTGGATGAGGCGCGGGCACAGCTGCTCGCAGCGTGGCGGCGCCAGCTGCAGCGCGGCTTTGATGACTTTGTGGATACCGCGATTATTCGCTGGAAGCGCTCGGGCGCGGTAGCAGCAATGACGAATCCAGACTTGAAAAATGGCCGTGGGGGACTGCGCGATATTCAGCTTCTGCGCGCGATGGCTTTGGGTAACCTGTGCGACTTTCCTGATCTAGACGTCGAAAAGCAGCTGCTTCTCGACGTCCGCACACTCCTGCATGTCAAAGCCCGACGCCACCGCGATATCTTAGACCCCGAGTTCGCCGCGGACGTGGCTGCGGATTTGGGCTTTGAAAACCGATATGCCTTAACCGCCGCTTTGGTAGGCGCTGCAGCCACTGTTAATAAGGCCGTAGAACGCGGCCTGGCCACCGCCCGAGGGGTGCTGGGGAGAAATGCGCTGGCGGCGGGCCGCGGGCAGCGCCGTCCACTCGATGTGGACGTGGTGGCAGAGGGCGGCGTTATCTACCTTTCGCGCAAACCGAATGTGGAGGATCCGTGGTTGCTTACACGCGTTGCGGCAGCCGCAGCACGCACGGGATATGCCGTTGCCGAGACCACCTGGCACCAGCTCCAAAAATTGCCGATTCTGCCGCCACGCTGGCCGCGAGCAGCGGTGGATGATTTCTTCGCCATTTTGTCGTCCCCGCAATATACGCCGCGGGTTATTCAGGATTTGGACCGCTATGGCCTGTGGGAACGTCTAGTGCCGGAATGGGGGCATGTGCGCGGTTTGTTGCCGCGCGAGCGCAGCCACGTCAGAGCGGTGGACCATCATCTCATTGCGACGGTTACTCGGTGCGCGGAGGTGCGCACCTCGGTAGCTCGCCCTGATCTATTATTGCTGGCCGCGCTTTACCATGACATTGGTAAGGGCTACGAGCGCCCCCACGCTCAGGTAGGCGCGGAAATGATAGCTCGCCAGGCAGCCCGCATGCGGTTGAGCGTGGCCGATAGGTCGCGTGCTCAAATTCTGGTGGCAGAGCATACCACCTTAGCGCGGCTAGCTGCGACAATGGACCCGTTCTCCGATGCCGCTCGCGACGCATTGTTGGCCGCAGCGCATTACGATCCGCTGATTATTTCGCTGCTGGCGGTATTGGCTAAGGCTGATGCACAATCGACAGGGCCTAGCGTCTGGACACCGCGGGTAGAGCAAGCGCAGAAGTTTATCGTCTCGCGCGCTCTGGAAGCACTCAAACCAGGCGTCCTTCAGCGCCCCGCGGTGCACGTGCCGCTATCTACTGAGGGCGTTGCGCTTACGGTGGATTGGGAAGACCAAGAAGTTACTGTGTCCTGGTGTGGCTCCTCCAAAGGGGAGCTCAAGCGCATTTTTGCCTTGCTGTCCGCTTTGGGGTGGACCATCGTGCGGGCCAATATCGTCAAAGAGGATGACGGTACTTATAAGGCGGAGTTTTTCATCCGCACCGTACAACAGACCCTAAAGGAAGCGGCCCAGGAGATAAGGTTTATCCAGTCTTATAACTCCCGTACCTATACGGAGCTGCCAGATATCGAGGGAGAAGTAACCACCGCGGCTTTTGATGTGGGCGGCATCTTGGTGATCCGTACCGTCGAGCGCATTGGCGCTTTGGGGCACTTGATAGAGGCATTGCCAGACTTTGTGTGGCTGCGCCATGAGATTATGGGCGCGACAATGATCGTCAATGTCTTCCTTGCCGGGCAGGCTTCCCGCGCTACGGTGGTGGGGAATGTGACCAGGGCCCTGGCAAGGGACTAAGATTAAATAGTTGAACTTTAGATCGATCTAAATTAAGGGAGCGCATCCGTAGTGTTTGACTCACTATCAGACCGCCTACAGTCAGCCCTGGCGGGCCTGCGCGGTAAGGGCAAACTGACCGAGGCTGACATTAATGCCACCGCCCGCGAGATCCGCCTCGCGCTGCTGGAAGCTGACGTGTCTTTGACCGTCGTCCGTGGCTTTATCAAGCGCATCAAGGAACGTGCCCGTGGCGCGGAAGTCTCTGAGGCGCTCAACCCAGCCCAACAGGTAGTCAAGATCGTCAATGAAGAGCTCATTGAGATCCTCGGCGGTGAAACTCGCCGCCTGAACCTAGCGAAGAACCCGCCGACAGTGATCATGCTCGCCGGTTTGCAGGGTGCCGGTAAGACCACGTTGGCCGGCAAGCTGGCCAAGCACCTGGCCAAGCAAGGGCATACCCCGATGCTGGTGGCTTGTGACTTGCAGCGCCCGGGTGCGGTGCAGCAGCTACAGATCGTCGGCGAGCGCGCCGAGGTGCCGACCTTCGCGCCAGATCCGGGTACCTCCCTGGACTCCAATGAGCATGAAATGGGTACCTCCCACGGTGATCCGGTGGACGTCGCCAAGCGCGGTATTGCTGAGGCCAAACAGAAACAGCACGATGTGGTCATCATCGATACCGCCGGCCGCTTGGGCATTGATGAGACACTGATGACGCAGGCGCGCAATATCCGCGATGCCGTGAACCCAGACGAAGTCCTCTTTGTCATCGACTCCATGATCGGCCAAGATGCCGTGCAGACTGCCGAGGCTTTCCGCGATGGCGTGGACTTTACCGGTGTGGTTCTCACCAAGTTGGACGGTGACGCCCGCGGTGGCGCGGCCCTGTCTATTCGTGAGGTCACCGGCAAGCCCATTATGTATGCCTCTACCGGTGAGAAGCTCGATGATTTCGATGTCTTCCACCCCGAGCGCATGTCCAGCCGCATTTTGGGCATGGGTGACTTGCTTTCCCTCATCGAGCAGGCCGAGGCCACCTTGGATCATCAGAAGGCCGAGGAGGCCGCCTCCAAGCTTGGTTCTGGCGAGCTGACGCTGAATGACTTCCTTGAGCAGATGCTGATGATCCGCAAGATGGGGCCCATCGGCAACCTGCTGAAGATGATGCCCGGCGGCAAGCAGATGAATGAGATGGCTGCCATGGTAGATGAAAAGCAGCTGGACCGCATCCAGGCCATCATCCGTGGTATGACTCCGCAGGAGCGTGAGAATCCGAAGATCCTCAATGCTTCGCGCCGCAAGCGTATTGCTAATGGCTCTGGCGTGAGCGTTTCTGAGGTCAACCAGCTCATCGAGCGCTTCAACCAAGCTAAGAAGATGATGTCTAAGATGGCTGGCCAATTCGGCATGGGTGGTATGGGTGGCCGCTCTGCTACCAAGAAGAAGCCGAAGGGCCGCAAGGGTAAAAACGGCAAGCGCAAGAAGGGCAAGGGCGGCGGTGGAAACCGCGGCCCGAAGATGCCGGGCGGAATGCCGGGCATGGGCGGAATGCCAGGTGGTGGCGGCATGCCGTCCATGGAAGAACTGCAAAAACTCCAGCAGCAAATGGGCGGCGGCGGTGGCATGCCGGGAATGCCGGGCATGCCAAAGATGCCGAAGGGAATGGAAAATATTGATCTCAACAACTTGGACTTTGGCAAGGGCAAAAAATAGTCTGCCTCAGTCTTAAGACATAGCAAAGGAGGCTCCCACGTTATTGTGGGAGCCTCCTTCGTTCTATGCAGGCAGTTGGGTGCCTTATCCCCAGCGCCCGTGCTCGTAGGCGTTGGCGCGTGTTCGCGCGCTATGGCCTAGACGGCGTCGTCGCGCACAGTGTTGGGGTAGGGGACTGGGTTGGCATGTGGCTTGCCGGCGTCGGTAGGTGCGGCGGGTGCCGGCTCCACAGCTGCTGCGGCCTGCTCCGGGGGGATATCAGGGGCTTGCTGTTGGACCTTTTCCCCGTTGAGGAATGGCTTCAGGGCCTCGCGAATCATGGGCATAGCCGATTCCGCGAAGGCATTGGTGATGTGGTGCATGTCGCGGTAGACCATCGTATTGCCGATGATGACTGGGCAGTCACCATTGTCATCGCAGAACCACGGGGCGGTATCTACCGAGAGCATATTCTGGTACTTCGAGAGCACTACTGCACCGGGGTCATAGGGCTGGTAGACCTGCTCAAAGCGCATGCCGCAACCATAGGCATCTTCGGTGGCTACATAGCACTCATCGAACTCGCGCGGACGGCCTTCCTCATCGAAGCCCCACGGGTTATCGCGGAAGCCCAAGAAGGGGATATCGCGCTCGGCTAATTCATCCCAAAATGCCTGGTATCCAGCGGGAACAGCATCGGGGCCCGTGCCGTACTCATTTTGCGGGCGCGTGGTATTTGAAATCACCAAGGCTGGGTTTGCTTCTTCGATGCGATCCATCACTAGTTTGCCCCATTCGGCGCACTCAGGGGTCACGGTGACATCGTCACCCAGCTCGATGGGGCAACCTTGGCGTAGCAACGGAACCAATTTAAAGCCCATTTCTTTGCCCAGGCGGTCAAGCGCGGAAGAATACTGTTCCGCGTGGGAGCCGCCAACCAAATAGACTTCCTTTTCTGCGTTTGTGTCACCGAAAATGCACGGAGTTTTGCCGTCTTTGCGGGTTTCGAAGAAGAAATCAGCGGGCTGGCTATCCGGAACAAAGCACCAATTAGCAGCCACTGGTGGCTGGATGCCGCCGGCCAGAATTGGGTCAGGCTTAATCTCTACATTATCCGGTGGGGTGAGGTGATTGATGAACGTCGTCGCACCGGGGTAGAGGGAAGGATTCAGAAGTTCTGCGTCGGCATCATCAAGCGTGCGCATCCACAGCGGCTGAATGGCCAGAAGGCCGACAACGGCCGCAGCAACCACGACACCACCGACGCCGCGAGCAGCGCCTGCCGGCTTCCGCAATGTCGATAGGCCCTTGCGTACCGGCAGATCCTCGGCGGTGGGGCGCTTGCGATGCTGGCGCAGTGGCCGCTCCAAAAAGCGGTGCGTGAGGTCCGCCAGCACCAGTGAAATGGCGATAATGATAACGCCCAGCCACCACGATGGGGTTTCTTGACCCAAATAAGAGGTGGACAGGATAAGCAGAGGCCAGTGCCATAGGTAGAGCGGATAGGCTACATCGCCCAGCCAGCGGGCCTGTTTGGAGGCCATGGCCTTGGAAATCTTGCCACCGCCACCCAAGATGATGAGCACGGCGCCGCCCAGCGGCAAGAGCGAAAGCGGGCCAGGATACGCGGTGGTATCGGCGATGATGGCACCGGTAAAGATGAGCATCACAAGGCCCAAACCCGTAAAGAGGTCATAAAGGCGGGGCGGAATCTTCCAGGCGGAACCGTAGATGGCTAGGACAGCACCCAAGGTCAACTCCCAAGCGCGTGACCAGGTGGAGTAGTAGTTCTCCGGGGTGCCGTAGAGGCCGTGGCGTGAAGCATAGGCGAAGGAGGCAATGGTGGCCACAATGAGGATCGGGCCCGCAATCTGGTTGACTGTGGGGAAGCTGCGCTTGCCCAGTGGTTGGTGCTTCGGCCGGAACTTCATGATGGCTGCCAAGATGGTCGCAAAGGCAATGCCCATGATGTAGAACTGGCCCTGTACGGCCATGGACCACATGTGCTGCAGCGGGGAGGTATCCGCTGCGGCCGCCGTGTAGTCGGCGTTTTGTTCCGCTAGCTCCCAGTTCTGGTAGTACAGCATGGTGGCTGTGATCTGCTGGGTGAGCTCGGTGCGCATGAGCTGTGGGGTGAAAATGCGCACCAGAATGTAGGTCACGCCAATGACCAAAACTAAGCTGGGTACCAAACGTCGCAGGGTGCGCCAGATGGGCCACCAAGGGTTTAAAGAAGCGTTGGGCTTGCTGGCGTAGCGCAGCTGGGAGCCCAAGAAGAAGTAGCCGGATAGCAGCAAGAATACGTCCACGCCGCCG
The DNA here is from genome assembly GCF_037908395.1 of Corynebacterium sp. KPL4072. Taxonomy (NCBI): domain Bacteria; kingdom Bacillati; phylum Actinomycetota; class Actinomycetes; order Mycobacteriales; family Corynebacteriaceae; genus Corynebacterium; species Corynebacterium sp. KPL4072. Next base: position 241,976 of record NZ_JBBMGE010000001.1, read on the forward strand.
GAGACGCGTCCAACGAAGACGTGGTAGATAACTACTAGGCCGATGGCAATACCGCGAAGACCATCAAGGTCATAGCGGTACCGGAAATTTCGCGGTGATTCTTTAGTCATAAACTGTCTTTTCGTGCGTCAACGCCTTTACAGTGAGGCAGAAGGCGCGCCATACATATGAAACCAAATGTCTATATTCGGCCCTTAAGGCTACTCTGCTTTAGTATCGATGGCATAACGAACCTGCGTGAGTGGCGTCGTGATTTTTAAAATTGCAGATACTCGCGCTAAAATACTTCAGGTTATCTACTCGGATACTCCGGGCTAGGTAGTCCACAGAACGTAATATTCTGCGTAGCACCGTTCCCGTCTACGGTCGGCCGGTATGTCACACGCAGATTAAATCCAAGGGTTGAACCGGCGCACTACCTGGTGCGCGTCTGTACTGCCCAGTGACTAGAAAAGGAGCCGTCATGGCTGTCAAGATTAAGCTGCAGCGTTTGGGCAAGGTCCGCGCTGCTGAGTACCGCGTTGTTATTGCTGATGCCCGCACCCGTCGTAACGGCAAGGTAATCGAGAACATTGGTATCTACCACCCGAAGGAAGAGCCTTCCCTCATCCAGATCGATTCTGAGCGTGCGCAGCACTGGCTGTCCGTCGGCGCACAGCCAACCGAGCCGGTTCTTGCTCTGTTGAAGGTCACCGGTGACTGGCAGAAGCACAAGGGCCTGCCTGGTGCAGAAGGCACCCTGAAGGTTGCTGAGGAGAAGAAGTCCAAGCTGGAGATCTTCAACGAGGCACTGGCTGAGGCTAACAACGGCCCGACCATCGAGGCTATCACCGAAAAGAAGAAGAAGGCCAAGGAAGAGGCTGAGAAGAAGGCCGCTGAGGAAGCTGCTGCTGCAGAGGCTGCCGCTGCTGCTGCCGGCGAAGCTGATGCCGAGGCCGAGGAGAAGGCTGAGGAAGCTTCCGAGGAGTCTGCAGAGTAATCTGCCTTCCTTTGCTCAGCGCACAGCGCTTCTACCTTCGGGCCCTGCCTACACCACTGTGCAAGTCGTGTAGGTGGGGCTTTTGTGCTGTGTGGATGAAATCAACCGGCCCAAAAAGATGACCGCGCACGTATGTCCTTGGTGGAGTTGCGTGCGCGGTCATCTTTTTAGAAAAGCACGGTGAAACCCAGCAAGCTACAACGGGTGGGGGAGGGTGAATGTTTCCCTTAGCTCTGTGGCTTGTAGTCGGCATAGCGACTGTAGACATTAGACGGATCTTTAAAGTCCATGCCACGCAGGCCGCCGGCAACAACCGGAGCAAAAAGTTCTAGGATTTGCTCGCGTGGTAGCTGTGACATGGGGCCGTTGACGGCAAGAACGGTAAAGCCATGGATGGTAGACCATGCCAAAAGGGCGTTCTGCATGAAATATGTGGGGTCAGTAGTATTGTCCAAAGCTTGCGCGTGGCGGGCGAGAAGGGCGAAGAAATCGCGAATCTGCTGAAGGTGATCCATCTTCGGATCATCTTCGGTGTGTGGATCCACACCGAGCATGAAGCGCAGCGCCTTCCATTCCAACATGCAACGGAAGAAATTGGTCTCATCCAAGGCAAACTCGAGGTAAGCGTAACCGATTTGCACCAAGTGCTCTGGAAAATCCAAGTGCCCGGCAGCTTTAGTAGTCTCATGCAGGCGCCGGACCAGTTCGTCGGTGGCAAGCTCTGCTACCTTATCGTGTAGTTCTTCTTGATCCTTGAAGTGGCGGTAGGCGGAGGTAGGGGATACTCCGGCTTCGCGGGTAACGGCACGGACCGTGATGGCATTGGGGCCGCTTCGCTTGCCTAGCTGGACTGCGATGCGGAGCAGCTCATCGTGGAGGTTTCCATGATGGTAAGGCTTATTATGCGATTCCATGAGAGTCATTTTATCACCGAAACTTATGTTCCTATAAACTATTTTGTCAGCATAGTGAGCAACAAAATTGCGGGGGTAGAGGTACCGGAATCCGCAGCTGCAGCCTCGACTTTATGCACCTCATATGCAGGAAGATGCACGATCGTGCCCGGCGTAAGGGTGACGGTTTCTTCACCATAGGTGAAGTTGAGCTGCCCGCGGAGCGTCTGCACGGTAATGGGATGAGCGGCCTTGTGGTCCGGTAGGGACTGTCCTGGTGCAAAGCTAAAGAGAATGAGATTAGCGCCATCGGTGCTCAAGACGCGCTGTACGCCTGGGCGGGGCCGCTGCGGATCCGTATCCGGTGCGATATCGAGCAAATTAAGTGTAGTCATAGCGGAAGCAGTGCCCAGATGGGAAGCCGTGCCAAAAGTATCCGGGGAATTGGTAGGTAAATCGCTCATGTGCCTACTTTAACGACAATGAGCCCCAAAAACTGGAACTTTTTCGAAGTAGCTGAAAACCCATCACTGACAAGGGAAAAGGCTCGTGCTGTAGAATTTCCGCTATGGAATTGATGATTGGTCGCGTGATTAAATCGCACGGCGTGAAGGGTGAAGTAGTAATCGAGGCCACTACTGACGAACCGGAGGTGCGCTTTGCGGTGGGGGAAGCGCTCCATGGCACGCAGGGCAAAAAAGAGCACACGCTAACTATCAAGGCAGTCCGCACTCACAAGGGAAGGCTGCTCGTTACCTTCGAAGAAGTAAAAGACCGCAATGTGGCGGATAGCCTGCGCGGCACGAAGTTTTTCGCCGCGCCGCTCGATAGCGATGATGGCGGTTTTTATGACCATGAGCTGGAAGGACTACGCGTACTTCTGGCGGGCAAAAACATTGGTGAGGTTACGTCGGTCATCCACGGTGGAAGCCAAGATTTGCTAGAGGTAAATCTCGACACTGGCAAGGAAGCACTCATTCCTTTCGTGCATGCCATTGTTCCTGACGTGGACCTTGCAGCAGGGACGTGCACCATTGACCCGCCGGAAGGATTGCTGGACCTATGAGGCTTGATGTTGTCACCATCTTTCCGGAGTACTTGGAGCCGTTGCGGCATGCACTTTTAGGAAAAGCCATTGAACAAGGTCGCCTTGAAGTAGGCGTACATGATCTGCGGCAGTGGGCGACTGATGCGCATAAGTCTGTCGATGATTCGCCGGTCGGCGGTGGCCCTGGCATGGTTATGAAGCCGGAAGTATGGGGGCCGGCACTCGATAGTGTTGCTGCTCAGGAAAGTGCACCGAACCTAGAATCGGCCCTTCCGCACTTGAACCGTCCCCGCCACGATGAGCTTGAAGGAGTAGAGGCGCACGCCTATGCGGTCGACGCCCAGCCCGAGGAGGATAGTGACCTCCCACTGCTCATTGTGCCTACCCCAACGGGAAAACCGTTTAGTCAAGCAGATGCGCGTGCGTGGTCGAATGAGGAGCACATCGTCTTTGCTTGCGGGCGTTATGAGGGAATCGATCAGCGCGTGGTGGATGATGCCGCGCGTCGCTACCGCGTCCGCGAGGTATCCATCGGTGATTATGTGCTGATCGGTGGGGAAGTAGCGACGCTGGTAATTGCAGAGGCCGTCGTGCGACTCATTCCAGGCGTGCTGGGCAATAAGCGCTCCCATGAAGAGGATTCTTTTTCTGATGGTCTCCTAGAGGGCCCGAGCTATACCAAGCCGCGAGAGTGGCGGGGTCTGGCCGTACCGGACGTTTTGACCTCGGGAAACCACGCCTTGGTGGATAAGTGGCGGCGCGAACAAGCATTATTGCGCACTTGGCAGCGCCGTCCCGAGCTGCTGGAAGTAGCCGAGCTAGACAAGGATGATAGGGCTTTCATTGCGCAGTTGGAGCAGGAAGCTAAGGCTAAGGGTGAAGGCTAATGGAGGTTAGTGCTGATCTTTCCGTGCTTCTAGGAACTCGAGAGAATGAGGATTGCCTCGCAGGACTGCCTGACAGGCTACGTGCTCAGGGCTTTCATCCAGCTAGCATTTTCGTCATTCAGGTAGCGGAGTCATGCCCGGAGAGCAGCCCGTTAGCGCAGGAATACCGTTTCAGGTTTGGTCAGCGACCGCAGGGAATTCCGGTGTGGCGGCTTATAGTTAACGGTGAGACCGCACTCCCCTTAGCCACCGTGGCCCCCACTGTGGCGGAATGTTTGCCCCCGGAAGCGCTGTGGTTGGGGAGCGCGGAAATCGGTTTTACAGAGATGGGGCTTGGTACCCCAGCGGTATGGCGAGCGGAAGCTGCGCAATAGGCGCCGACGAGAAAATTAATCGCCGCATTTTCACGCTAAATCTGCAGCGCTTAGGCCGTTTGGGGTTATAGTAAGGGGGACATTGCCTCCAATTTTCTATTCCCAAGGTGGTTCCTTAATTATGACGGCTCCCAATGGCAATAATTACGATGGAAATAATCAACAGCCGCCCCAGTACAACCAACAGTATTATCCCCAGCCGCAGAACAATGGCGGCGTCAGCGGTGCCACGATCGCTGCGATTATCGCAGCCATTGTGGCGGTAATCGCGGTGGCTGCCATGGTCATTATGTTCGTGACCAATAACCAGAGCGATTCTACGGAGAGCGCTGCAGGTAATAACGAATTCCAGCAATCGGATGCGAGTAGCGGATCCGGATCCGGGACAGGATCCGACAAGAAATCCGGTTCCTCCAAGGATTCTGCAGAGGATGAGGACTCCAGCCCGGTCACGGTGACCGAGACCAAGGAAGCCCCGGCACCAGCACCGGCACAGGTCGATTCCGTTGGTTCCAGCAATGGACATTCCTGGGGTGATTACCCTAACTATTATGCGACTGGCCCGACTACCAGTCCTTTTGCTCGCAACGTCTACACCGCTTTTATGAATAACTGGGTTGCAGGCGGCGGCACCAACGTCACCTTGAGTGTCTATTCGCCGAGCACCGGTGGTACCTACACCATGTACTGCTCCGGTAGCTCCGCCCGAGTTACTTGCACCGGCGGCAAGAACGCCCGCGTGGTTATCCACTAGGCACGCGCCGCACCTTCCTCCTTTCCTTGCTGGAAAGGAGGTTTTTGCGTTGAGGGGGCGTCGGCAAGCGAAGGCGGTGTAAGGGCCGTGCGGTAAATTGGGTGGGTCTAATCCCAAACCTCGAGAAAAGAGTGAGGAGACCACGTGAATATTGCGGCAACCATCGCCGCCGAGCTCAACGTGAAGGAAACACAGATTTCCACCGCGTTGCAGCTCCTTGCGGAGGGCAATACCGTGCCTTTTATTGCCCGCTACCGCAAGGAGGCCACCAGCGGGCTGGATGACTCCCAGCTGCGCACTATTGAGGAGCGTGCGAATTACCTGAAGGAATTGCAGGAGCGTAAGGAGACCATCCTTGCGGCGATTGAGGAGCAGGGCAAGCTTAGCGGCGCCCTGAAGAAACAAATCCTTGCCTGCGAAACCAAGGCGCGCCTGGAGGACCTGTACCTGCCGTATAAGAAGCGCCGTAAAACTAAGGCGGATATTGCCCGCGAGGCCGGCCTAGAAGAGCTGACCGATAAGCTCATCGCGGATCCTCACGCCACCCCAGAAGATCTAGCGCAGGCCTTCCTTTGCGAGGGCTTTGAAGATACAAAGAAAGCCCTCGACGGCGCCCGCGCCATCCTGGTGGATCGCTTCGCACTGGACGCTGACCTGGTGGGTGAGGTGCGAGAGCGCATGTTTACTAAGGGTGTTATGGGCGCGCACGTCATTGAAGGCAAGGAAGCAGAAGGGGCGAAGTTTAAGGATTATTTCTCCTTCAACGAGTCTTTCCACACATTGCCCTCGCACCGCATTTTGGCGCTCCTGCGGGGCGAGAATGAAGGCGTATTGCAATTGCAGCTTGATGCTGGCGATGACGCGGACTATGAGGACGTTATTGCCTCCCGCTTTGAACTGGATCGCTCCTCCAAGTGGCTTGCTGACGCCGTCCATTGGGGCTGGCGCACCAAGCTTTATATTTCCTCCAGCCTGGATGTACGTATGCGCCTGAAAGAAGTGGCAGAGGAAGGTGCGCTCAAGATTTTTGCCACCAATTTGCGGGATGTGCTACTTGCTGCGCCGGCAGGTCAGCGTGCCACCATTGGCCTGGATCCGGGATACCGCAATGGCGTCAAGTGTGCGGTTGTAGACAAAACCGGCAAAGTGCTCGATACCACTATTGTCTACCCGCACCAGCCGCAGAATCAGTGGAGCCAGGCGTTACAGACCTTGTCTACCTTGTGCGCCAAGCATTCGGTGGACCTTTTGGCCATCGGAAATGGTACTGCCTCCCGTGAGACCGAGAAGCTCGCCCAGGAGATTGCGGACCTCATCAAGCAGGCCGGACGCCAGCGTCCCACGCCCGTCGTAGTCTCAGAGTCCGGCGCTTCGGTGTATTCTGCCTCGCAGCTGGCGGCGGCGGAATTCCCCGATATGGATGTCTCGCTGCGTGGTGCAGTCTCCATCGCTCGTCGTTTGCAGGATCCTCTGGCGGAGCTGGTAAAGATCGATCCGAAGGCTATTGGGGTGGGGCAGTATCAGCACGATGTTAACCAGACCGCGCTCGCTCGCACCCTTGATGGTGTGGTGGAAAGTGCCGTGAACGGCGTGGGCGTAGATCTCAACACTGCTTCCGTCCCGCTGCTGGAGCGGGTGGCTGGAGTTAATTCCACCATCGCTGCCAATATTGTGGCCTATCGCAATGAAAACGGGTCCTTTGCTTCCCGCAAGGAACTGAAGAAGGTGCCGCGTCTCGGACCTAAGGCGTTTGAGCAGTCAGCCGGCTTTCTTCGCATCAATGGCGGCACCGATCCGTTGGATGCCTCCGCCGTGCACCCTGAGGCTTATCCAGTTGTCTCCCGCATTGCGGAAAAGACCGGTCTGGGCATTTCCGAGCTTATTGGCAATACCCGCGTACTTTCCAAGCTTGCGCCAGCAGATTTTGCAGATGAGACCTTTGGTATCCCTACGGTGACCGATATCATCGCTGAGCTGGATAAACCCGGCCGCGACCCGCGTCCGGAATTTAAGACCGCAACCTTCAAAGAGGGGGTACATAAGGTCTCCGATCTCACCCCGGGAATGATCCTTGAGGGCACAGTTACCAACGTGGCGGCCTTTGGCGCTTTTGTGGACGTTGGAGTACATCAGGACGGCCTCGTCCATGTTTCTGCCATGAGCCACAAGTTCGTCTCTGATCCGCACGAGGTCGTGCGCTCTGGCCAAGTGGTCAAGGTAAAAGTCATGGAGGTCGACGTCGAGCGGCAGCGCATCGGCTTGTCTTTGCGCCTCGATGATGAACCGGGGCAGCAGGCTCCCAAGCGCCGTGGCGATGCGCAACATGCCGCAAACTCTGCCGCCAGGGGAGAAGGGAAGCGCTCCGGACACAAATCCGGGCGCGGTTCCCGGGGTGGCTCGCGCGGCCGCACTGGCGGTCGAGGTGGCTCCGGCGGTGGTGGCGCCATGGCCGATGCCCTGAAGAAGGCAGGCTTCTAACCGCCGTGGTCTAGTGTTTTGCCTGCTGCTTTAGCTCCCATCGTTGCGTACGGTGGGAGCTTTTGCAGTCCGGAGGGAGGATTCTGCCACGATGTTGTCGGAACCATGATGCGGGCGAGGTGGAACCCATCCAATCACCTGCGCAAACTTCACCTAGCGGTGGTGGGGGCGGCCGCTTAGCAGTTTCCCTCCTAAGCTGCGGCGGCGTAGCTTGGGCGGGGGAGAGAAAGAAGTGCCGGGAAGGAAATTTGGTTCCTGCAGGTACATATGGAAAAATAGGTGGACGTTCTATGTAACGGGCACGAACCGGTTAGGCTTAGCGCCGCTAGGGTCCTCTGTCCCAAACTGAAAAGGAATATTGGCATGTCCAACATTATTGACAAGGTCGATGCAGCACAGCTGCGCGACGATATCCCGTCCTTTCGCCCAGGCGATACCCTCGACGTTAACGTAAAGGTTATCGAGGGTAACAACGAGCGTGCACAGCTGTTCAAGGGCATCTGCATCCGTCGTCAGGGTTCCGGCATCCGTGAGACCTTCACCGTCCGTAAGGTCTCCTTCGGTATCGGCGTTGAGCGTACCTTCCCGGTTCACTCCCCGAACCTGGAGTCCATCAAGGTCTCCCGCCGCGGCCGCGTTCGCCGTGCGAAGCTGTACTACCTGCGCGATCTGCGCGGTAAGAAGGCTCGCATCAAGGAGCGTCGCTAGTATTAGTGCGCTGCGCGCCACCATCCCCCTTGCACCCTTGTGGGTGCAAGGGGGATTTTTGTGCCTATTGCCAGCTATTTCCTGGTGTCAGCCGGCAGGCTTTAACCGGATAGTTGCCTGTGAATTCTCCAGCCGCGAGGGGGATAAGGCGGGAACCGGGACGTGAGGTTGCTAGGATTTAGCGCGTGAATAAAGACAGCATCTCGCAGGAACAGTCGCCTGAAGGTGAGGGGGCCAACCCCGTAGAGGGGAACGCTTCCCCGCAAGGCGAAGGGGCAACCAAGAAAAAAGACATGCCGTGGCTGCTGGAAACCCTTCTGGTCGTGGCAACGGTCCTTGTTATCGTGGGCCTTTTCCAGAACTTTATCGGACGGCAGTATGTGATCCCTTCCGGCTCGATGGAGCCGACACTGCATGGCTGCGAGGGCTGTACGAATGACCGTATCTTTACGGAAAAGATCTCCTATTACGGCGATGGAGAGCCAGAACCAGGCGATGTTGTCGTCTTCAAAGGCACCGAGGACTGGAATTCCAGCTATGTCTCGCCGCGCTCGTCCAACCCGGTAATCCACGGGGTGCAGGATGCATTGAGCTTTGTATCCTTGGCGCCGCCCGATGAAAATACCCTGGTTAAGCGCGTGATTGCTACCGGTGGGCAGACAGTGTCTTGCCAGGAGGGCGATCCTGCAGTCATGGTTGATGGCAAGCCCATCGAGCAAGACTACGTGCAAGACCCGCCAACGTACCCGGTAGATAAGTCGACAGGCTCGGAAGCTTGTGGAGGCCCGTACTTTGGTCCCGTGGAAGTACCGGAGGGCAATATCTGGGTCATGGGTGATAATCGCACGGCCTCGGCAGATTCTCGCTATCACATGACCGATAAATTCCACGGCACAGTACCGGTGGAAAATGTCCGCGGCAAGGTGAAGTTCGTCTTCTGGCCGTTTACCCGCATCGGTGGCATCGATGACCCGGACATCCAGGAATAAACCTTCTTCCCAACGCCTGCGCACCCGGGATTTTTTCTTCCCCGTGGTGGCAGGTTTTGTCCTGCTGGTGCTCTTACAAGCATTGGTGGGACGGATGTATGTCATTCCTTCTGCGTCGATGGAACCTACCCTGCATGGTTGTCCCGGCTGCGAAAACGATCGCATCGCAGTGCAGAAGGTCAGCTATTACTTCACAGACCCACAACCTGGGGAGGTGGTTGTCTTCGAAGGGCCGGAGTCGTGGAATAACGAGTTTCAGGTCACACGCTCGCGCAATATTATTGTGCGAGGTGCGCAGAATGCTTTGGCGGCAGTTGGGCTTTTGCCCAACGGGGAAAATATCCTCGTCAAGCGGGTAATTGCTACCGGCGGACAAACGGTGAGCTGTGAGGCTGGTGATCCTTCGGTGATGGTGGATGGTCAGCCGATTGATCAATCATTCGTGCTTGATCCACCGGAGATTCCCGTAGACCCCGGTGTTGGCTCCCAGGAGTGTGGCGGCGAGTACTTTGGCCCCGTCACCGTCCCGGAGGGGCATCTCTGGGTAATGGGAGATAATCGCACCAACTCCCTCGATTCGCGTGCGCACTTGGGCGATAACCTACAAGGCACCGTGCCAGTGGACAATATTCGCGGCCGAGTTGAGGCTGTCATCTTGCCTCTGTCGCGGTGGGGTGGGGTGGAACACCCAGAGATTTCGCATGCGGCGGCTTAAGCAACGACGCACCTATGAGCTGGCGTTGAGCAAGGCTGGGCTCGGGCCGGTGGCTGGAGTGGATGAGGCCGGGCGCGGCGCGTGTTGCGGGCCAATCACCATCGCGGCCTGCATTATGCCTAATCGCCCGATCAAGGAGCTGGCGGAGCTTAGCGATTCCAAAAAACTGACTCCCCGGCAGCGCGAGCGGCTCTTTCCACTCATTAAGGACAAGGCTGTGGACTGGTCTGTGGTGCACATTAGCGCGGGGGACATCGATAAGCGCGGCATCCAGCACGCTAATATTTCCGGTATGCGCAGGGCGGTAGCACGCCTGGATATCCGCCCAGGCTATGTGCTTAGCGACGCCCTCTTTATCCCCGGCCTTACCCAACCCCAGCTGCCCATCATCGGCGGCGATGCAGCCGCGCGGTGTATCGCCGCGGCAAGTGTCTTGGCAAAAGTGAGTCGCGACCACGTGATGCGCGACCTTGATGCGCGCTATCCCGGCTATGAATTGGCCAAGCACAAAGGCTATGGGACTAAGGCACACGAGGCTGCAATTTCGGCGCTGGGAGCGTGCCCGGAACACCGGATGAGCTATGACAATGTCCGCCGCGCTCATGCGGAGTTCGCCGCGCGTGCCTAGCTAGAATCTAGCCTCCTGCGCGCTAAGCTTAAGCGAGCTAACCCACAACCTGGAGGTCCACCGTGAGTGCAGAGGAACTCGATAACTACGAGGCTGAGGTAGAGCTGTCCCTCTACCGCGAGTACCGAGACGTTGTCAGTCAGTTTTCCTATGTCGTTGAAACTGAGCGGCGCTTTTACCTGGCTAATGCGGTAGAGCTCATTCCGCATACCTCTGGACCTGATGTGTACTACGAGGTGCGCATGTCCGATGCTTGGGTATGGGATATGTACCGCTCCGCCCGCTTTGTGCGCTATGTTCGCGTCATTACCTACAAGGACGTCAATATCGAAGAGCTGGATAAGCCGGAATTCATGATGCCGGAGTAATTTTGTCAACTCGGCACTACAAGCGTTGTGCCCTGCCTGTGGATAACAGTGCCTCGAACCCTAGTTATCCACAGCCGGGGCACTTTCCGTTTTGTACACCTTGTGCACCCCATGCTAGCTGCGGTGTTCTGTGCAGGCCGATGAATTTCACGACGCACAAGGATAAACTGCAATGCAATTTAGTTCAGAACACCACCTAGCCACGAAGAAGCCTCGCCATAAGCAAGTCTTAGGGAAAAGGGGAGAGGCCTTCGCCGCGCGCTACCTCCGTGAACGCGGGGCCGAAATTATTGCCGCTAATGTCTCTTATAGGGTAGGAGAAATTGACCTCATCGCGCGCGAGGCGGACGGAACCATCGTCTTTGTTGAGGTTAAAACGCGTGCCACTGCCAGCTTCGGGGTGGCAGAAGCCGTAACCCCGCAGAAGCTAGCGCGCCTTCGCAAGGCTGCAGCGCAGTGGCTCGATGGAAAGCCACTGTCTTCGGTGCGATTCGACGTTATAACGTTGTTGGAGCGCGGGCAGGGATTTGCGCTAGAACACTTCAAAGGGGTTGAAGATGGCTCTAGGTAATTGCTTGACGATGTCCCTCAACGGAGTTCTAGCACAGTTAGTCGATGTAGAAGCGAACGTTGGCCACGGCCTGCCAGGGATACATGTTGTGGGTCAGACGGATACCGCGATCTCTGAATCGCGGGATAGGATCAAGACTGCAGCCTTTAACTCCCACCTTCCTTGGCCCAAGACCAAAGTGGTCGTCTCGATGTCTCCAGCGTCGCTTCCCAAATCCGGTTCCCACTTTGACTTACCCATAGCGCTCGCGATCCTGGCGGCGCAGGCAGAAGGTGACTTTCCGCGCTTTGGCAATTCGCCTTCGCCCGCGAGGCGGCTGCAGCGCACCTTGGTTTTGGGAGAGCTCGGTCTCGACGGATCCGTTCGGCCCGTCGCAGGTATTATTCCGGCCCTCCTAGCCGCAAGGGAGCAGGGAATATCAACTCTTATCGTGCCGCCGGGTAACGCAGCCGAGGCAACCTTGGTGCCGGATTTGGACGTACTCGTCGCAGCATCTTTGAAAGAGGCTTTTAGCTGGGCGTGTGGAAACCGTGGGTTACCGCAGGCGGCGAGTTTTCCTGGATCGCCCGACCCCGCGCCCGCAGCTGCAGCACGCCCGGATTTTTGCGATATCGCGGGCCAAGCGAATGCAAAATGGGCCGCCGAGGTTGCTGCGGCCGGCGGGCACCACTTTATGATGATCGGTCCTCCAGGGGCGGGAAAATCCATGATTGCCTCCCGTCTGCCCACCATCCTGCCTACACTTACCCCGGATCAGCAGGTAGAGACCACCGCGATTCATTCGCTTACCGGAACGCCAGGTGAGGTCATTGAGCATGCTCCGTTTATCGCCCCGCATGCCTCGGTTACTCGGGCCGCGCTGCTGGGTGGCGGATCCGGGCATCCGCGCCCAGGAGCGGTAAGCCTGGCTCACAATGGTGTGCTCTTCCTCGACGAGGTCAGCGAGGTTGCCGCACCGGTACTCGATGGCCTGCGTGCCCCGTTGGAAGAAGGGCAAGTACGGCTTGCGCGCTCGCGCCGAGAAGTTATCTATCCTGCTCGCTTCCAACTGGTCATGGCAGCAAACCCGTGTAGGTGCTCGGCAGAAGATCCTTCGCAGTGCAGGTGTAACCCCCACGAGCGCATGAACTATCTGTCCAACCTCTCCGGTCCGCTCCGGGACCGTCTAGATATGGTGGTCACCTTAAGTGGGCAGGCGGCGACGATTAACGCGGAGGGCGAAGAAGACTCCGCAGTCATTGCCGAGCGAGTTGCCGCTGCCCGCGAGCGTGCCGCTGCGCGGTGGTGGGCGGATGGCATTTCCGCGCGGACCAATGGCGAGGTTCCTTCGTCCTACTTGCGCCGAAAGCGGCCGGCTGCGGATGCTGCAATGGTCATGTTGTCCGCCTACCTGGCGGAAGGCGAAATTTCCCAGCGCGGGGTGGACCGTGTGCTCAGGCTTTCGTGGACCTTAGCTGATTTAGCAGGGAAGATGCAGCCGGACTTGGATGAGGTGGGACGCGCACTCGACCTGCGTGGCTCCATCAACGTGGGAAGGCTCGCGGCATGAGCGAATTAGATCTCTCCACCCCTTATGCCACCTGGGTATACCTCAACCGCGTGGTAGAAGGCCCTTCCGCTGCTTTGCAGGCCCTGCTTACGCAGTATCCGGCTGAGGAAATCGCCCATGGAATTTACCATCGTGCCGATTGGATAGGACCGCTGCTTGCGCGCACGGCCTCCCGTTATGATTGGCTGCGTCAAGCGGAGGATATGGCAGCAGCCGAACGCGTTGGGGCTCGGCTCATCACGGCAGAAAGCCCAGAATGGCCAACGGAGGAGTTTGATTCCGCATTCGGCTTTTATCAAAACAGCGGGGAAGCCCCAGCTACCTTTGATGACCAAGCACTGCCGCCGCACAGCCTCTGGGTGCGTGGCGCCCCTGTGAAGCAGGAGGTTGCTCAGGCTGTAGCGATTGTTGGCACTCGCGCCATTTCTCGCTATGGCTGGCAGGCAACCCAAAACGTAGTGTCCGGATTGGTTCAACACGAATGGACTCCTATATCTGGCGGCGCCCTAGGCGTTGATACCGTGGCGCATGAAACTGCTTTGCACAACAACGGGCACACGGTAGCTATAGCGGCGTGCGGCATCGATAGGGACTATCCGGCTCGCAATGCCAATCTATTTGCCAAGATCGCGGATAACGGGTGCGTTATTTCTGAATTCGCACCGGAAACCGCACCGAAGCGACACCGGTTCCTAACGCGCAATCGTTTAGTTGCAGCACTCAGTCACGGCACCGTAGTTATGGAGGCGGCTTTTCGATCCGGCGCACTTAATACTCTCAACTGGGCAGAAGCGCTAGGACGCGTGGCCATGGCTGTACCGGGGCCGATAACCACTAGCGGCTCGTTGGGCTGTCACCAGCGCATTCAGGAAGGCCGTGCACAGTTGGTCACCAGCGCCGATGAAATTCGCGCCTTAGTCAGCCGCGCCGGGGAAGTAGATCCAGGTGCACAATATGAAATCAATTTTGCGGCAACAATGACACAACGTCTCTCCCGCAATGAGTTGCGAGTCTTTGATGCAACACCGCCGCCAGGCCAAGAAAAAGCTACGGCAGAGGACATTGCCCGCGAAGCGGGATTTCGTCTGCCGTTGACAGTTCACCTTTTATTGGCGTTAGAGAAGATGTGTGTCGTTGTCCGCCACGGCAATACCTGGGCGCGCCGGGAAACGGAATAGATAGCCCCAGTGAAAGGCGAGTACACTGCTGTGACATGAGTGAAGATGGAGTTTCCGCGAAGGCGCCGGATATTCAGGAGCAGATGGCTGAGGTTATCGAAGACTTCGCGGATTTCCAACTGCACGTGAAAGGCCGTGCGGAGGCAACGGTACGTGGGTATCGCTCAGATCTGCGCGACCTTGCTCGCAGCGTTCCTACCTTTGCGGAATTTAACCTCAACAACCTGCGCCAATGGCTGGCAGAGGCCGTAGCGGAAGGAAAGTCGCGCTCCACCTTGGCGCGGCGCACCGCAGCGGTCAAAGGATTTTCCACTTGGGCAGTGCGCGAAGGGCACCTCGAGCGAGATGTAGCCGCACGGCTAGTCACGCCCAAGGTAGGCCGCCACCTACCGACGGTTCTATCCCCCGAGCAGGCCGGTGAGCTCATGGGCAATGCGGTTTCTGCAGACGAAGCTCACTTCCTGCGCGATAGTGCCATCTTGGAGTTGCTGTATGCCTCAGGGATGCGCGTGGCGGAGCTGGTGCGCCTAGACCTGAGCGATATTGATTTTCATCGCGGCACCTTGCACGTAACCGGTAAGGGAGATAAGCAGCGCGTGGTGCCTTTTGGTCATGCGGCGGACGACGCCTTGCGGCAGTGGATAGAAAAGGGCCGTGGACAACTCGCTGAGGAAGGAACTAAAGCCGTATTCGTAGGCAGCAGGGGAGGTCGCATTGATCAGCGCCAGGTGCGGCGCATTGTGGATAGGGCCGCCAAAGTTAGCGGTGCACAAGGGCTTACCCCGCACGGAGTGCGGCACTCGGCTGCCACCCACCTCCTAGAAGGCGGGGCAGATTTGCGCGTTGTGCAAGAACTATTGGGGCATTCCTCGCTTAATACCACGCAGATCTATACCCACGTATCTGCGCAAAGATTGCAACGCGTATATAACCAGGCGCATCCTCGAGCTTAAAGCGGTTTGAGGCGTATCACTGGCATATCCAGCAAGGTTAAAGGATCGATATAGGTATCTTTTGCAATGAGGGCGCCCCAGTGCAGGCCGGGATAGCCATCGACGGGATTGCCCAAGCGGCCAATGACTTGTCCTTCGCGAACCTCTTGGCCTTGTTTTACGGCGCCGTGTACGGGCTGATAAGTCGTCCTTACCCCGTCCGCATGGGTGATGGAAACAACCGGCTTTCCTGCCACCGTGCCGACAAACGCGACAACGCCATCTTCAGCGGCTACCACCGGAGAACCCACGGCAAGGGCCATGTCTACACCGCGGTGGCCGGGACTCCACTTTTGCTCGGGAGCTTCAAACCCGCGCAAAACCCGCGCCGGGTTTGGCTTACCCGAGGCAGGATCAACGTAGGACGTGGCCGGTGGGCAGCACAGTAGTAGGAGGGAAGAAACGACGAGGAAGGCAGTGGTGGTGAAGGTGGGGCGTCGGAAAGCGAGCTTTGAAAAAGACACAGAAAAATGGCTCATGGGAAAAGCATTAACCAGAGGTGAGCTGTCAGAAAGCCCTTGCCTGTGGGGCTGTGGATTACGAGTAGCGGATGGTCCAATTGGGGTGAATGTGGCGCATGATGCTTAGCAGCTTCGACCCTAGTGTGAATAAGTTGTATTCGGTTTGGAAAAACCAGCGTAGAGGGATTATTCTTTGAGGCAGCAGTGTGTCCACCGTGTGGAGGCATTGACTACGCGCGGCGAAGTTGTCGCTTCCTGCTGGAAGGAAGAGACAGCCTGGCGGCTGACGTGGTCCTTGGAAACAAGGTGTCAGCGGGGCCTTCGTTGCTAGGGTGCGGAATAAAACACCGCACAATTGGAAAACCGAAAGACAAGATAAAAGAAAGCGAGCGAATCATGGCAGTTGTAACCATGCGCGAGCTCCTCGACGCTGGTGTGCACTTTGGCCACCAGACCCGTCGCTGGAATCCGAAGATGCGTCGTTTCATCTTCACTGACCGTAACGGCATCTACATCATCGACCTGCAGCAGACGCTGACCTACATTGACGAGGCTTATGAGTTCGTCAAGGAAACCGTTGCACACGGCGGCACCATCCTGTTCGTTGGTACCAAGAAGCAGGCTCAGGAAGCAGTTGCTGAGGAAGCAACCCGCGTCGGTATGCCTTACGTAAACCACCGCTGGTTGGGCGGCATGCTCACCAACTTCCAGACCGTGTCCAAGCGTCTGAAGCGCATGAAGGAGCTTCAGGCAATGGACGAGCGTGAGGACGGCTACAAGGGCCGCACCAAGAAGGAAGTTCTCATGCTCAACCGTGAGCGCGCCAAGCTCGAGCGCGTTCTGGGCGGCATCTCCGATATGGCTAAGACCCCGTCCGCTCTGTGGATTGTTGATACCAACAAGGAGCACATCGCGGTCAAGGAAGCTCACAAGCTGAACATCCCAGTTGTTGCCATCTTGGACACCAACTGCGACCCGGACGACGTTGACTTCCCGATTCCGGGCAACGACGACGCCATCCGTTCCACCAAGCTGCTCTCCGGCATCGTTGCCTCCGCTGTAGAGGAAGGCAAGAAGGCTCGTGAGGAGCGTCAGCTGGCTGCAGCCAAGGAAGCTGCCGGCGACTCTGCTGAAAAGGAAAAGCGTGACGCTGAGGCGGCTGCCGCAGCTTCCGATCCGGCTTCCGCAGAAAAGTCTGAGGAAGCATCCGCAGACAAGGCCGAGAAGTAATCGTACTTTCTTGGTAGGAACCTTCCTTACCTGCGTTTAACTGAATACCCCACGCACTTTTGGTGTGGGGCAGCAAGGGAGTAATACCTGCCCAAGGCTGTTTACCAACCCCCGCCACCGTGCTCAAACGGCGGCGGGGGTTGGTTTTATCTATGCTGGGTGCTGCTGAAGCCAGCTCCACCTTCATGCATAGGTGAGAAAAGGGGTGGTTTCTGCCACCCTAAAGCGGCGCGATTTCACCGCGTCGACTACGCTGTTTGAACGAACACTGTTTGATTTTCAAGGAGGATCGCCCCAACTATGGCGAACTACACTGCTGCAGACGTCAAGGCACTGCGCGAAGCTACCGGCTCCGGCATGCTCGATTGCAAGAAGGCTCTGGAAGAGTCCAACGGCGACTACGATAAGGCCGTTGAGTACCTGCGCATCAAGGGCGCTAAGAACGTCTCCAAGCGCGCTGACCGCGAGGCAACCGAAGGCCTGATTGCTGTTTCTGGCAACACTATGGTCGAGATCAACTGTGAGACCGACTTCGTTGCTAAGAACGAGGCTTTCAAGACCTTCGCAGCCAAGATTGCTGACGCTGCCGCTGAGGCCAAGGCAAACTCCGCAGACGATCTCAACAACATTGAGATCGACGGCAAGAAGGTTTCCGAGGTAGTGGACGAGGAGTCCGCTAAGACCGGTGAGAAGCTGCAGGCACGCCGTGCAGTTACCGTAGAGGGTGACAACATTGCTGTTTACCTGCACCAGCGTTCCGCTGATCTGCCGCCGGCAGTGGGCGTTCTGGTTTCCTACGAGGGCAACGAGGAAGGCGCTCACGCTGCCGCCCTGCAGATTGCTGCAATGAACGCTGAGTACCTCACCCGCGAAGACGTTCCTGCAGAGATCGTCGAAAAGGAGCGCGAGATCGCTGAGGCCACTACTCGTGAGGAGGGCAAGCCGGAGGCAGCCCTGCCGAAGATCGTGGAAGGCCGCCTGAACGGCTTCTTCAAGTCCATCGTTCTGCTGGAGCAGGCTTCCTTGTCTGATAACAAGAAGACCGTAAAGCAGGTTGCGGAAGAGGCTGGCACCACCATCACTGGCTTCGTTCGCTACGAGGTTGGCGCTTAAGCACGCTCTCGCTTTTAAAACCTAGCCCACAAAGGACCGTCCTTTGTGGGCTTTGTTGTGCGCTAATGGGGTGACCGGCGCGAGGTTCTCTTTTCTCTAGGTGCCTTTTTGGTGCCTAGCTTAAACCCACCGGGCTGCATCGGCAGGTGGTGTGAGGATGCGAAAGATATATGGGTAAGATGGGGCGGAGATTGAAACTGCCCCGCGTTAAGGAGACGAAGTAGGCGTGACTGCTGCAGATATTAAGCGAACCGGATATAAGCGAGTAATGCTGAAGCTGGGCGGTGAGATGTTCGGCGGCGGTAAGGTCGGTATCGATCCGGATGTGGTTGAAAACGTTGCCCGCCAAATCGCCGAGGTCTCCCGCCAAGGAATCGAGATTGCAGTGGTGATTGGCGGCGGAAACTTCTTCCGCGGCGCGGAGCTATCCCAGCGCGGTATGGACCGGGCACGCTCGGATTACATGGGCATGCTCGGCACGGTAATGAATTCCCTCGCACTGCAGGATTTCCTCAAGCAGCAAGGTGTTGATTGCCGCGTACAGACCTCCATCAACATGGCGCAGATTGCTGAGCCGTACCTGCCGCTGCGTGCGGACCGCCATTTGGAAAAGGGTCGCGTAGTTATCTTCGGCGCTGGCATGGGTATGCCGTACTTCTCCACGGATACCACCGCCGCGCAGCGCGCCTTGGAAATTGGCGCCGAGGTTCTGTTCCTGGCTAAGGCAGTCGACGGCGTCTACTCGGATGACCCGCGCACCAATCCGGATGCAGAGTTGTACTCCGAAATTACCCCGCGTGAGGTCATTGAAAAGGGCCTAAAGGTGGCAGATGCAACGGCCTTTAGCCTGTGCATGGACAATGATATGCCGATTTTGGTCTTTAACCTGCTGGAGGAGGGCAATATTGCCCGCGCAGCTGGCGGTGAAGTTATCGGCACGCTGGTGCAGTCCTAATACTGTAGCGGCTGCGAACCTGCTACCTTTTTATACAGCCACCCCTATTCGTTTAAGGATGATTTAGCCTCATGATCGATGAGATTCAGCTCGAAGCAGAAGAGCACATGACCGCTTCCGTCGAGCACACCCGCGAGCAGCTGGTGACCATTCGTACCGGCCGCGCGAACCCCGCCATGTTCAACGGCTTGGTAGCCGAATACTACGGTGTTCCCACCCCGATTACCCAAATGGCTACCATATCCGTACCAGAGCCGCGCATGCTGCTCATCAAGCCTTATGAGCAGTCCATGATCCATGAGATTGAAAATTCCATCCGCAACTCGGATTTGGGCGTCAATCCCACCAACGATGGTCAGGTTCTGCGCGTGACTGTCCCGCAGTTGACGGAGGAACGCCGTAAAGAAATGGTGAAGCTGGCTAAGAGCAAGGGTGAGGATGGCAAGATCGCTATCCGTAATATTCGCCGCAAGGCCATGGAGCAGTTGAAGAAGCTGCAAAAGGACGGCGATGCCGGCGAGGACGAAGTCATCGCAGCAGAAAAGGAAATGGAAAAGATTACCTCCGGCTACATCGAGCAGGTAGACAGCTTGGTAGAGAATAAGGAAAACGAGCTGATGGAGGTCTAGGACCTCCGCTTTGTTGCCGCCGTGCCTGTCTCCTCGGCCGGCGGCGTTTTTTCTGTTCCAAGGCCCGCCGCTCCCACAAACGGGGCAGAGCCGGCGGAACTGAGCATGTTAGCCGGGGAATCACACAAGACAGCGAAAGGAGCCGGTCACGGTGAGTGACGCCATAAACCGCCGATTGCCACAGCCAAAGAATGGTGCAGGCCGCGACTTGCCGGCCGCTATCGGTGTTGGCGTGGGGCTCGGCGTTCTTGTGGTGCTTGCCGTGTGGGCTGGTCCGCTGGCTTGGTATGCGGTCGTAGCGCTTGCAGTAGGCGTTGCGATGTGGGAGGTCCTCAGCCGCCTGCGGGAGCATTCCTACTATGTTCCGCGTACGCTGCTTATTATTCTGGGCCAAGCCATGGTGTGGATCTCATGGCCCCTGGGTGCGCCAGGCCTGGTAGCGGTCTATGTCACTGCGGTGCTGGCACTTATGTTTGGCCGCCTTTTCCATAATGGCCGTCATCGTCCGCCTATCAACTACCTGCGTGATATGTCCGTCGGTATTTTTGTGCTGACGTGGATTCCCCTTTTTGCCACCTTCGCAGCTATGTTGTCGCTAGTGTCGACTCCATTTTCCAGTGGGGCTGCCTCCATCGTCGTCTTTATGCTGTGCGTTGTGGCTTCCGATACCGGCGGATATGTTGCGGGCGTGATGTTTGGTTCGCACCCCATGGCACCTGCGGTGAGCCCTAAAAAATCGTGGGAGGGGTTTTGTGGGTCCATCATCTTCGGCGTGGTGACCGGTGCGCTCACGGTGAAATTTCTGCTCCATCACGATGCCTGGGTGGGTGGCCTGATGGGGCTCGGTCTAGTTATCTGTGCCACCTTGGGAGACTTGGTGGAATCCCAATTTAAGCGCGAGCTGGGTATTAAAGACATGTCGGCATTATTGCCCGGCCACGGCGGCCTCATGGACCGTTTGGATGGCATGCTACCTTCTGCCATGGTCACCTGGGTAGCGATTAGCTTCCTGTCTACGTTTACACCATAGGAACATCAGACAAACAAAAGCCGCCTCTCCCGTATAAACTGCCCGAAAAAGACGGCAGAACAGGGGAGAGGCGGCTTTTATATAGATTTATACCTGCTGCGCTTGCTTGCGTAGCTGGCGACGCAACTCAAACATGCGCCAGCCACCGACTAGCGCCATGATGAGTGCGCCGCCGATAGCAAAAATGAGGAAAGCAATTCCGGCGGGGAACTCGCCAGACCAGCCCAGGAAGTTCATGGGAACCTCGTGCTGGTTTTGCATGATGAACACAATGAGGACAATCAGCAGCAGGAATCCTACGATAAGCGCCATCCACGTGCTGGCCGCGAAAGATCCCTTCGCCTTGCCAGAGGGCTGGGTGGAGTGAGAAGTAGAGTCAGAAACGGCTGGTTCTAGGTCAGAACTAGTCTCCGGTTCAGAAGCGTTCAGCTCCGCCGAGGAGAGGTCTGCGTCGGAAGAAGAAAAATCATCTGCAGGATAATTTGGATTTGTCATGTATCCATTATTTCTTTAATCCTGTCGATTATGCCACTTGGCACGGCCTCCAATTGGAAAATCCCACGCAGACCGTGGAAAGATGGGCAATATTATGGCTCAACCAGTGAAACTTAACTTTTCCGCCCCGCGCCGCGGATTGCCTCCTAAGCATTTTGCGGACCTGACCGAAGACGAGCGCATTGACAAGCTCGCAGAAATTGGCCTACCTAAATTCCGTGCGAAGCAGCTGGCTAAGCACTATTACGAGCACTACACCGACAACGTCGAGGATATGACCGATATCCCCGCCGGCAAGCGCGAAGCAGTCAAGGAAGCCTTCTTCCCTGAGCTGATGAAACCCATCCGGACCACCTCCACGGACGACGGCGAGACCACTAAGTCCCTGTGGCGGTTGCACGACGGCACGCTACTGGAATCAGTGCTGATGCGCTACCCAGGTCGCGCTACTTTGTGTATTTCTTCCCAGGCAGGGTGCGGCATGGCCTGCCCGTTCTGCGCTACTGGCCAGGGCGGCCTTGATCGTAACTTGTCCACGGGCGAGATTGTCGAGCAATTCCGCCACGCTGCGGCCGCCATGGCTGCAGAAGGTGGGCGTTTGTCCAACGTTGTCTTCATGGGCATGGGTGAGCCGCTGGCCAACTATAAGCGCGTGGTCCAGGCCGTACGTCAGATTTCTGGCCAGGATGGTACGGGTTTTGGCCTTTCCCAGCGCAACGTGACCGTTTCCACCGTGGGCTTGGCTCCGGCAATTCGCAAGCTTGCGGACGAAGACTTGGCCTGCACTCTGGCCGTTTCCTTGCACACTCCGGACGATGAGCTGCGTGACGGTCTAGTGCCCGTCAACAACCGGTGGTCTGTTGATGAGGTGCTGGATGCCGCGCGCTACTATGCGGATAAGTCCGCCCGCCGCGTGTCCATTGAGTACGCCCTGATTCGCGATAAGAATGACCAGGATTTCCGCGCCGATATGCTGGGGCGCAAGCTGCATCAGAAGTTGGGCTCCAAGGTCCACGTTAATGTTATTCCGCTGAACCCCACGCCGGGCTCAGAGTGGGATGCGGCCCCGCAAGACCGCCAGGACGAGTTCGTGCGTCGCGTGCAAGCCCAAGGCGTTCCCTGCACGGTGCGCGATACAAAGGGCGATGAGATTGCGGCGGCTTGTGGTCAGCTTGCAGCGGATGAGCGGGAAGATAAGTCAGCCTAACTGATAAGATTGGCGGACATGATTGTTCCGAATTATCCGCCACTTGCAGATGATCCGACCACGCAGGCCTTTGCCGTGCGCGGTCTGAACAAAATTTTCGCTGGACGCCCCGTGGTGTCGAATTTGAGCCTCGACATCCCGCGGGGCTCTATTTATGGCATCGTTGGCCCCAATGGCGCGGGCAAAACCACCATGTTGACCATGGCGTGTGGCCTCCTGCGCCCAAATAGCGGCGAGGCCTTTATCGCCGGGCACAATACCTGGCAGGAGCCACTGCCAGCCAAGGCGGCCATGGGCCTGCTTGTCGACGGCGCTCCGGTCTTCGACCGTTTATCGGGCCCAGAGTACTTGTTCTATCTCGGCGCATTGCGCCGCATGAATCAAGCCGAAGTCGAGCACCGCAGCGCACAGCTTTTGGATGCCTTGCAGCTTGCCGACGCCGCCGATAAACCCATCGCGGACTACTCCGCCGGCATGACTAAAAAGATACTTCTGGCGGGCGCGCTCCTGCATAACCCAGAGGTCGTGATACTAGATGAGCCCCTAGAGGCAGTGGATCCCGTTTCGGGGCAGCTTATTCAAGAGATCCTGCGCGCCTATGTCGCCCGCGGAGGCACAGTAATCCTGTCTTCACATGTTATGCAATTAGTGGAAGGCTTATGCGATCACGTAGCCATCATCGCCGGTGGCCAGGTGCTCTCCGCCGGCCACGTGGAAGATGTGCGCCAAGGCGGCAGCCTGACGGATGCCTTCATTCACTTCGCCGGCGGAAGTGAATTTGATGCGGACTCTTTCGAGTGGTTGCGCAGCGAAGGCAGCACAACGCAGCGCGGGGAAGGGGAGTTGTAGACGCAATGACTTCGACGCTTCTCAAGCTGCACCGCACACTATGGGTGCGAAGCCTTAAAGCGAATGCTGCAGCGGTTATGATCCCGATCTGCCTTTTGCTCTATGGACTCATCGGGCTAGCATCGCTCGCCGCTCTTGCTGCGGCAGATATTTCCACCGGAACTGGGAACGTGCAAGCCTTAACCGTGGCCCCTGGTCTTGGCACGCTGGCTTTCATCGTTATCACCCTCATCATGCCCAGCGGAGAGAACCAGCTATCTGCCCGCGAGCTTTCCGCGTTTCCGCTGCGGCTGAAAGACATCACACCGGCACTCGCTATCGCCTCGGTGCTTAATCTGCGTGCCCCGGTCTCAGTCTTGCTGTCCATTGCTTATGCGGTGGCCGGAAGCGTGATCCTGGCGGCAAACGGGAAGGCATTGTTCATCTTGCCTTTCTGTCTAGGAATGCTTTTCGCCCTTGTACTGACGCTGGTGCTGGTGGATCTTGCGGTTCATGTCGGGTCAACTGTCGCGGAGCTTAGTTCCACGAAGCTTAAGGCCTTGGGCTCGGTGGCGGTGTTCGTGCTTATCTTCGGCTCGACTAAACTTTCTTCCCTCGCGGGCTCTGACTTCCCTTTGGGAACGGTAGGTGAAGGATTAGCGTGGACGCCTGTTGGAGCACCGGTGGGTTGGGCGCTTGCGCTTGCTCAGGGCGAAATGGTGGAAGCCTGCGCACAATTTCTCATCGCCGTAGTAACGCTGGGCGTAGCTGTGTGGGCGTGGCATCAATTGCTGCGGCGGCAATTCGAGCACCGTACGGTTTCCCCGTCGGCACGCAATCACCGTGAGAAGTCCAAGGGGATAAGCCGCTTTTCCCTTGGTTCCTTTTCCTATAGCAGCCCTGCTGCCATGGAATTTACGCGCTCGCTGCGCTATATTTTCCGTGACTCCCGCCTTATTGGCAGCATTATCGTGCAGCCAATTCTGGCAGTCGTCTTGATTATCCAGGGCTTTGCTACTGACTCCGATTTATCTTCAGTAGGTTTGTTATTCCTCGGGCTGATAGGCGGAATCGTCGCCACCAATGATTTTGGTTATGACGGTCCAAGCCTGTGGGTAAAGATGGCCGCCCCAGTTCGTCCGCGCACGCTGCTCTACGCGCGGCACTGGGCGCACGTGGTGCTTTCAGCCATAATTGTTGTGCTCACGGCGATGCTGCTTTTTGCGCTAAGTGCGGATAAAGCTCTCACTGCCTGTTTGGAGGTTGCTGCCCTGGGAATCTTCATTTCTTCCGCCGGATTGTCATTGCTGCTCACCACCTTTAATCCCTTTGCCACCGCGCGGCCTGGCGGGAATATGTGGGCGGATAAATCCGGCTACTCGGCTAGCGCCTTCTTAAGCGCTATTTTGAGTTTGTTTATTGGCTGGACGCCCATCATCCCAGGCGTCATCCCAATGGCTATCGGCTACGGCTCGAACATGGTGCTGGTCGCGCTGGGGTTTGTACTCGTCATAGCCGTGCCTGTTGCGTGTTATGTCCTCGCACTGCGGGTCAGTGGCAAGCGCGTCGATAACACCCTGCCCGAGATCTACGCCAAGGTGGGCCACTGGGTGTCTTAAAACTCGGGCGCTTCTTAGCAAGTATCGCCCACACCGCGCTCTTGCTAAGGGTGGGTGTGGGCAGGGCAGCACCCAGCAGAGTGAGCGCTGAGTAAGGGGAGAGGCGTCGGCAAGCGGAGGCAAAAAGAAACCGCCGACCTTCGCGGGGAAGGGCGGCGGTAGCTAAAGTGTGCTGAAAGCTTAGAGCGCGTGCTTGCTGGAGGAAACCGGGGTGGCGTTGTTAGTGCCTGGCTCAACGCGCAGGTGAGAAACGCGGGAAGGCTCGATATTCAGCGCGCGCAGCTGGGAATCGCTCAGCTCGGCGTACACACCGGTGTTGGTCTTTTGGTCGTAGACCCAGTCTGGCTCCTGGTGGCCCACCGGCTGGTTGCGGGCGGTCACGGTGCGCACCTGGTGCAGCTTAGGCTGGAAAGCATGAATGAGCAGGCCGATTACCAGCAGGACAGTCAGTACGACGAGCCAGACAGTCTCAACGTGGCCCTTGTGATTACCAAAGTGGTAGGCGATCAAGAAGAGAACGGAAATCCAACCGGCGATCTGCACGCCCGAGCGGCTGATGCGGGACCAACCGAATCCTGCGGATGGGACGTCCTCAGTAGAAACACCGTCATATACCTGCGGTACCGGCTTGTGGGAAGACACTTGCTCTCCTTCGCTTCTGCGTATGCCCGTCTGCGCGATGGGCGTGCGGGCACACCAATGCCATTTGTCTGCTACACATTCTAAATCATCGCGCCTTAGATGGCGATTAAACACCCCCGCCGCAGTACTGGTTACCTGCCATGCCCGCCCCGTGGTGATGGGCGCTAGGGTGGAAGGGTGACTACACAGCGAATACTCATTCTTGGTTCCACCGGTTCAATCGGCACGCAGGCTCTGGAAGTTATTGCGGATAATCCCGATAAATTCGAGGTAGTGGGAATCGCGGCGGGCGGCTCCAACCCGCAGCTCATCATTGAACAGGCTCGTCGCCTCAACCTTTCGTTTGACCACGTTGCAGTGGCTAAAGAGGATGCTGCTGCCGAGGTTTCCGCTGCCTTAGGCGGTTCGGTATTAAGTGGCGCCGATGCTGCAGAGAACCTAGTGCGTTCGACTCCGGCCGATACTGTGCTCAATGCTCTAGTGGGATCCCTCGGCCTTAAAGCCACTCTAGCGACGCTGGAGATGGGGGAGTACTTGGCCTTGGCCAATAAGGAATCCCTCGTCGCCGGTGGCACGCTCGTCACCCAGGCCGCGCGCCCTGGTCAAATCATTCCCGTCGATTCGGAACATTCCGCCATGGCGCAGTGTCTGCGCGCCGGCGAGGAAGGGGAGCTGGATAAGCTTGTTCTTACCGCCTCAGGCGGTCCCTTCCGTGGTTGGTCGCGCGAAGAGATGTGGGACGTGACCCCAGAGCAGGCGGCGCAGCACCCGACCTGGTCTATGGGCCAGATGAATACCCTCAATTCAGCAACGCTCATGAATAAAGGTCTGGAGCTCATTGAGGCGACGCTGCTCTTTGACATCGACCCTGAGCGTATCGATGTCACCGTGCATCCACAGTCCATTATTCACTCTATGGCTACTTTCAAAGATGGCTGCACCATCGCCCAAGTTTCGCCGCCGTCGATGAAGCTGCCGATTTCGCTGGCGCTGAATTGGCCGCACCGCGTGCCGGGTGCGCAGCCTTCCTTAGATTTTGCGCAGGCGCATGAGTGGCGCTTTGAGCCGCTTGACGATGCCGCCTTTCCCGCCGTCGATCTCGCCCGGCGCGCCGCGGCCGAGGGAACGGGGGTCATTTATAACGCGGCCAATGAGGAAGCGGCGGCCGCATTTTTATCCAGGCGTATCCATTTTCCAGAAAT
The DNA here is from genome assembly GCF_037908395.1 of Corynebacterium sp. KPL4072. Taxonomy (NCBI): domain Bacteria; kingdom Bacillati; phylum Actinomycetota; class Actinomycetes; order Mycobacteriales; family Corynebacteriaceae; genus Corynebacterium; species Corynebacterium sp. KPL4072. Next base: position 268,498 of record NZ_JBBMGE010000001.1, read on the forward strand.
CGTGGACGTAGTGGGCAAGGTCCTTGATTCCGCTTCTGAGTTTGCTGGTGTAGTCTCTAGCCTCGATGAAATCCTCGCAGTAGAAGGCGAGGCGCGCAGGCGCGCGAACGCGCTGATTGATTCGCTGGCTGATTAGAAAGCTTTTCACACCATGGCAAATTTGCTGGGCATTGTGTTTTTCGCCCTTGGCATCGGGCTTACCGTAGCGCTGCATGAAGCAGGCCATATGCTTAGCGCGCGTGCCTTTGGTATGCGCGTGCGCCGCTACTTTATCGGTTTTGGTCCGCGCGTATTTTCCTTCCGGCAGGGGCACACTGAATACGGGCTGGCGGCCTTCCCTGTGGGCGGCTTTTGCGATATCGCCGGAATGACTGCCCAGGATGAATTCCTCACCGAGGACGAAGAACCCCACGCCATGTATAAAAAGCCATGGTGGCAGCGCATTATTGTGATGGCCGGCGGTATTGTCGTCAACCTGATTTTGGGCTTTGTCATTCTCTATTTTGTCGCGATGACGGCTGGCCTGCCCAACCCGGATGCCGATGTGCGCCCCCGCGTAGGCGAGGTGACCTGCTCGGCCAATCAGAAGCCGAACCAAGAGCTGGAAAAGTGTACGGGTCCAGGCCCCGCCGGAAAGGCCGGTGTGCGGGAGGGCGATATCATCGTCGCCTTCGAGGGCCAGAAGATAGACTCTTTTACCCAGCTGCGCGATGAGGTAATGCAGCGTCCTGGTGACACCATCACGCTGACAGTTGAGCGCGATGGAAAAGATAAAGACATCCCAGTCCACCTGGATACCGTTAAGCGGCTCAATAAGGACGGAGAACTTATAGATGCCGGCTCTATCGGGTTGAGCAATCAGCTTATCGACGTCGTCGAAAAGCACGGCCCTGTTGACGCGCTACCAGCAACGTGGCGGTTTAGTACCTACTCGTTGGAAGCAACGGTAGATGGCCTCAAGCAATTTCCTGGCAAGGTGCCGGGCGTGGTGGCCTCCATCTTTGGTCACGAACGCGAAGCTGACGGCCCGATGTCCGTTGTCGGCGCTTCCCGTGTGGGCGGCGAATTGGCGGAGCGTTCCCTGTGGTCGATGTTCTTTATGATGCTGGCAACGCTGAACTTCTTCCTCGCTCTATTTAACCTAGTTCCGCTGCCGCCTTTCGACGGCGGGCATATCGCCGTCATCATCTATGAAAAGCTGCGCGATGGCATCCGCAAGCTCGCGGGCAAGCCGGCCTTGGGCCCGGCCGATTACACCAAGTTGATGCCGGTGACCTATGTGATGGCCGCACTGCTGATGGGCGTCGGCGTCATCGTTATCGTCGCCGATGTAGTTAACCCTATCCGGCTATTTGGTTAGCAGCCGTGTCCCCACAGCGCGCACTTCAGGCATAAAGCAAGCAGTGCTAGAGTGGGGGCGTTAATCACCCACCTTATAAATTTCTGTGCTTCAACAAGGAGAATTCATGTCGACCCCCATCGGTCTAGGAATCCCAGACGGCCCGCCACCAGTACTGCACCCGCGCCGTAAGACTCGGCAGTTGCAGGTGGGCCCGGTCGGTGTCGGCTCTGACTCACCAATTTCGGTGCAGTCGATGACCAATACGAAGACGCACGACATCAATGGCACACTGCAGCAGATTGCGCAGCTGACCGCTTCCGGCTGCGATATCGTGCGTGTGGCTTGTCCTAAGCCCATCGATGCGGAAGCACTTCCGGCCATTGCTAAGAAGTCGCCCATCCCGGTGATTGCGGATATCCACTTCCAGCCTAAGTACATCTTCCAAGCCATCGATGCCGGCTGTGCCGCCATCCGTGTTAACCCGGGCAATATCCGCGAGTTCGACGGTCGCGTGAAGGAAGTTGCTAAGGCTGCAGGCGATGCCGGCATTCCTATCCGCATCGGCGTTAATGGTGGTTCTTTGGATAAGCGCCTGCTGGAAAAGTACGGCAAAGCCACCCCGGAGGCACTCGTCGAGTCCGCCATTTGGGAAGCTGGCCTGTTTGAGGAGCACGGCTACGGCGATATCGCTATTTCCGTCAAGCACTCCGACCCTGTCCTGATGGTGGAGGCGTACCGCCAGCTGGCGGAAAAGACTGACTATCCGTTGCACTTGGGTGTGACCGAGGCAGGCCCGAAGTTCATGGGAACCATCAAGTCCTCGGTTGCCTTCGGCGCGCTACTGGCAGAGGGCATTGGCGATACCATTCGCGTGTCCTTGTCCGCGCCGCCAGTAGAGGAGATCAAGGTAGGCGACCAGATCTTGCAGTCGCTCAATTTGCGCCCGCGCAAGTTGGAGATCGTGTCCTGCCCTTCCTGCGGCCGCGCTCAGGTGGACGTCTACAAGCTGGCAGAGGAAGTTACCGCTGGCTTGGAGGGCATGGAGTTCCCGCTGCGCGTTGCCGTTATGGGTTGCGTTGTCAACGGCCCGGGCGAGGCACGCGATGCTGACCTCGGCGTTGCTTCCGGCAATGGTAAGGGCCAGATCTTTGTCAAGGGCGAGGTCGTTCGCACCGTGCCGGAAGACAAGATTGTAGAAACCCTCATTGAAGAAGCCATGCGCATTGCCGATGAGCAGGGCATGGAGGCCGTGGAAGGCGCTAAGGCTGAGGTTCGCGTAACCCAGTAATCCACCCACATTAAGTAGACTGCCCCGCACTTCGGTGTGGGGCAGTCTTTTTTAGCTCTTGCGCTGCTAGAGTGCCAAGACATGAAGAAGTTGGTCGCGCTGGTTGCAACTATCACGCTCGCTTCCACCAGCGTGGTTGCTTGTACCCCGAAGCCGGTATCTGCAGAACCGGTGGCGGAGGAATTCCTCGAAGGGATGGAATCTCGCAATAACGACGGTTTGGCCGCGCTTACCGATTCCCCCTCTGACGCCACCGCTGCCCTCGACGCCACCTACTCCGGCCTGCAGGCCGAGGGGCTCGATATTGAGCTAGAAGGTGTCGATCAAGACGAGAACCTCGCTACGGCGAACTACAAGGTCACCTGGGATCTGCCCAAGGAACGCACCTTGAGCTATGACACGCAGATGACGCTTACTAAGACCGAGGATGAGTGGACGGTGCGCTGGAAGCCGAGCCTTATCCACCCAGACTTGGGCGCAAACCAGCACTTGGAACTGCGCGCATTGGAGGCAAAGCGTGCCAGCGTGGTCTCTTCCAATGGAGTGGAATTGATGAGCCCAGGGCTGAACTATCGTCTGGTGGTAGATACCAGCTCCTTAGAGGATGTGCGCCCTACCGCGGCAAAGATTAGCGGCGCGTTGGCAGCCGCCCATCGCCAGGACGATTCAATTGCGGAGATTGATGCCAAGGATTTGGCCAAGAAATTAGAGGATGCGGATGGTTCTTTCTCCGTAACTATGTTCACAGAAGACCAAGCCAAGGCTGTGCGTCCCAAGGTGGAGGGCATGGACGGCGTGCGCCTCAACGAGGAGCCAGCCTTGGTTACCCGCGACCGCGGTCTTGCGCCCGATCTCATGTCGCGCGTGCGTTCTGCGGTCCAAGACGAGGTCGATGGTCAAACTGGCTGGTCCATTTCTGTGGTCAATGAAAATGGTGCGGCACTCTCGGACGTCGAAAAGCATGATCCCAATGCTGCGCCATCGATCAAGGTTGGTCTCGATTACGATGTGCAGCGCGCCGCGCAAGAAGCGGTAAACGAGCGTGCCGATTCGCAGGCAATGCTCGTAGCCATCCGACCTTCCAATGGCGATATTTTGGCCGTAGCGCAAACCGAGAAGGCTGATGAGGACGGCGACGTCGCCCTCCAAGGCCAGTACCCACCCGGTTCTGTTTTCAAAATTCTCACCGCTGCGGCTGGCGTGGACAAACAGGGCCTAAATACCGATACCATCGTTCCGTGCCCGGGCACTATGGATATCTATGGCCGCGTAGTGACCAACTACAATTCCTTTTCTTTGGGCAGTGTTCCGCTTAGCCAAGCCTTCGCGCAGTCCTGTAACACCACCTTTGCGGATATCTCCACCAAGCTCAAGCCTGGTGAGTTGAAGGATATGGGCAAGAAGTTTGGCTTCGGCGTTGAGTACGACATCCCCGGGTTGACGACCATCACTGGCTCTATTCCAGACGGAAAGGAGCCATTGGAACGCACTGAATCCGGATATGGTCAGGGCTACGACTTGGCAAGTCCTTTTGGCATGGCCCTTGTTTCTGCCACGGTTGCCAACGGCAAAACGCCTACACCGACGCTTATCGAGGGGCACAAGACCAAAGCATCCGATAAACCGCAGCAGATTCCCAAGCTCGTGCTGGACAATGTCCGTGCCATGATGCGCCAAGTGGTCACCAGCGGTACCGCGCGCAGCATGGCTGCTGACGGCACCATTTATGGCAAGACCGGTGAGGCGGAAATCAATGAAGGCTCGCACGCCTGGTTTACCGGCTACCGGGAAGAAGATGATATTGCCTTTGCCACCCTCGTGGTTTTGGGTGGCGGCTCCGATGCCTCGGTCAATATCACCAGCAATTTCTTGCAGAAGGTCGATGCCTACCGCTCCGGTCCGCACGAAGGGGCAGCGCCGCCGGCCGAGGGATAGTCGCCGCGCTGCGTCTGCAACCCCGCCGCAGGACCCCGGCTCCCGCGTTCGCGGTGGAGAGGACTACCATGGGAAACCATGAGTAATCGAGGAAAGCTAAAGCCAGGCAAGCCCACTCCGATCCTCACCGTTCCGGAAAGCATTGAGCGCCCAGAGTACGTGTGGAAGGATGAGGTACAAGAGGGCATTGGCGAGCCCTATGTCCAGTCCCCAGAGGTCATTGAGAAGATGCGCGAGGCCTGCAAGATTGCGGCCAACGCCCTCAAGGAGGCTGGAAAGGCCGTTAAGCCGGGGGTAACTACTGATTATGTAGACCGCGTGGCACACGAATACATGTGTGACCACGGCGCTTACCCTTCTACGCTGGGGTACCGTGGCTTCCCTAAGTCCAGCTGCGTATCCCTTAATGAGATTGTCTGCCACGGCATCCCAGACACCACCGTGATTGAAGATGGCGACATCGTCAATATCGATATCACCGCTTATAAGAACGGGGTGCACGGCGATAATAACGCTACCTTCCTTGCCGGCGATGTCTCCGAGGAGCACCGCCTGCTGGTAGAGCGCACGAAAGAGGCCACGATGCGCGGCATTAAGGCTGCAAAGCCTGGCCGTGAGATTAACGTCATCGGTCGAGTTATCGAGTCTTATGCCAAGCGATTTGGCTATAACGTCGTGCGCGACTTTACCGGCCACGGCGTCGGCCCGACTTTCCACAACGGCCTAGTTGTCTTGCACCATGACTCGACCGTCTACCGCGATATCCTCGAGCCGGGTATGACGCTTACCGTCGAGCCGATGATTAATCTTGGCTCGCTGGATTACGAGATCTGGGATGATGACTGGACCGTCCAAAACACGGACGGCAAGTTCACCGCCCAGTTTGAGCACACCCTCGTCATTACTGAGGACGGCAACGAAATCCTTACCATCCCCGATGAGGACTAAGCTTCGCTAACGAAGGCCGCCTCCACGACCCCAAGCGGGGAAGTGGAGGCGGCCTTTTGCGTACTTTGCTTGCCGACGTCCCGCGCAAGGCATCAGCACTCAGCACGTAGCTGCACATAGCAAAGGGGCCCCGTTCTTAAAACGGGGCCCCTGCAAGCCCTAGCTATCTAGAGCCAATCTGCGGCTAATAATTAGCGGCGGAAGATTGGGTCCAAGATGTGCTGCGGGACGATGCCGGTGTAAACGGCGTAGTTGTAAGCGCCGATGATTGCGCCGACAATGGAGGTGATGCCCAGAGCAACGGTGCCGTCGCGCCAGATCTCGCCCCAGCGAGGGTTGTCCTTGTCCTTCTCTTCGCCGAGGAGGGCGTGGCCGGTTACCTGCTGATCCTTGTCAGCGTTAGCACCGATCTTGGAGGACAAGGTCTCGTACTCGCCGTTGTCATCCTTGGTGTCCTTGATGACGGAGGACAGGTTCTCGCCCAAGGAAGCACGATCGTTGGTGGTGTCCTCAGCGGAAGCGACAGCGACGCCGCCGAAAGCGACGGTAGCAGCGGTAGCAGCAGCAACGGCTGCAGTGCGGAAGTTACGCATTGTGAAATTTACCTTTCGGAAGTTGTGATGAAGCCGTAGGGCTGTTGCTTAGAAGGAAGGGCCGTGGTTGATGAAGTTGACGACTGGTCCGATGACGCCGCCCAGAACTGCACCGATGCCACCCAGGATGGTCAGGGAGTACAGAACCTTAGCCCATACCGGCTGCTCGGAGAAGTCCTTGGAAGAGCCGAAGATCTTGGTGCCGTCAGCTGGCTTCTCGCCTTCAAGCTGGAGGTCCTGGTCAACCTTGTTAGGGAAGCTCTGGCTCTCGTTAGAGGAAGCCTGATGGGAGGAGCCCTCGTTAGCGGTGGTGGTCTGGGTAGCCTCAGCGGAGGAGGGGCCCTCTGCTGCTACGGCAACGGTGGTGCCGCCGAAAGCAACGGCGAGAGCGGTTGCGCCAGCGATAGCTGCATTGCGGATACGCATATCAAAATTCCTTAAAAGTCGTACTTGCAAGGCTTCCACACTGGGAAACCAAAGTGTTATTGAATGTGCAGGGAACATACAGAAACACGCGGTAGCCGTGTTCGTATTGGCTCGAGCCGGTGCCCCCAGTGAATCTAGTAAAACCCTTGTCCTTTTGCGCGTCAAAGACCGGAATTTCATCCATTAAATTAATGTGTGTCCCTAAAAGGTGGTGAATTTCCTGCAGTCACGAATGTGACTTCCTTGGCGTGAAATGGGAATATGCCCTGGAAGCTGGGAAAAATCTGGGTATGTGTGAGAAAGGTCACGTAACAATTTACTTTTGCCACTCCAGTCCCAAAAGGGCGTTTTCCACTACTTCTGGTAGCGCGGGGTGAATCCAATATTGGTTGCGGGTGAACTCCCGCATGTCCAACGAGTAGGCCATCGCGGTAATCAATTGCTGGATGAGGGTAGAAGCCTGCGGTCCCATCAAGTGAGCTCCGAGAAGCTGCCCGGTAGCGCGGTCTGCCACTAGCTTGCATATACCGGTTTTATCTTCCATGGCCCAGCCGTAGGCAACATCGCCAAAGTTCTGCACCTTGACGGTGACATCGAAGCCTTCCTCGCGAGCCTGCTTTTCGGTCCGGCCCACCGTTGCGATCTGCGGGTGGGTAAAGACGGCGGCAGGGACATTGTCATGGGGGAGCGGGCGGAGGTCTTCTGGGTGCAGCAGGTTGTGCTGTACGGAGCGCATCTCGGCATTGGCTACGTGCTTGAGCATGTACGGCGAAGAGACGTCGCCAAGCGCCCATACGCCCTCGGCAGTGGTGCGGCCGAACTCATCGGTTTTTACGCGGCCGTCGGCAAGCAGCTCAATGCCTGCCTTATCCACATCCATCTGATCGCCATTGGGGGTGCGCCCAGTGGCAACCAGAATGGCCTCTGCCTCAATAGAGGTGCCATCATCTAGCTCCAACCGCACTCCCTTGTCGGTCTTCTCGAGCTGGGTGCCATTGGCAATGCGGACGTCGAAGCGGTCGCGAGCAATCTGATTGAAGCGACTAGATAGATCATCATCAAGGTGGCGCAGCAAAGTCTCGGAGCGATTGACCACGGTGACCTCCGTGCCGAGCCCGTCAAAGACATGGGCAAACTCCATGGCGATATAGCCACCGCCCACCACAATGAGGCTTTGTGGCTGATGGTCCATGCGCATGATGTCTTCATTGGTGTAGTACTTCACGCCAGACTTGGCATAGACCTCTGGAATGACCGGGCGGGAGCCGGCCGCGATGACGATTTGCTCGCCAGTGATAACATGTTCGCCGGTCTGAATAGTCTTCGGGCCAATAAAGCGGGCGTGCTCGTCAAATACGGTGATATTTGGGGTTTCCTCCCCGCGGCGGTACTGCTCGCCGCCCTTGGCAATCTGGTCGATGCGGTTGGTGAAGACGCGGTCCACGATGGAATCCCAATCCACGCTATTGACCTGAGCATCTAGGCCTAGACGGCCGGCCTCGCGCGCGGCCAAGGCGATATCGGCGGCATAGACATACATTTTAGTGGGAATGCAGCCCACGTTGAGGCAGGTACCGCCAAAAGTACCCTTTTCAATGATGGCGATCTTTTGGTCATCAAACTCCGGGCTAGGGATGGAGTTTCCGGAGCCGGTGCCGATGATGATGAGGTCAAAATGTTCCTCGGCCGCGGGCGTACGGTTCTGGTGTGAAGAAGTCACGTTTATTCCTTATATATAGGGAGTAAATTACTGGACGGGTTTAGCGGAATCTAAGACGGTGGGCAACCACTCATCGCAGGCGTTGAAGGCCTCTTGCAGCGGATCCGGAAGGGATAGAAAAACATCGTGCCTAGCGCCCTTGATGGGGTGCAAGGTGTAGTGAGCGCTTAGTTCCTTTGCCCAGCGGCGCGTTTGGGCAACGTCGATGATGACATCCGCGTGGTTCGCGCTATCGGAATAAGGCCGGCCCAGTTGAGTGCGAGTGGACTGCAGCGTCAAAATTGGTACGCCGGCATCGATACGACCGCTATGGATGGCATCAAAGCCATGGAATACTGCGGCTAGCCAGCCAACATACTTCTTATGGCCAGCCAGTGGCTTAAAGCGGAGGTCAAATTCCCACTCGCCGTAGAAATCTTGGTGAACAGACTCGCCGTAGGCGGTGAAGTTGCCACCGGGCAGGGGAGTCCTGGGGACGATGCGGCCAAGTGCGTACAACAGCGGTTTGAGCGGGGTAAGAACCTGGCCGGGTACGCCCATCATGTCGAGCCACGGGCTATTGAGGATGAGCCCCTTCAAGCGCTGGTGGCGTTCGTAGTCGGTTCGGCGCAGATGATCCATCCATAGCGGGGCGATGAGGCCACCGGTGGAGTGAGCGATGAAGATAACCTCATCATTAGGGATGGCATCGAGTGCAGCGGTGAGGTCAGCAAAGTAGAACGCCAAGTCCGATACATAGTGCCATGACTGGCCGGAGCGGCGCGAGCGACCACACTTGTGCAGATCGACAGCGTAAAAGTCATAACCTTGGGCGGCAAAGTGCTCGGCTACGTGGGTGTGGAAGAAATAGTCGGTCATACCGTGTAGCCACACCAATGCCGGGCGCGATGAGGCAGCGGATGGTTCGCGTGCCGCATCGCCCGCCTGCTGGGGCGCGTAGTGCACCAGCGTGGTGACCACGTTGCCCTCGCCGTCGGGGTCTGCGCCCAAGTCAATGGTGGCAGCTTCATAGTCGGGGCCGAGTTTGTCTGGGCCCCATACCGGGGAGTGTGTAACCATGCCTCGATTCTAGGTGTAATAAAGGATTTATGGTGCTGGTGCTGGGGTGTAGATAGTGGGGGCGGAAATTCCCACATTTTTGCCACTGGTCTGGGGGAGAAACCCCAAATTGGATAAGAAAAGCGTAGAGTAAGGCCTTAATGCGTGACGCACTGCCAGGTTGTCTTAGTGCAACGATGGTGGCGCGGGGCGCTAAGCGCTATAAGTCAAGGCGTAGACCGCGCCGATGGATATCTATTTTCTATTTGAAGAGGTAATAACAGAGTGTCCTCCGCTAAGAAGACAGCACAGGTTGTAGACGAGGTCGACGTAGCACTTATTGGTGCCGGCATCATGAGCGCCACCTTGGGCGCAATGATCCGCGAGCTGGAGCCTAGCTGGACCCAGATGGTCTTTGAGCGTCTCGACGGCCCCGCATTGGAGTCCTCCTCCCCGTGGAATAACGCCGGTACCGGCCACTCCGCACTGTGCGAGCTGAACTACACCCCGGAGAAGAATGGTCGCATTGATATCTCCAAGGCTCTGGGGATTAATGAGAAGTTCCAGAAGTCTCGCCAGTTCTGGTCTCACCAGCTCAACAACGGTATTCTGACCGACCCGAGCGAATTTATTAACCCAGTTCCGCACGTGTCCTTCGCACAGGGCGAAATCCAGGTTGACTACCTTAAGCGTCGCTATGACGTTTTGAGCGAGAAGCACATGTTCCCAGGCATGCAGTTCTCCGCTGATGATTCTGTCTTTGCGGAGAAGCTGCCCCTGATGGCGCAGGGCCGTGATTTCTCCAATAAGGTAGCCATCTCCTGGACCGATGCCGGCACTGACGTTAACTTCGGCGCGCTGACCAAGCAGTTCCTGACCGCGGCTAAGGCCTCCGGCACCGAGATCCGCTACGGACATGAGGTCATCGACATCAAGCGCGATGGCTCTTCCTGGAAGGTCTATTCCAAGAACAAGCACACCGGTGACATCACGGTAGTCAAGGCTAAGTTCGTCTTCGTGGGTGCTGGCGGTTATGCCTTGGATCTGCTGCGCAAGGCCAAGGTGAAGGAAGTTGCCGGTTACGCAGGCTTCCCAGTATCCGGTCTGTGGCTGCGTTCCAAGAACCCGGAGCTTATCGAGCAGCACCAGGCGAAGGTCTACGGTAAGGCTGCTGTGGGCGCCCCGCCAATGTCCGTGCCTCACCTGGATACCCGCGTTATCGACGGCGAGAAGGGCCTGCTATTCGGCCCCTACGGCGGCTGGAGCCCGAAGTTCCTGAAGAAGGGCAGCTACCTGGACCTATTTAAGTCCATCCGCCCGGATAACATCACTTCTTACCTTGGCGTTGCCGTCCAGGAGTTCGGCCTGACCAAGTACTTGGTAGACGAGGTACGCAAGAACTTCTCCGACCGCGTTGAGACCCTGCGCGAGTACGTCCCGGAGGCAAAGGAAAGCGACTGGGAGACCGTCATCGCCGGCCAGCGCGTCCAGGTGATCAAGCCTGCAGGTGCCCCGCAGTTCGGCTCCCTCGAGTTCGGTACCACCCTGGTCAATAACCAGGAGGGCAATATCGCCGGCCTGCTCGGTGCATCCCCGGGCGCATCCATTACCCCTGCCGTCATGTTGGAGCTGCTGGAGCGTTGCTTCGGCGAGCACATGATCGATTGGGCGGATAAGATCCGCGAGATGGTTCCGTCTTATGGCATCAAGCTGCGCAACGATGAAAAGCTCTATGACGAGATGTGGGAGTACACCCAGAAGACCTTGAAGCTAGACCGCTAGAACCAGCTTCTTCCTAGATAACCCCCTGTACCGCACCGAGACGGTACAGGGGGTTATTCGGTCTGGGCTCGGTGAACAGCAGCTAGGTGCCACAGTAGGTGAGGTATCCCTCCAAGCCATTGGGGTCCGGCGATTCGAATGAGGGGTTGGGCTCCCACGGGTGGGTTACCGCGTGGAGGAGTTCTTGATAGGGGCTCATGTCCCCGCGTTCTGCAGCGTTAAGGGCAGCTTCCACCGCGAGGTTGCGCGGGATAACCCGCGGCATCGCGCTATTGACGCGGGAGGGATCGGGCGAGGACGCTAGGTACTCATCCAAAAAGTCTCCCTCGGGCAAAAGCTCACGGGCGGGGGTGGGGTGGCCCGCGGCGGCGTCGGCAAGAGCGCGGTGGGCCAGCGTAATATCTGGGCCGTTGAGCTGCATAGCAGCGGAATAAGCAGAGAGGATGTCTGGAGAGGCATCCAATGCTGCTACCATGTCTGCCTTGCGCTGGGCCTCGAAGCGATCTGCAAAGCCATTTATTGTCTCTTGAGCAAAATCCATGGCCTTATTCAAATCCAAGTCAAAGAGCGGCAGGAGGGACTCCGCCAAGCGCGCTAGATTCCATCCCAGGATGGAGGGTTGATTGCCAAAGGCATAGCGGCCTTGGGTATCGATGCTGGAAAATACCGTGCTCGGGGAATAGGACTCCATGAAGGCACACGGTCCATAGTCAATCGTCTCGCCGGAGATGGTGGTGTTATCCGTATTCATCACGCCATGGATGAAGCCTAAGCGCATCCACTGGGATACAGTGCGAATTTGTGCATCCATCAGCTGGAGGAAAAAGTCCCGGTAGTCGCAACCGGGATAATGGCGGGCGATGGCGTAGTCGGCCAGCTGACGTGTGTAATCCGTCTGCGCGGCTAGGTGGAAGGTGCCCACCCGGATATGGCTCGCAGCCACGCGCACCACAATTCCGGCGGGCTGTACGTGGCCGCGCTGGATGGGCCGGCCGGTGGAGATTACCGCTAGTGCTCGGGTGGTGGGCACGCCCAAGGCATGCATGGCTTCGGAAACTAGGTATTCGCGCAGCATGGAAGAAAGCGTTCCGCGGCCATCAGAGCCTGGGCGGGAAAAGGGGGTCAGCCCAGTTCCCTTGGCATGGAGATCCCACAGCTGGCCGTCATTTTCCACCTCGCCTAAAAGCATGGCGCGGCCGTCTCCCATCTGCGGATTAAACGCACCGAATTGGAAGCCAGAATAGGCCATGGCGTGTCCGCCCGCGCGACCCGTGAGGAACTCGATTCCCTCGGAGGAGCGCAGCCAGTCCGGGTCAAAGCCCAACTGCCTGGCCAGTTCCTCGTTTAGGATGACCATCTCTGGGTTCGGCTGCTCTTCGCCCTCGGTAGGGCGAACCAAGTGGGGAAGGCGTTGGGCAAAATCGTGGTGTAGCTGCATTTAAACCTCCAGTGTTCCGCGCACGCGAATATGGGCGCGCCCGCCTACCCAGATATCCGTGCCGTCATCGTTGATAAATACTTCGCCCGCTCGGCCTATCTGGCTGCCTTGTGTTGCGGTATAACGCGTTGGCACCAGGTTTCGCGAGCGCATAAACTGCGCGGCGCCGCCATTGAAAGAACCGGTGACTGGGTCTTCGAATTGCGTGGTAAAGGCCCGAACCTCATAGGCCGACTCGCCCTTTGCGGCGTTGGGATTAAGGCCCACAACACCGACCTTGGGGCGCTCAACCTGGGGCTTCACCGCGCGCACCGCCGCGGCATCGCGCAATTGAAGCAGGCGCCAGCCCGGGCCATTGTCCACCCAGCCATGGTCCACAATATCCGCGCTATCTAGCCCCAACCCAGCGCAGGCCTCCTCTAGCTCCGCCGAGCTCAGCGGTTCTTCGCGGCGCAGCGGCGGGGTAGCAAAGGAAAAGACTTCGCCCTCTTGGCGGACGGTTACCAAGCCCACGCCGCATTCTTGGACGATAGTTCCCTCCGACTGCGGGCTATTGCCCAGCGCCCGCCACGCGGCAGCGCTACCCAGCGTGGGGTGGCCGGCAAAATCAAACTCTTCGTACGGGGTGAAAATGCGCACGCGGTAGTCCGCGCGGGCGTCGTGAGGTTCGAGCAAGAAGGTGGTCTCAGAAAAGTTGGTCCAGTTCGCGATTGCTTGCATCTGCTGGGCGCTAAGCCCATCGGCGCCGGCTATCACCGCTAGGGCGTTGCCGCTAAAGGCACCCGTGGCAAAAACATCAACCTCAAAGAACTCGTGCTGCATGCCCGCCAGTCTAGTCAGCCCCAGGGATGAGGACTATAGCCTAAAGCCTGCGCTAGCCTATAAGGTCATGAAGAAGCTATGGCCCGATGCACTTCGCGCGTGGGTAGGCCCACCGTGGAGAATTCTCATTCCGCTGTTTTTCTGGACTTCTTCGGTGCGGGTGGCAGAAGGTGTTATTGATGGATCCTCGCCTTTCCAAATGTTGGTCCTCGTGCTTTATGCAGTCGGTATTCCACTAGCATTATGGCTGCACCCCAAGCTCAAGGAGTACGCCATTGGCTTCATCGCAGTAATACTAACGGTGTGTATCTTTACCCCGCTGGCTGCCATGGGTAACGCTCACTTCTTCCCAGTTGCATACTGCGTATTTCTTATAGGTGCACATTCACCCAAGCGCTTACAACGGTTCTGGATAGGGTGGATTGCCTTAGGCACCTTGGCGGCCACTGCAGCGGACCTTTATGGGCGGAGACTCATGGATGGCATCGACTTTGGTCTGGAAGATGCCAACAGCATCGGCCCTCTGCCTGCTTTCGGCTTCGTCGTTATCATCGCGTGGCCGGTCATGGGATTTTTCTTCTTGCTGGGCACCAATGACCGCAAAAAGCGCGACGACCAGCAGCTGCTGATTGAACGTGCGGAGATGGCCGGCGCGGTAGAGCGCAACCGCATTGCCCGCGAGATGCATGACATCGTGGCGCATAATTTAGCGGGCGTTATTGCCCTTGCCGACGGCGCCCGGTTCGCCGCCGCCAAAAATCCCGCAGCGGCCACAGAAGCCTTGGAGACCATCGCCTCTACCTCCCGCGATTCCCTCAAACAGATGCGCGGTTTGCTCTCCGTGCTGCGAGATGGTGATTCCCGCGCCGATACCAAGGCGCCCGGCGCGAGCGATATTGCCGGTCTCATCTCGGAAGCGCGCCGGACCGGTTTCGATATCACCGTGCACGGGCTGGAGGACCTGCCGACCGAAAGCGACGAACTCTACCAATTCACCGTCTACCGCGTGGTGCAAGAACTTTTGACCAATATGATCAAGCATTCGCGTGATAAAAGGGGAGTACTGCGTTTCCGCTCTACTGGAAACGGCCTAGTATTGAGTGCCGAAAATCCGGCCGCACGCATGCCGGATAATCACAAGCCCGGCTACGGACTTATTGGAATGAGCGAGCGTGTCAAGGCCTATGGCGGCAGCGTTGCTACCCGCACCGAGGATGGACACTTCTTTATTACCGTGGAGGTACCCAATGACTAACCCTGAGCAGCCAACAGGTGCGCCCGCTGGCCCCATCCGTATCGGCCTAGTCGATGATCAGCCCCTCGTGCGCGCCGGGTTCGCCATGCTCCTTGGCTCCCAAGAGGATTTGGACGTTGCCTGGCAGGCCTCCGATGGCGATGAAGTCCTCGACCTCGCCCGCGCGCAACCTGCCGATATTGTGCTTATGGATGTCCAGATGGCCCGCGTCAATGGCATCGCCGCCACAGAAAGGCTGCTGCCGGAATTCCCGGACACCCAGGTCATTATGTTAACCACCTTCGATGACCAGAATTTTGTCCACGGAGCAATTTCCGCTGGGGCCTCTGGATTCCTGCTCAAAGACGTCGAACCGGAGGAACTCCTCGCCGCTATTCGTACCGTACATTCCGGCGAGGCCGTCCTTTCACCGCGCATTACCGCCCAGGTGCTGCAGCAACTGCGCAGCGAACAGTCTGCAGCACAGCCCGATTTACATGCCACCCCTGTTGCGGCAGCAGCTACCGCCCCTCCGGCCGAAGATCTCACGCCACGCGAGCTGGACGTCCTCAAGCTGATGGCACTGGGGTATTCGAATACCGAAATCGCGGAGTGCGAGTTCGTGTCCATGGCCACGGTCAAGACCCACGTGCGCCATATTCTTACTAAGACCAGCTCGCGCGACCGTGTGCATGCCGTGCTGTATGCCCTAACTCATGGCGTGGTCTCGGTGGAGGAGCTGCTGTCTCATCCCTAGGTATGACCCGCTAAATCACTCCCGAGGATGGTTACTTCGTGCTGGTCAGGCGGCACGATGGAAACCATGCTCAAAGTTTCACACCTTTCCAAGAATTTCCGTTCCTTTAAAGCAGTAGATGACCTCTCCTTTGAGGTCCCAGACGGTCAAGTCACCGGCTTCCTCGGACCGAATGGTTCTGGCAAATCCACCACCATGCGCATGTGCGTGGGGTTGGAGAATCCGACTTCCGGCACCGCGACTTTTGATGGCACGCCCTTCCGCGGGCTGTCCAATCCCGCTACCACGGTGGGCACCTTGTTGGACGCCACCTGGTTCCACCCAGGCCGCAGCGCCCGTGCTCACCTGGGCTACATGGCCGCGTTGCAGGGCGTGTCCATGAACCACGTGGATGACACCCTGGACCGCGTCGGCCTGACCCAGGTAGCCACCAAGCGCGTGGGCGGCTATTCGCTAGGCATGAAGCAGCGCCTGGGCCTTGCTTGTGCGCTCATCGGCGAGCCGAAGCACTTGCTTCTTGACGAACCCGTCAACGGCCTCGACCCCGAAGGCGTGCACTGGATGCGTGCCCGCATCCGCGAATTCGCCGAGGCCGGCTGCTCCGTGTTGGTTTCCTCCCACCTTCTTTCGGAGATGCAGCTCACCGCAGACCGCCTCGTGGTCATCGGCAAGGGCAAGTTGCTGGGCGAGGGCACCGTGGAGGAGTTTGTCAATGGCACGGGAGGCGCAAGCCTCGAAGTGATTGTGGACCAGCCCGATGCACTCCTGCGGCTGTTGCACGGCACCGATGCGGAGACCTCCTTTGACGGTGAGGTCCTGCGCGTGCGCGGCCTCGAAGGCTCCGACATCGGCCGCATCTGTCTGGATAACCGCATTCTCATCTCCAGCTTGGAACGCAAGCAGCCCTCCCTGGAAGAGGCCTACCTCGGCGCGACAGCCGACCACGTGGCCTACCGCTCTGCATAGTTTTTCACCTGCACAACACGCTCCATCTGCAAAGGATAGATTCACATGAACGCTCTGATTTCTGAATCCCGGAAACTATTTTCGCTCCGCTCTACTTGGATATACCTCGCCGTAGTTTCAGCTGGCATGGCTGCCGGCGCTGTCTTGTTGGCTTGGGCGAATGACTTCAATGGTACGGTCGACGGCAAGTTCGAGGCTGTCGATGTGTCTATTTCCGGTTCACTCGCCATTGTCGTGATGGTGTTTGCTGCCGCCATGATGGTAGGCGGCGACCAAAGTAAAGGAACAGTTTCATGGTCATACCTCTCATCAAATCGCCGCGTAGGTATAGTGCTGAGCCAATTTTTCATCATCACCTTTTCGCTACTGCTCGCGGCCACACTGGGCATGGTGGTAGCCACGCTGTTGATTACTGCCTTCGGAGGTGATTTCAATTTTGACAGCTTTATGCATTGGCCGGATAACAATGGGTTCATCCTTGCCTACGTTGAGTGGACTGTCTTTATCCTGTTAGCTACCAGCTTGGCCTACCTTTTGCGCAGTGGTGCATTCGCAGCGATGATTCTCGTGGCAGAGTATTTCGTCATTGAAACCGCCCTCGATGCCGTTAGCGCTCCTTGGGCTAAGGCTATCCTCCGCGTGCTACCTGATGCCAACGCTTGGGGGCTAGTAATGGGCGCCAACCGCAGTGGTGATGAGCAATCTCGAGCTGTCGCCGCTGTCGTTCTAATCGTGATGATCGTGCTCACCGTTGGTGGGTCCTGTGCGGTGGCGCGTCGTCGCTCTGTTGCGAAATAGGTACTAGACGTTACTACCCTAGTGGGCATGAGTGATGCACTTTTTGCCCGCATTGAGCCCATCCAAACCATGCGGGATGGCACGGTCAAACAGGTCAACCCGTTCTCGGGAACCGAGGTATGGACCGTGCCAGGCCGCGGCAACCGCCCGCTGTCTGTACCAGTAGCTAACCCGCAGCCACTGCAAGAGGAAGACTTTAGCCATCGCTGCGCCTTTTGCTCTGGGCGCTTGACCGATACCCCGCCGGAAAAGGCACGCATTCTGCCTTCCGGCGGGATTGTGCGTGGATTGCCCTTGCAGGAATACGATCACACAGTGCCGGCCTTTCGGCGCATCCCCAATCTGTTTGAAATCGTCTCTTATGACTATTGGCATGCCAATTACGGCTTTGAGATGGATGCCGAAACCCGCCAGCGCATGGAGAACTACCTTAGCGATCCGGTCGGCCGGGAACATGTGCTCAAGATAGTGCGCACGAAGCGCAAAGCAGCGCACTTGCCTGAGACAAGCGAAGAAGAACTGGTGGACCAGGCTGCTGGATTCTTCGCCGGCGGTCACGACGTCATCGTGGCTGGCCGCCATTTTGAGCGCGGCGCACAGGATGATTCGCAGTTGGCATCTTCGGGCACGCTAAGCGCTGAAGAACACCTGCTCTTTATGCAGCTGACTATCGACGCCATGCGGGATCTCTACGAGCGCAACCGCTACGCCCCGTACGTGGTGGCATTCCAAAACTGGTTGCAGCCAGCCGGTGCTTCCTTCGAGCACCTGCACAAGCAGCTCGTTGCTATTGATGATCGCGGTATGGCTTCTCACCGAGAGGTCCAGATGCTGCGCAGCAATATGAACATGTACAACGAGTGGGCGGTGGATTATGCCGCTAGCCGCAATCTCGTCATCGCGGAAAACGACCGTGCTGTCCTCTTCGCCGGCTTCGGACACCGTTATCCCACATTGGAGGTGTACTCCAAGTCCGCAACCTGCGAGCCGTGGCTGCAGTCGGAAGAAGAAATTCGTGCCATGAGCGATCTAGTCCACGCTGCCCACGCCGCAGTAGGCCGCGAGGTGCCCTGCAATGAGGAATGGCACCACAAGCCCGCAGACGTCGATGTTGCCCAACCATGGCGCATTCTTATCAAGTTACGTATTTCTACGCTCGCTGGATTCGAAGGCGGTACCAAGATCTACCTCAACACCATTTCGCCCTGGGACCTGCGCGATAGGGTAGTAGGCCAGCTTTACCCCCTGCGCGAATCCGGACATGTTTCCGGCTCAATACGCGTGGCGACGGAGTGCTCGGTGCAACGCAATAGCCTGCTATATAACCCGCAGTTGCGCTAAACAGACCGCGCTGGGCAAACGGTGGTCGGCTCAGCGCCTGACCAGGAGCGTGAGCTCGCACGAACCCGGCCGCGGTTCTTCAACGGTCATACCTGCGGCGCGCGCGATAGCAGCAACGTCGGCGGCGCTATAGGCATCGGCAGGAGAGAGCGCTAGCTCGCGGGCGAGGAGGCCCTTGTAGTGCTTATTAAAGTGGCTGACTACCTTGCGCGAGCCATCTTCTTGCACGCTTTCTACCCGCACCGTTACCGCGTCTTTCACCCGGCCCAATTGTTGGTACGTACCCGAGCGCAGATCAACAATAAGCTCGTCTACCCCCTCGAGAGCCTGCGTAATCTGCTTGCCCCAGTGCGATTTCATGGTGCGGCCGCTAAGTTTTGTCCCGCCCGAAAGCCGGTAATGAGGGATGGGATCGCTGGCGCGGAGGATGCCAAAAAGGGCGTCGCCAATGGCAAGGCGATCCCATGTGGGGAGGGTGGGAGCGTCTAGGGCATCAAAAAGCACGCCAGTATAACGCAACACGGCCGGCATGGTGGGGGTGGTAAAAAGCCCCTGGTTGGACTCGGCTTCACCGCGCAGCTTTTCTGAGAGTTTCAGCACCTTCATTGCCTCATCTACCGAAAGAGACTGCAGCTCAGCTGCAATTTCGCGCCGGGTTTCGTTTAGTCCCGGAAAGGAAAGCTGCGCGAAATCAAGCGCGTGGCCTGTGCCGCCGTGGTCCTTAGTTTCTGAAGGAGGGAGGATAATGAGCATATATACAGGGTAGCGAGGTATATTTTTGTGCATGATTACCCGCCTTTCTGAACTATTTCTCCGTACCCTTCGTGAGGACCCGGCTGATGCTGAGGTCCCCAGCCATAAGCTGCTCGTGCGCGCCGGCTATGTCCGCCGCGTTGCGCCGGGCGTTTATACCTGGCTGCCGTTGGGCCTGCGCACGCTGCGCAAGATTGAAGACGTAGTCCGTCAGGAAATGGATGCTATTGGCGGTCAGGAAATGCTTTTTCCTGCTTTGTTGCCGCGCGAGCCTTATGAAAAGACCAACCGTTGGGTTGAATACGGCGATAATCTCTTCCGCCTGAAGGACCGCAAGAACGCAGACATGCTACTCGGCCCTACCCACGAGGAGATGTTTGCCAGCGCAGTAAAGGACATGTACTCCTCTTATAAGGATTTTCCGGTTACGCTGTATCAGATTCAGACCAAGTATCGCGATGAGGAACGCCCCCGCGCCGGTGTGCTGCGCGGCCGCGAGTTCACCATGAAGGACTCATACTCCTTCGACATGACCGATGAAGGATTGGATGAGTCCTATGGCCGCCACCGGAAGGCGTATCAAAATATTTTCAACCGTCTAGAGATTGATTACGCCATTTGTAAGGCCACCTCTGGCGCGATGGGTGGTTCTGCCTCGGAGGAGTTCCTCGCCGTCTCTGAAGTCGGTGAAGATACCTTCGTGCGCTCTACTGAAGGCGATTATGCTGCCAACGTGGAAGCCGTAGTTACCCCAGCACCTGCGGAGAAGGACATCGAGGGCCAGCCAGAGGCGCAGGAATACGACACCCCGAATGCAGAGAGCATTGATTCACTCGTTTCCTGGGCAAAGCAAGCAGGCATTACTATCGACGGCCGCGAGGCAACGGCCGCAGATACCCTCAAATGCATGATGGTAAAGCTCTTCCACCCAGCTGCTGAGAGCGAAAAGCGCGAGTCCGAGTTGGCCGCCGTGCTCATCCCGGGCGATCGTGAACTGGATGAAAAGCGCCTCGAGGCTGCACTCGAGCCGGTGGAGTTTGAATTGGCCGGGGACAAGGACTTTGCTGACAATGACTTCCTAGTCAAGGGCTATGTTGGACCGCGCGTATTGAACGCCAATGACATTAAAATCTTGGCCGATCCGCGCGTGGTCAAGGGCACAGCGTGGATTACCGGCGCTGACGCAAGCGAGCGCCACGTGGTTGGTTGCGTGGCTGGCCGCGATTTCACCGTGGATGAGTTCATTGAGGCCGCAGAGGTCAAGGAAGGCGATCTTGCCCCGGATAACCAGGGCACGTTGACCTTGGAGCGCGGCATCGAGCTGGGCCACATCTTCCAGCTGGGCCGCAAATACACCGAGGCCTTCGACGTCCAGATTTTGGATGAAAACGGCAAGCGTGCGGTTCCCACCATGGGGTCTTATGGCATCGGCATCACTCGTATGCTGGCTGTGCTAGCCGAGCAGCGCCATGATGACAAGGGCCTTAACTGGCCGGTAGCTGTCGCGCCGTACCAGGTCCATGTGGCAGTGGCTAATAAGGACGCCGCAGCCATGGAGGCCGGCGACACATTGGTGGAAGAGCTGTCCGCCAAGGGGATCGAGGTGCTTTTTGATGACCGCCCGAAGGTCTCCCCAGGCGTGAAGTTCAAGGATGCAGAGCTGCTAGGCATGCCATTTGTGGCAGTCTTGGGCCGTGCCTTCAAGGAAGGCAAGATAGAGCTGCGCATCCGCGGCGGAGAGACCCTAGAGGTCCCGGCGGAGGAAATCGTGGACAAGATTCTTGAGCTGGTTCGCGGTTAGAAAAGCGCGCAATGATTCGCGTCGGGGTACCGTGGAAGGCATGAATTTCCAAAAGAATGGACTTTCCACGGTGCTTTCCGCCATGGGCGTATTGCACTTTGTGAAGGCGCAAACTTTCGAATCCATCGTTCCGCCGCAGCTGCCCGGCCCCGCACGGTTTTATAACTTTGCTTCTGGTCTCTGGGAGATAGTCACTGGCGCGTTGCTGCGGCGCCGCGCTACCCGTGGGTTCGGCGGTGCTTCTGCGCTTGCGCTCTTTGCCGCTGTATGGCCAGCCAATATGTACCACGCCTGGATTGAGCGCAAGGCAGGATGGCCGAAAAAGATCTACCACATCATCCGTCAGCCGCTGCAGGTGCTGCTTATGATGTATGCCTGGAATATCGCCAAGCACGAGGCTTAAAAGGAATTGGCATTGCTGTGCGCTAGCCAGGAAGACGCAGCAGAAAAGCCGGCCCCGTCCTCAACCCCGCGGAAACGCCGCAGGGTGGGGAGGAGGGGCCGGTTTTCGCTTTCGTGCCGGAGCCTAGGACTTAGCCGGCAACTGGGCCGCTGCAGTTAGGCCATGCGCCAGCGCCCTGGGTGGCCAGAACGTTTTCGGCCACGGCAATCTGCTGCTCTCGCGTTGCCTGGTCAGCGGTTGCAGCGTACTGGGTGCCGCCATTGGCAGCCCAGGTTTGCGCGTTGAACTGCAGGCCACCCTGGTAACCGTTTCCGGTATTGATATGCCAGTCACCGCCGGACTCGCAGGCGGCAACCTGATCCCAAGCGCTAGCCGGTGCGGCAGTAGCGGCAGGGGCGGCAAGGCCAGCAAGGCCCAGTGCGGCGGCGGATACAGTCAAAATGGTCTTCTTAGAACGCATTGAGAGGAAACTCCTTCTCTTTGTGTCTTTTAGGCTCGCGGTATCTCCTGCAAGCTCATGGTGCACCAACCTACGCACGCTTGTAGAGCAGAAGCAATGCATAGCGTCGTAGAGCTCGCTATATTTTCACTGTCCGGCGTTCAGGGGATTGACAGGCAGGCGTCGCGTTCTAGCGCATGCCGTGGGATTCGGCCGCGATGCCGATGAGCCAGGTGATCCAGTCTTGATCTGGTGATTCTTCTTGCGCCGCCTGCGCAGCGGCGGCGGACCATTTCCGGCCGTCCTGTTCGGCGAGGCCGCCTAAAAAGTCCAGCGCAGATGCGGAATCATGGGGAAGTTCTTGGTCGCCGGAAGAATAAGCCGGCTCGGGTTGCGGCACGGTGCCATACCGGCCTAAGGCCTCCTGCAGGGCATCGATGCGGCGGTGGTGGACTTCTAAGCGGTGGTCCACGTTGTCCTCGTGCTCTGCGCCGACGTAGGCTCGCGCGAAATCCAGCGCATAAACCTGTTCATACTCCCAGGCAAGGAGATCGGCAGCACTTTTTTGCTCTGGTTGGGAAAGCTCTGGGATAGCGGGAGCATCGCCTGGCAGCCAAGCATTGAGTGCGATGGCTTGCTCGGTCACTAGGATGCGCGATTCAACGGTGACTTCATCGGCTGCCGCTGTCGTAGCAGAGGCGGCATTTTCCATGACTTCGGAAGAATCCGCGGCGCGGTTAGCTTTAGTGGGGCGCTCTACCTCACACGAGCGTGGGGGATTGCCGGCATCGTCGGTACCGCAGAGGCGCGTAATTTCGGCATAGAGGGCATCGGCCTGGGAACTGCGGATCCCCGCGGCGTGATCGTCGACGCCGTTTAAAGTAAGGGCGTCGGTTGCGGCGGCGTCGGCAAGCGCGAGCAGCCTATTTTCCGGCCGGGGGCCGAAATAGTCGACGACGGAATCAACTGCCTGGCACCCGGTTAAGGCGGGCAGGGTGGCGGTTGTGGCTACGAGGATCAAAGCTATACGTCGGCGGTTCACGCAAAAGACTGTACCCGGTAGCACGTAGGCTAGTGGGCATGGCTTTCCCAGATGCACAACAATTGACCGAACTCTTGCAGCCAAAGCTAGCTGAGCGGGGATTGGATGTAGAAGACATTAAGACCACCAAGGCGGGGAAGAAATCCCAGGTGGTTATCCGTATTGATGGTGATAAGCGCCCTAGCTCGGACGTGCTGGAGGAAGTATCTAATGAGATTTCTGCTTTCTTTGACGCCAAGGAAGAAGCAGGGGAGCTCAATTTTGGTGCCGGCTACACCCTGGAGGTTTCCACCCCTGGAGTGGATTTGCCGTTGACCGCTCCACGCCACTGGCGCCGCAATCGGGGGCGCAAGGTTTCCTTCGACCTTGGCGATGGCAAGTCTCAGACAGCTCGCATTGGCGCGCTTAACGACGCCGCCGATGCCGTAATCCTCATCACGGCAAATAAAAAGGACGTGCAGACGCGCGCAGAGCGATTGGAAAACATTGCCCGGGCAGTGGTAGAAATTGAATTTGCGCAGCCGTCCGAACAGGAAATAGCGGCGGTGCACAAGACGTTTGAAGAAGCCGAGAATTAACCGGCAACCGAGAGGAATGACAAGTGAATATTGATCTGCAGGCACTTCGCACCATCGAATCCGAACGCAACGTCCCGGTAAAGGACTTGCTGGAAGCGATTGCGGGTGCCTTGTTGTATTCCTACCTGGATTACCGCGAGTCTAATGCTGGCGGCAAGGTGGAAGGCGCCAAGTCCCGCGTCGATATCGATACCACCACTGGTGCAGTCAGCGTCATCGTCTCGGAGCGCGACCCGGAAACTGGGGAAGTAACCACCGAATACGATGACACCCCAGAGAACTTTGGCCGCGTAGGCGCACAGGCCGTGCGCGAGGCCATCTTGCGCAAGCTGCGCGAGGCGGAGGCAGAGCGCACCTATGATTCCTACTCGGGGCTTACCGGCCGCGTGGTCAGTGGCATCGTCCAGCGCGATGCCCGCGCTAATGCCCGCGGCATCGTCGTGGTCCAGTTGGGCTCTGAGCTGGAATCCCAGGACGGCATTCTACTGCCTGCCGAGCAGATTCCCGGTGAAAAGCTGGAGCACGGTGACCGCATTAAGGCCTACGTTGTCGGCGTGAATCGCAATGGTGCCCAGGTGCAGATCAACCTCTCGCGTACCCACCCTGAATTGGTGCGTGGCCTTTTCGAGCTGGAAGTTCCAGAGGTTGCCGATGAAACCGTAGAAATGATTGCCATCGCCCGCGAGGCGGGTCACCGCTCCAAGGTAGCGGTTGTGGGCCACGCGAAGGGTCTGAACGCGAAGGGCGCTTGCATCGGGCCCCGCGGCCAGCGCGTCAACAACATCATGCGTCAGCTCGGCGGTGAGAAGATTGACATCATTGACTTCAGTGAGGACCCCACGGTCTATGTAGGCAATGCGCTAGCCCCCTCAAAGGTGGTAAAGGTCACCGTCGTGGACAACGAGGCGCAGGTCGCCCGTGTGGTAGTGCCGGATTACCAGCTCTCCCTGGCCATTGGTAAAGAGGGGCAAAATGCCCGACTAGCTGCTCGTTTGACCGGTTGGAAGATTGATATTCACTCGGACGCTGACGCTAATTAAGGATCTGCGCGGTTGTAGCGTAGTCTAGTAAATGGCCCAGTTGCAGAATGGGGCATAGTGGCGACGCGAAAAGTAAGGAGTTGAATGTCTGAGAGGCTAAGACTCCGGACCTGCATCGCTACTCGCCGCCGCCTGCCAGATACGGACTTGCTACGAGTGGTTATCGACCGAGATGATCCGCATGGCCGCCGTCTGGTAGCAGATCCCCACCGCCGGCTTCCCGGTCGTGGGGCGTGGATTAGCCCCACCCTTTCTGCACTCGAGCTGGCGGAGCGCAAACGTGCTTTCAAGCGCGCGCTTCGCACGTCCGCACCCGTGGACACAGGTCAGGTACGTCAATACTTGGAAGCGCAGCGCGGACAAGTAGCTAAGGCGGAAGACACCGCGTTAGATTCGTACAAACCAGAGTTACAAAGGAAGACCGAACACTGATGAGCGCACAACGATGAAGCATCAGCGATGAACGTCCAACAAACCTAACTAGGGGTCAGGCCAGTTTCCGTGGCCTTGGCTCCTAGTCGATACCAAGAGGAGACAAGTGCCCGGAAAGCTACGTGTTCACGAGCTAGCAAAGCAGCTCGGAGTAACCAGCAAGGAACTGCTCGCCACCCTGAAAGAACAGGGTGAGTTTGTAAAGACTGCTTCTTCCACCATCGAACCGCCGGTGGTTAAGAAGATGCGAGCTCATTATGAAGCACAGTCCGGTGGCGATGAGTCCGCCGAGAAGAAGCAAGACAAAAAGCCTGCCAAGGGTGCTGCTAAGAGCACTGCCAAGGCAAATGCTCCTAAGCCAGGGGCGCAGTCCGCTGCGGCCAAGCCCGGGGCAAAGGCTGCCGCACCGAAGCCGGGCGCACAGGCTCCGAAGCCGGGGGCCAAGCCTGCCGCACCAAAGCCAGGTCAGGGCGCACCTAAGCCCGGCCAGGCTGGTGGCAAGAAGTCGGGCGAGCGCCCGACCCCAGGCAATTCCATGCCTCGCCCGATGCCGAAGCCAGGCGGTACCCGCCGCGTAGCCAATAACCCGTTCTCCACGGGCGGCGGCGATAACCGGCCGGGCCCACGTCCAGGCGGCTCTAAGGGCCCGCGTGGCGGTAACAAGCCTGATAACCGCGGCAAGCGCGGCGGCCAAAACGAGGGCGGAAATAACCGCCAGGGCGGCAATAGCCAGGGTGGCGGCGGTCGTCGTCCATCCCCAGCGATGATGCCTTCCCATCCGAATCCTGCATCGATGCCGTCTAAGGCACCGAGCGGTGGTGGACGCGGTGGCCGTGGCCGTGGTGGTCACGGAGGACCAGGCGGCGGTCGGCCAGGTGGCGGCCGTCCAGGCGGTTTCCGTGGCGGCGGACGCGGCGGACGTCGCGGTGGCACCGCAGGTGCATTCGGCCGTCCAGGTGGCGCTCCACGCAAGGGCAAGAAGTCTAAGCGTCAGAAGCGTCATGAGTACGAAGAGCAGCAGAAGCATGTCGTAGGCGGCGTGCGCTTGCCAGATGGCAAGGGCAAGACCGTCCGCCTGCGTCGTGGCGCTTCCCTTTCGGACTTCGCTGAGAAGATCGGTGCGGATCCAGCAGCACTGGTGCAGGCGCTGTTTAACCTTGGCGAAATGGTGACGGCGACCGCTTCGGTATCGGAAGATACGCTGCAGCTGCTCGGCTCTGAGATTAACTACAACGTCGAGGTCGTCTCCCCTGAGGATGAGGACCGCGAGCTCCTCGAGTCCTTCGACCTGCAGTTCGGTGAGGACGAAGGCGGCGAGGAAGCGCTGGAGAATCGTCCTCCAGTCGTCTCCGTCATGGGTCACGTTGACCACGGTAAGACCCGCCTGCTGGACGCCATCCGCAAGACCAACGAGGGCGCCCGCGAGGAAGGCGGCATCACCCAGGGCATTGGTGCATACCAGACCACGGTAGACGTGGACGGCGAACGCACCATTACCTTCCTGGATACCCCGGGTCACGAGGCCTTTACCGCCATGCGTGCTCGTGGTGCTAAGTCCACCGATTTGGCTATCCTCGTGGTTGCTGCCGATGACGGCGTCATGCCACAGACCGTGGAGGCCATCAACCACGCCAAGGCTGCGGATATTCCGGTAGTCGT
The DNA here is from genome assembly GCF_037908395.1 of Corynebacterium sp. KPL4072. Taxonomy (NCBI): domain Bacteria; kingdom Bacillati; phylum Actinomycetota; class Actinomycetes; order Mycobacteriales; family Corynebacteriaceae; genus Corynebacterium; species Corynebacterium sp. KPL4072. The sequence continues at coordinate 295,073 of NZ_JBBMGE010000001.1, forward strand.
GGCGGTCAACAAGGTGGATAAGCCGGAAGCGCAGCCGGACAAGATCCGTGGCCAGCTCACCGAATACGGCTTGGTTCCGGAGGAATACGGTGGCGACACCATGTTCGTGGACATCTCCGCGAAGCAGGGTAAGAACATCGATCAGCTGCTCGAGTCCGTCATCCTGACCGCGGATGCGGCCTTGGAGCTGACCGCTAACCCAGATATGGACGCACAGGGTGTGGCAATTGAGGCACACCTCGACCGCGGCCGTGGTCCGGTTGCTACCGTCATTGTCCAGCGCGGTACCTTGCACGTGGGCGATTCCATCGTCGTGGGCGATGCACACGGCCGTGTGCGCCGCATGCTCGATGAATTCGGCGGCGACGTCGAAGAGGCCGGTCCATCCCGCCCGGTTCAGGTCCAAGGCCTGTCTGGTGTGCCTGGCGCTGGCGATAACCTGCTCGTGGTGGAAGACGACCGCGTTGCCCGCCAGATTGCCAATCAGCGTGACGCCCGCAAGCGCTCTGCCCTGCAGGCCAAGCAGCGCAAGCGCGTCTCCTTGGAGGATCTGGACAAGGTATTGCAGGAGACTTCGACCCTCAACCTCATCCTCAAGGGCGACAATGCCGGTTCCGTCGAGGCACTGGAAGACGCCTTGCTGGATATCAAGACCGAGGACGAAGTCGAGCTCAACATCATCGACCGTGGTGTGGGCGCTGTGACCGAGACCAACGTCTCCCTGGCTGCGGCTTCCGACGCCGTTATCATTGCCTTCAACACTCGTGCGGAAGGCAAGGCGACGGAGATGGCCACCCAAGAGGGCGTGGATATTCGTTACTACACGATCATCTACAAGGCCATCGAAGAGGTCGAGGCTGCGCTTAAGGGCATGCTCAAGCCGATTTACGAGGAACGCGACACCGGCGCGGCCGAGATCCGTGCCCTGTTTAAGTCCTCCGCAGTGGGTACCATCGCCGGCTGCATGGTCACCGAGGGCAAGGTTGTCCGCAACGGCAAGGTTCGCTTGCTGCGCGATAACAACGTCATCACTGCCGACGCCAAGATTGAGTCCCTGCGTCACGAGAAGGACGACGCAACCGAGATCAAGGCCGGCTATGAGTGCGGTATGGTGCTCTCTTACCCGGATATCCAGGTAGGCGACATCATCCAGGCCTACGAAGAGGTCGAGGTTCCGCGCGACTAAATGACGCCGCCGCAAGGCCCACTTCTACACTCACCGTCTCTCCACTGAATGTGCTTCCAGCACACAGGTGGGAGGATTGGGGAGAGTGGAAGTAGGCCTTTTGCTTTAGCAGCTTGTTTATAGCGATGATTTTGCATGGCCCACTTCGTACCTGTGCAAGCGGTACGGGTTTTCATTGTCCGGTATTGCGCACTAAACTGGTGGTTTCTATACCGGTTGGCGGTAATTTTAAAGATGGATTCTTTTTGAGCTGGGAGGTTCACATGGTTGATCACGCACGCGCAGCGCGTATGGCCAAGCGCATTCAGGAAATCGTGGCAAGCGCCATCGAACGCCAGATTAAGGATCGCCGCCTTGAGCTGGTGACCATCACGGATACTCGAGTCACAGGCGACCTGCACGATGCCACCGTTTTTTATACCGTGCGCGGAAAAGACATTGACTCCGAGCCGGATTTCCAGCAAGCAGAAGAAGCTCTCAAGCGCGCTAAGGGGCAGCTGCGCAAGATTGTAGGAGATCAACTCTCCGTGCGCTTTACCCCGACGCTGACCTTCGAGGTCGATACCGTCCCAGAAGCTTCAGCTCATATGGAAGAACTATTAGCTCGTGCCCGTGCCCGCGACGAGGAGTTGGCGAAGCTGAAGGAAAACGCCCAGCCCGCAGGGGACGCAAACCCATATAAGACCTCCGATGAAGACGAGGCTTAAGTGACTAAAAAGCAATACCAGCCGGCCGTTGCTGCCCTGCAGGATGCCCACAGCATCTGCATTGTCACGCATCTGCGGCCGGACGCCGATGCTATCGGTTCTGCTGCGGCGTTGCTGCTCGCGTTGCGGCAACAGGGCAAAGACGTGTGCGCCGTCGTGGGCCAAGATCGGGAAATCTCCCGGAACTTATACACCATTCCCGGTGCCGAGGACGTCATCGTCAGCCGCGAACTGCCCGAAGGCTACGACCTTTATGTCACCGTTGATTGTGGTTCCTTGGACCGGACGGGATTTTTTGCAGACCACATTGAGCAGCTAGCCCAGCAAGGCCGGGTTCTGTGCATTGACCACCATTCTTCTAATCCAGGATTCGGTGCCATCAATGTGGTGGATACCGAATGTGAATCCACCACCGTGGTCTTGCTGAGCATCCTGGATTCTCTAGAAATTCAAGTTGACCGTCATATCGCGCACTGCCTTTATGCTGGTTTGATGACTGATACCGGCAGCTTCCGCTGGGGTAGGCCGGCAATGCACGATATTGCCACCCGCCTTATGCATTATGATCTCGATACCAAGCAGATCGCCGCTGACCTCTTGGATTCCAACACACCGGACGATCTACAGATGATTGGTAGGGTACTGGCTGGTCTGCGTATTGAGGAAGCAGGGGAGCACACCCTAGGCATCCTTGTCGCGCGAAGGGATGATATCCACGGCCACTCAGATTCGGCCGTGGAGTCACTGGTGGAATTCGTCCGTGCGCTAGAAGGAACCACCATAGGCGTGGTGTTTAAAGAGCAAGCTCCGGAGGTATGGGCGGTATCCCTGCGTTCCTCTAGGATTGATTGCTCCTCCGTTGCGCTTAACTTTGGCGGCGGCGGGCATGTTCCAGCCGCAGGGTATACCGCTCACGGAGCTCCAGAAGAAATCATTAAGGAATTGGTGGCCGCTATTCAATGAGTACAGGGCAGACGGATGGATTGAACACCCAGGATCGCTCCACCGCCGGCACAGTAACCGCACGCGAGGTCTTTGGCCTCGCGTTTCCTGCGCTTGGCGTGCTAGCGGCGATGCCACTCTATCTTCTGTTGGATACCGCGGTGGTCGGCCGCCTTGGCGCGCAAGAGCTAGCTTCTCTGGCCGCAGCGACCACGATTCACTCCGTGGTGACTACGCAGTTGACATTTTTGTCCTACGGCACGACCGCTCGCTCTGCTCGCCTCTTTGGCTCCGGAAAACGCGAGGCTGCGGTTGCTGAGGGCGTACAAGCTACCTATGTGGCCTTGGGAGTAGGCGGGCTTCTCGCGGTTATCATGTGGATTTTCGGCGGCGTATTTGCTCGTGCTTTAACTGGTGATCCCGCCACGGCTGCCGGAACGGCGTTGTGGCTGCGCATCGCGGCACTTGCCATTCCCGTTACATTGGTGGAAATGGCTGGCAACGGGTGGATGCGCGGAGTCCAAGATACAAAGAAACCGCTGTATTTCACCTTGGCTGGCATGATTCCCGGCGCGATTGCAGTGCCCATCTTTGTCCATTTCTGGGGGCTGGCCGGCTCCGCTATAGCCACGGTACTGGGGATGAGCATTATTGCTGCGCTATTTGTCCGCGAATTACACAAGGAACATACCGGCTCCTGGCACATTCAATGGCATGTAATACGGGAGCAGTTGATTTTGGGCCGCGATCTTATTCTGCGCTCGGCTAGCTTCCAGGTGGCCTTCCTCACCGCCACGGCCGTGGTCTCCCGGGTGGGTACCGCTTCTCTGGCCGGTCACCAGATCATGATGCAGTTGTGGAACTTTATGTCCCTCATCTTGGATTCTTTGGCCATTGCCGCACAATCTTTGACGGGAGCGGCCCTAGGCGCTGGCTCTGCTAAGCATGCACGCGGTGTAGGCAGCAAGGTCGTGTTGTACTCTACGATTTTTTCGGGACTGCTGGCCGCCGTTTTCGCTGCCGGCGCGGGAATTATTCCACGCATCTTTACCTCCGCTCCGGAGGTACTCGATGCCATTGGCCAGCCGTGGTGGATCTTGGTAGCCATGGTCATTGGCGGTGGCGTAGTCTTCGCGCTCGATGGTGTCCTGCTGGGCGCCGGCGATGCTGCGTTCTTGCGCACTTTGACCATTTCTTCGGTCTTGGTGGGATTTTTGCCAGGCGTCATCTTGGCGCATTTTATGGGCACAGGGTTGACTGGCGTGTGGTGCGGCCTTGCTGCATTCATTGCTTTCCGTATGGTGGGCGTGGTCTACCGGTTCCGATCCATGAAATGGGCCTTAGTACAAGAGAACTAGCTGCGCTAAAGTGGGCGTATTGATATTCGCGGGTGATGCACGTCTCCGTGCAGTGCGCAGTTGTTTGGAAGGCAGGTAGAACCTATGCCAACAGTGTGGGCGGTTTCTGACCTGCATGGTGCGGTAAGCGCCAATAGTGAGCGCATTGCTCAGCTCACGCCGCCAGATCCCGCGGATTGGCTCATCGTGGCTGGAGACGTAGCAGAGCGCACCGATCTCATCATTCGAATTCTGCGGCAGCTCAAAGACCGCTATGCCAGAGTCATCTGGGTGCCTGGCAATCATGAACTTTTCTCGCGCTCACAAGAGCAATATCAAGGCCGAGACAAATACACGCACCTGGTAGATAGGTGTAGGGAAATCGGAGTTATCACTCCCGAAGACCCGTATCCGGTATTCCACGGGACTACTATCGTGCCGCTTTTTACGTTGTATGACTATAGCTTCCGTCCACATGGTCTTAGCGTGGACCAAGCTATTGCAGCGGCACGTGCAAAGCAACTGATGATGACGGATGAGTTCGCCATTGCCCCCTATGTAGACATTCGGGCGTGGTGCTGGGATAGATTGGCCTATTCCATTAAACGTCTTTCCCGCGTGAATGGTCCTACGGTGCTGGTCAACCATTGGCCGTTGGTGCAAGAGCCGACGATGCTGTTGCGCTTTCCCGAGATTGCCTTATGGTGCGGAACGCGGCATACACGGTCGTGGCCGCGCCGCTATAACGCCGAATCCGTAATCTATGGACACTTGCACATGTCCTCCCGCATCAATGTGGACGGCGTGGACCACATAGAGACATCGTTGGGGTATCCCCGAGAGTGGCAGGGCCGCGAGACCGCCCAGGCGTGGCCCTATCCGGTACTGCGTTCCTTTGCGGAGGAGGGGACACCATGATGTATCCAGAGCTATTTCCTGACAGTGCGCGATATTGCTATGTGCGCACGGATTCGAGTTACGCGGATTTGGCGAACTTTGAAGACCTTGAGGCTGAAGAAAAGTCTCTCGTTTCTCAGGCAGTTGATGCGCGCAAGGCCGAGTTCGGCGATGCTAGGTGGTGCGCGCACCGAGCCTTGCAGGAATTGGGTGCTAACCCGGCGACGCCGATTTTGCGCGGCGAGCGGGGCATGCCGCTATGGCCAGAAGGCTTTATCGGATCGATGACGCATACTGAGGGAATGCGGGCCGCGGTGGTTGCTCCAACCTCCGCCCTAAAATCTGTGGGCTTGGACGCAGAACCCGCCGAGCCGCTGCCGGATCATGTTCTTGCCATGATTGCCCGAGCCGGGGAGATGCCGCAGCTCTTGCGGCTAAGTAAGGCGGGGATTAACTGCGCAGACCGATTGCTCTTTTGCGCCAAGGAAGCCACGTATAAATCGTGGTTTCCCATGACCTTCCGCTGGCTCGACTTTGATCAAGCTGAAATTGATCTGCGCGAGGATGGCACGCTCATTTCCTATATTTTGGCCCGGCCCACTCCGGTGCCGTTTATCACTGGGCGCTGGGTGATTCGAGATGGCTACGTCATCGTGTCCACATCGGTTCCGGCCCTAGACTTTAGCCATTAAAGGGTAGAAGGCCGTGCGACAAACACGGTGGCTAGGCGCTTGCCCTTTTCCTTGATGAGCGCGACCGCCTGACCATTGGGAGCCACGGCAGCATGCACGCCTTTAAGCCCGCGGGGTTCGAGCCATTTGCCCATAGCTAGAGCCGCCGCCTCATCCTCGGTGACGGATAGAACCGGGAAGCAGCGAGCCAAGGCTTCGTCCAAGCTCAAGGAAAGGCGCGGGGAATCGGCAAGGTCGTCGAGCGAGAGGGCGTCGGCAAGCGTAAAAGGGCCCACCTTTGTGCGGCGCAAAGCAGTAAGGTGCCCGCCTACCTGAAGCGCCTCGCCCAAATCACGGGCCAGGGAGCGGATATAGGTGCCAGAGGAGCAATCTACCGTGACATCTAAGTCGATATAGTCGCCCTCGCGGCGCTGTGCGAGAACGTCGAATGTATCCACCGTTACCGGACGCGCGGGAATGTCTACCTCGTGGCCCTCGCGTACGAGCTCATGGGCGCGGCGGCCATTAATCTTAATGGCTGATACGGCCGCGGGCTTTTGCATGATATCGCCAGTGAGCTTGGTAATTTCAGCGTCAATTGCAGGGCGGTCAACGCCTGCAGCGCTAGCGCCCCAGGAGTATTCCCCCTCGGCGTCATCGGTGGTGGTGGCGGCGCCGAGCCGGATAGTGGCGTCGTAGGACTTAGTGGAGGCAACCATGTGGGCCAAGAACTTGGTGCCCCGCTCCAGGCCAAGGACAAGCACGCCGGTGGCCATGGGATCCAAGGTGCCGGCATGGCCCACCTTTTTGGTGTGAAAATACCTGCGTAGGCGGCCGACAACATCGTGGGAGGTCATACCGGCGGGTTTGTCTACGATGACGAGTCCGGAGTTTGCGAGCGCATCAGTCATAGCCTCTAAGTCTATGCTCTACGATGGTCTGCGTGGATATTTGGTATGGAATCGATGACATCCCTGCGGAATTAGGCCCAACGTCAGTAACAATCGGCGTTTTTGACGGCCTACACCGCGGCCATCAGCAGCTTATCTCCGCCTGTGTGGAGCACGCTCGCGCCAATGGCGAGCGCCCTGTCATGGTGACCTTTGACCCGCACCCGGTGTCGGTATTCTTGCCGGAGCGTGCCCCACTGGCAGTACTCAGCTTTGAGCGCCGGCTGGAATTGGCCGAAGAGCTAGGCATTGATGCCGTGCTTGTCATCGACTTCACCAAAGACCTAGCCGGCGTGGAGCCGCGGCCCTACGTGGAAGAACTGTTGGTGGGAAAGCTCAATGCGCAGCACATAGTGGTGGGGGAGAACTTCACCTTTGGCGCTGGCGCCACCGGAACCGCCCGGGCCATGCAAGATTTTGGTGCCGAGTTTGGCTTTAGCGTAGATATCGTCCCGTTGCTGGATGATGCCGGCGTGCGGATTTGTTCTACCCATATTCGCGAGTGTCTTGCGAACGGGGACATTGAATCCGCTAATTGGGCGCTCGGCCGCCATTTCACCGTGACTGGGCCCGTGGTACGCGGCGCGGGTCGGGGAGGAAAGGAACTGGGATTTCCTACGGCCAATCAGTACTTCCCGGATACGGTGGCCATCCCGGCCGATGGTGTTTATGCAGGGTGGTTTATTGTTCACTCTGACGCTTCCATAGACGGCGACATGCGCCCTGGCGTGGCCTACGCGGCTGCTATTTCCGTGGGCACCAACCCCACTTTTGGTGACGAGGAGCGCTCCATCGAGTCCTTCGTGCTCGACCGCGATGCGGATCTGTATGGATATGAGGCCACGGTGCATTTCGTCGGTCACCTTCGCGATATGGTGAAATTTAATTCCGTGGATGAGCTGCTAGAGGCCATGGCCAATGACGTAGCCAAGGCGCGCCAGGTGCTTGCCGCCGATGCTAAGGCACAAGGCTGGACTGCCAAAGACTATTTCCTACGGGAGAAATAAATGAAGGCCATTCTCGATCTCGATACCGGCATTGATGATGCCTTGGCGCTGGCGTATGCCATAGCCCATCCAGACTTGGAGCTAATCGGTGTGACCTGTACGTACGGCAACGTGACTGTGCCCTTGGCCGTGCGCAATACACTTGCCCTCCTGGAGCTGCTGGGTAAAGGCGATATTCCGGTTTTTGCCGGCCCCAGCCCGGATGGCTTTCGGCCGAGCGAGATTTCTTCTTTTATCCATGGCCGCAACGGCGTAGGCGAGGTCCTCCTGCCGCCGGCAACCGGGCAGGTCCAGTCTCAACCCGCGGCAGAATTCCTCATCCAAGCCGTCCATGAGCATGGCGCTGATTTGGTCATTATTCCTACCGGTCCTTCCACCACGATTGCGGCCGCAATGCGCCAAGACCCCAGTTTTGCCGCGAACGCGCACCTGGTGATGATGGGCGGGGCGCTCACAGTACCTGGAAATGTCACCCCGTGGTCTGAGGCTAATATTTCCCAGGATCCGGAGGCTACCGATTACCTATTCCGCCATGCCGGCGATATCACCATGGTGGGCCTGGATGTCACTTTGCGCACGTTGTTGACTGCGGAGGAATCCGCTCGTTGGCGCGCTTCGGGTACCCGTGCCGGCCGCATCTTCGCGGATATGGTCGATTATTATATTGGTGCCTATGCCACTACGTCGCCGTATTTGGGCGGTTGCGGCCTGCACGATCCACTGGCCGTGGCGGTGGCGGCAGATGCCTCGCTTGTCGACGTCCTTTCGATAAACCTCAAGACCGATACCACCGGCCCTACCCGCGGTCGGACAATCGCAGACGAAACCCGGCTTTCGACACCGGCAACCGCGAAAGTAGCTGTGGGTGTAGATAGCGAGCGCTTTGTGCGGGAGTTTGTAGAACTACTGGAAACCCTCTTTAGCGAGCTCTAGCAAGCCAGACTTAAGGGGCAGGTGGTTTTGATTTTCTGTGTCCGAACGCTGTAAGGTGTTTCTTTGGCTTAGCGACTGCGGTTCACAGCAGTTGCGGCACGTACAAGTCCCGCGCACCGCGCAGGCTTATGCGTCACGATAATGTGGACTGAAATAAAGGAGAAATACTCATGGCTTTGACCACTGAGAAGAAGGCTGAAATCCTCAAGGAGTACGGCCTGCACGAAACCGATACCGGTTCCCCCGAGGCACAGGTTGCCCTGCTGACCTCCCGCATCAATACCTTGACCGAGCACCTGAAGTTCCACAAGCACGATCACCACTCCCGTCGTGGTCTGTTGCTGATGGTTGGTCGCCGTCGTGGCCTGCTGAAGTACCTGGCTGAGAACAATGTCGATCGCTACCGTGATCTGATCTCTCGCCTGGGCCTGCGTCGTTAATTTCGGCTCAGCTTTGGCCCTCTCGCCCCGCCCTTAGGCGGGGCTTTTTGTGGTTTTTCTGTTAGAATTTGACAGCGTTGTCGTAGACAAAATTGACCAGGCGGCACCGACGATCGCCTAAACCACTCAAGGAGACATTTTTTAATGAGCGTTCAGAACTCCGTCGAGTTCAACATTGACGAGGACTTTGGCATTACCGAAGCCATTGCCACGCTAGACAATGGTGACTTTGGTACCCGCACGTTGCGCTTTGAAACCGGCCAGCTAGCCCGCCAGGCAGACGGCTCCGTGACCACCTACTTGGACGATGACACCATGTTGTTGGCCACCACCACCGCTTCTAACCAGCCGCGCGAGGGATTCGACTTCTTCCCCTTGACCGTTGACGTAGAAGAACGAATGTACGCCGCTGGCAAGATTCCGGGCTCCTTCTTCCGCCGAGAGGGACGCCCTTCCTCTGAGGCTATCCTGGCCTGCCGCCTCATCGACCGCCCGCTGCGCCCGACCTTTGTCAAGGGCCTGCGCAATGAGGTCCAGGTTGTCGTCACCGTCATGTCCCAGGATCCGGAAGAGTACTACGACGTCGTTGCCATCAACGGCGCTTCCGCCGCTACCCAGCTGTCTGGCTTGCCCGTCTCTGGTGCTGTAGGCGGCGTCCGCATGGCTCTTATCGCCGACGATAAGCACCCGGAAGGCCAGTGGGTGGCTTTCCCGAACCACGAGCAGCACGAGCGCGCGCTCTTTGAGATGGTTGTTGCCGGCCGCATGGTAAAGAAGGGCCGCAAGGACGACGTGGCCATCATGATGGTCGAGGCCGGTGCCGGCACCAACGTTGCAGAGCGCATTGCTGAAGGCGCCCCTGCGCCGCAGGAAGCAACCGTCGCTGCAGGCCTGGAAGCAGCCAAGCCATTCATTAAGACCCTGTGTGAGGCCCAGAACGGTCTGGCGGAGCGTACCGCCAAGGAAACTCAGGAATTCCCCCTCTTCCCAGCCTATAGTGATGACGTCTTCGAAGCTGTGGAAAGCGCTGCTACCAAGAAGCTAGAGAAGCTGCTGACTATTCCGGGCAAGCAGGAACGCGACGATGCTACCAATGAATACATGGAGCAGGTCGAAGAAAAGCTCTTGGACCAGTTCGAAGATTTGGATGAGGACAACGCCTCGAAGCAGATCCGTGGCGCGTATAACGCCCTGATGAAGCAGATCGTGCGCCAGAAGATCCTCTCTGAGGGCTTCCGCATTGATGGCCGCGGCGTTACCGATATCCGTGACCTTTCCGTTGAGGTGGATTTGGTGCCACGCGCTCACGGTTCGTCCTTGTTTGAGCGCGGAGAAACTCAGATTTTGGGCGTTACCACGCTAGACATGCTCAAGATGGAGCAGCAGATCGATTCCCTGACCCCAGTGGAATCCAAGCGTTATATGCACCACTACAATTTCCCGCCATACTCCACAGGTGAAACCGGCCGTGTAGGTTCCCCGAAGCGCCGCGAGATTGGTCACGGTGCACTAGCCGAGCGCGCCCTGCTTCCGGTCATCCCCTCCCGCGAGGACTTCCCATACGCCATCCGTCAGGTCTCTGAGGCCTTGGGCTCCAACGGCTCTACCTCCATGGGTTCCGTATGCGCCTCTACCTTGTCCCTCTACAACGCCGGTGTTCCGCTGAAGGCACCCGTAGCCGGCATCGCAATGGGCTTGGTTTCCGGTGAGGTCAACGGTAAGGAGAAGTTCGTCGCCCTGACCGATATCCTCGGTGCCGAGGACGCCTTTGGCGATATGGACTTCAAGGTCGCAGGTACTTCCGAGTACATCACCGCCCTGCAGCTAGACACCAAACTGGATGGTATCCCGTCTAAGGTCTTGGCTCAGGCATTGGAGCAAGCTCGTGATGCCCGCTCTACCATCCTGGAAACCATGGCTGAGGTCATCGATACGCCGGATGAGATGTCTGGCCTCGCCCCGAAGATCACCTCTGTGAAGATCCCGGTCAATAAGATTGGTGAGCTCATTGGGCCAAAGGGCAAGACCATCAACCAGATCACCGAGGAGACCGGCGCAGATGTCTCCATCGAAGATGACGGAACCGTCTATGTTTCCGCTGCTACCGGTGAAGCTGCAGATGCTGCCATCGAAAAGGTCAATTCCATTGCTAACCCGCAGCTGCCGAAGGTAGGAGAGCGCTTCCTAGGCACCGTGGTAAAGACCGTTCCGTTCGGCGCATTCGTTTCCCTGACCCCGGGTCGCGACGGCCTGATTCACATTTCCAACCTGGGTGGCGATGAGCGCATCGAAAAGGTAGAAGATGTCATCAACGTTGGCGATAAGGTTCAGGTAGAAATCGCTGACATCGATAACCGCGGCAAGATTTCCCTGGTTCCGGTTGAGGATTAATCCTCAAGCCTAAAAGGCCCTGAGCTCCAGTTCACCCACTGGAAGTCAGGGCCTTTCTTGATGTTTGCGTACCCCGAGCGGTGATGTCAGAACTTTAATTCTGGAAATCAATCACCACGCGCGATGGTTCTTGCAGAAAAGTCACCGAGTAGGGAGTCTTTTTCTTAAGGCCGATAATGAGCTGGGTTTGTGCCTCAAATGTGGTGGTGTAGTTGATTTCGCTCACCACCCCGGCACCCAGAGTAGTGCCTGGGGACATGTATTTTTCCTTGAGCCCAGGGGTTGAAGGCCATGGCGTTCCCTCAATGCCTAGGTTTAGAAAGGTAGTGCCCTGAACCTCAACTGGCTTGCCGGATGCCTGTTGGGCGGGGGCATCGGTATAGGAGGTAAACCACCCCGGTTCACCTTCGCCCTCCAAGTCGATAACAACGCGCGTAAACCCATCATGAGCTCCCACTCGCACACCCGTGGGGATGAGGTTTCCAAGTCCTTCCGGCATATGTTGTTGGTCCTCGAGCGAGGCTGTGCCCATGCCCGCAAACGCAACTGGGGACGCGACTTGTGGGATTGATTGCTGGCCAGCATCCGCCGCTGAGGTGCTTTGCGGGGCGGAAGTAGTAGGTGGGGTGGTGCTGGCTGCGGCCTCAGCCGTGTCGACAGTTGACTGAACCTCGCTAAGTGCCGGTGAGCTTTGCTGCGTGGAGTCCTCTGCGGAACAAGCGGCAAGCGCTAATGCGCATCCTGCGCTGGTGGCTAGGGCGAGAGTGCGAGAGAAAATTGAACGAGACAAGTTCATCACTTCCTTGGTGCTTACCGTGCTATAAGCCCATCCTACTGAGGCTGATGGGGCAGGGGTTAGAAAGTGATGCAATTGTTAAACGTCCTAAGAGGCACGTTGCGGAAGCGGGAAGTAGGCCTACTTCTTTAACTGTACGAGCTGAATAAGGTTTCCCACGGTGTCATCAAAAGCGGCAATGATGGAGGGGCCAACATCGGTGGGCTCCATGGTAAAGTGCACGCCCTTGTTGCTGAGCTCCTTGTATTCGCTTTCAATGTCCGTGGAGAGAAATTGGGTTACCGGAATTCCATCGGCCTTTAGCGCCGCGGCATAGTCTTTTGCTGCGGGGTGGCCTTTCGGCTCGAGAAGTAGCTCGGTGTCTCCCTCGCCATCAGCATTGGTGACGGTAAGCCAGCGGAAATCGCCGTGGGTAACGTCATCCTTAACGCGGAATCCTAGCGTGTTGACATAGAAATCGTGAGCGCGTGCAACGTCATCTACGGGAACGGAAGCGATATATATCTGCATGCAGGCCATCCTAGTGATGAAGCTCGGGCACCGTTTAGGAGAACATATGCTTTGAAGCAGGCGAGGAATTGCGCAGCTATCATGCGCGTTAGGATGGGGAGAAAAGTATTAACGATGTGGCTGAAATAAGGAGAACACACCATGGCTATCAAGGTTGGCGTACTAGGTGCTCACGGGCGCGTGGGTCAAGCAATCGTCGAAGGTGTAAACGCAGAAGATGATCTAGAGCTGGTGGCAGAAATCGACCGCGGTGATGATTTGCAGCAGCTTGTCGACGCCCACGCGGAGGTTATCGTGGACTTTACTCAGCCGGACTCCGTCATGGGAAATCTGGAATTCTGCATTGCCCAAGGCATTCACTGTGTGGTGGGGACCACTGGCTTTGATAAGGAACGCTTGGCGCAGGTAGAGGAGTGGACTAAGCAAGACGGTGCTGGCAATGTCCTGATTGCGCCGAATTTTGCCATCTCCGCTGTGCTCACCATGGTGTTGGCAAAGCAGGCCGCTAAGTTCTTTGAAACTGCAGAGGTCATTGAATTCCACCACCCGACAAAGCTGGATGCGCCGTCCGGTACCGCCATCCATACCGCTGAAGGGATTGCAGCCGCTCGCAAGGAGGCAGGCCTAGGCGAGATGCCGGATGCCACGGAAAAGCAACTGGACGGTGCACGCGGAGCCAATGTCGACGGCATCCCGGTACACGCGGTACGCACTCGCGGCATGGTCGCACACGAAGAGGTTATTTTCGGTGCCCAAGGTCAGTCTCTGACTATTCGCCAAGATTCTTATGACCGTGCGTCATTTACCCCAGGCGTACTGGTGGGCGTGCGCCAGATTGCGCAACACCCAGGTTTGGTCGTCGGCCTAGATAAGTACTTGGGGCTTTAAGCTATGGCTAAAGCAAGTGAGCTAGACATTCAGCTCATTGCCGCAACGCAATTTCACGCCCCGCGTACTGTGGACTGGACCGCGGATGATTCGGCCTCAGATGGGGAAGCACTAGTCGAGTTTGCTGGAAGAGCGTGCTACGAGTCTTTTGACAAACCAAATCCCCGCACGGCAACGAATGAAGCCTATCTGCACCACATCATGGAGGTAGGTCATACCGCATTGCTTGAGCATGCCACAGCAACGATGTACATCACGGGGCTGTCGCGTTCGGCGAGCCATGAGCTTGTACGCCACCGGCACTTTTCCTTCTCGCAGCTTTCCCAGCGCTTTGTCCACCCAGATGAAACTGAAGTGGTTTTGCCTAAATTGGTGGCCGAAGACGAGCAGCTTAGCCGGTTGGTCATGCAGGCTGTAGATGAAACTCGCTTTGTCTATGACGAGCTGCTCAGCGCGCTCGAAGAGAAACTGGATGAGCCTAATGCACTCCTGCGTAAAAAGCAGGCTCGCCAGGCGGCCCGTGCCGTGCTTCCCAACGCAACAGAAACCCGCATCGTCGTCACCGGCAATTATCGCGCGTGGCGGCATTTTATCGGTGCACGTGCCGCGGAACAGGCCGATGAAGAGCTGCGCCACGTCGCGGTAGAGTGCTTGAAGTTGCTGCAGAGCAAGGCGCCGGTGCTCTTTAATGACTTCAATATCACCACGTTGGCTGATGGCACCCAGATGGCAGCAAGCCCCTACGCCTAACACGCGCGAGACCCCGATGCGGCTAATTGTTAGCCAAAAGGGTAATCTTGACGCCTATGAGCACAGGTATGACAGCAAAGACTGGCGTCGACACCTTTGGACGCATCGGCGTCGCCATGGTTACCCCGTTTGACCGTGACGGTGCGCTGGACGTTGCAGCAGGTCGTCGCCTAGCGGCTCATCTCGTAGACAATGGCGTTGATTCGCTCATCCTAGGTGGAACCACGGGCGAATCACCGACCACGTCGGTTGAAGAGAAGCTGGAGCTGCTCAAAGCCGTAAAGGAAGAAGTCGGAGATCGCGCAAAGCTATGCGCCGGTGCCGGAACGAATGACACCGCAGCTTCCATCAAGTTGGCCAAAGCCACCGCGGATGCGGGGGCAGATAGCCTATTGGTGGTGACTCCGTACTACTCGAAGCCCTCCCAAAAGGGTGTTTATGAGCACTTCGCCGCAGTCGCGCAAGCCACGGATCTACCAATCTGTGTCTATGACATTCCTGGCCGCTCGGGCATCCCAGTGGCGCCGGATACCCTCCGCCGCCTTGCGGATTTGCCGAATATCCAAGCCGTGAAGGACGCCAAGGGCGACCTTCCTGCGGCCGCAGAACTGATCCAAGAAACCGGTCTGGCCTGGTATTCCGGTGATGATCCGATTAACCTGCCGTGGCTTTCCCTCGGCGCTTCTGGATTCATCTCCGTCATCGGCCATGTTGTGCCGCGTGCCTTGGCAGAGCTTTATGAAGCTTTCGACGCGGGCGATATGGCCCGCGCCCGAGAAATCAATACCACAACGCTCCTTCCGCTTACCCGGGCACAAGCACGGTTGGGCGGAGCGACGTTTGCAAAGGAAGCCCTGCGCCTGCAGGGCATCGAAGTTGGCGATACCCGTCTTCCTGTTACCGCTGCGAGCGAGGAGGAACGCGAGGTACTTCGCCGTGATCTGGAACAATCTGGAGCCCTTTAAGAATGAATGAACCCCGTAACCGTTCCCGCAAGGTGACCCGCAAGGCGGGCCCACCGGCGGAAAACGAAACCGCCTCCAACGAGGCGGCTTCGCCAGTTTTCCAAGCCCCAGCTACTGATGCTGGCAATTCCGCACAGGATAAGCCGGCTAAGGGCGATAAGGACAACTCTGGCAAAAAGAATTCTTCCGATAACCACCATGATGGCGGCGGTAACAACCGCCGCTCCCGTTCCCGTGGTAGTCGCGGCCGTGGCCGTGGTGGCAACGGCAACGGCAATAACCATGGTGGAAATAATAACCATGGCGGCAACAACAAAAATGGCAACGGTAAGGGCCGCGGCCGCAATAACCGTGGTCGCCGCAACGTGCCCAAGTCGATGCAAGGTGCGGATCTAACCAAGCGTTTGCCAGAGCCGCCAAAGCAGCCGAAGGATGCACTCCGCATTTATGCTTTGGGCGGAATCTCGGAGATCGGTCGCAATATGACCGTCTTCGAGTACGGTGATGACCTCCTCATCATTGACTGTGGTGTGCTCTTCCCGTCTTCCGGTGAGCCGGGCGTGGACCTTATCCTGCCTGACTTTGGCCCCATCGAGAAGAAGATCCACAAGGTCAAGGCCCTCGTCGTTACTCACGCGCACGAGGATCACATCGGAGCTATTCCGTGGCTGCTGAAGCTGCGCCCAGATATCCCTATTGTTGCTTCCCGCTTTACCATCGCGCTCATTGCCGCGAAGTGTAAGGAACATCGTCAGAAGCCGAAGTTCGTCGAGGTTAATGAAAAATCCGACGTGACTTATGGACCATTCCGGGTTCGCTTCTGGGCAGTTAACCACTCCGTACCGGACGCCTTGGGCATCATGTTGGGAACCCCAGCGGGCAATATCATCCATACCGGTGATATCAAGCTGGATCAGACCCCACTGGATAATCGTCCAACCGATCTGCCAGCCCTGTCTCGTTACGGTGATGAGGGCGTCGACCTCATGCTGTGTGATTCCACCAATGCCACCGTGCCTGGTGTATCTGCATCTGAGGGAGATATCCCCGCCAACTTTAAGCGTCTCGTTGCCGGCGCGAAGCAGCGCGTTATCTTGGCTTCCTTTGCATCCAACGTCTACCGCGTGCAGGCTGCCATCGACGCTGCCGTGGCAAATGGCCGCAAGGTGGCTTTCAACGGCCGTTCGATGATGCGCAACATGGAAATCGCGGAAAAGATGGGCTTTTTGAAGGTCCCTCGCGGCACCATTATCCCCATTGATGAGGCTGCCAAGATGGCTCCGCACAAGACCATGCTCATTACCACCGGTACGCAGGGTGAGCCAATGGCCGCTCTATCGCGCATGGCTCGTCGCGAGCACCGCCAAATTACCGTACGTGATGGCGATGCCATCATCTTCTCCTCCTCGCTTATCCCGGGCAATGAGGAAGCGGTCTACGGCGTGATTAATATGCTGTCTCAGATTGGCGCCAACGTCATTACTAACCAAGACGTCAAGGTGCACGCCTCGGGCCACGGTTATGCCGGTGAGCTGCTATTCCTGTACAACGCAGCGCGCCCGCGCAACGCTATGCCGGTGCACGGCGAGTGGCGCCACCTTCGTGCCAATAAGGAGCTGGCCATTTCCACCGGTGTGGACCGCGATCGTACGGTGCTGGCGCAAAACGGCGTCGTCGTGGATTTGCGCAAGGGCCGCGCCGAGGTCGTAGGCCAGATGCAGGTGGGCAACCTCTACGTCGATGGTGTGTCCATGGGCGATGTGGATGCCGATACCTTGGCCGACCGCACCAACCTGGGAACTGGTGGCGTGGTATCTATCACGTGCGTGATTGATAACCGCACCTCGCGCCTATTGGAGCACCCAACGGTATCTACCACAGGCTTTTCCGATGATGACCGCGGCATCGTGCCGGAGGTCGCAGAAATGGTAGAAAACACCATGAATGATCTCGCCGCCGAGGGCGAGAACGATACCTACCGCATGGTGCAGAAACTGCGCCGCAAGGTATCTAAACTTATGGATTCGAAGTACAAGCGCGAGCCGGTCATTCTGCCGACCATCGTGCCGACCAACTCCGGCCCATTGGTTACCGATGATGAAGACGTAGATGCTTCTCGTGAGTCCCTGTAAATAGCAGGGTTCTTCGTATAAAGGCAGACGCAGCCCCAGCATGCCAGCTAGCTCGGTATGCTGGGGCCTATGTCGTTTTGTTCTGCTGAGCGCGCCAAAATGGTCGCGCTATTTCATAAGCTTGGTCCTGATGCCCCTACTTTGTGCGAGGGTTGGACTACCCGTGACCTAGCCGTACATCTGTGGGTGCGGGAAAATCGCCCCGATGCAGCCGCTGGAATTTTTGTCAAGGCATTGTCCGGCCACCTTGAAAAGGAATCGCGGAAGGTTGCCGAACGCGACTTTGATGAGCTCGTTGATGACTGGGGGAGGGGACCGGCTACCTATAACCCCGTTCGTTTCGTGGATGCACAGCAAAACTTTGTAGAGCATTTTGTTCACCACGAGGACATTCGCCGGGCTAATGGCATGGGTCCGCGAGATTTCTCGGCACGAATCAAACAGCAGATGCATAGCTACCTGAAGCTCTTAGCTAAGGTGGCCCTGCGAAACTCGACTCGCCCGGTCATTATGCAGCCCGAAGGATTACCGCGCATTGTCGCCGCAGATAAGCACGGCGTAGCAGATAAGGGAGATGCCGTAGTCCGAGTATCGGGGGAGGTAGGCGAACTGATTCTGTGGTCCTTCGGTCGTGACGCTGCCGAAGTCACGCTCGAGGGAGATGCCAAAGCCGCCGTACGGTCAACTCTCTAGCCTTGAATTAGTACTATTATCGCAATCGTCGTGCGCCGTTGGGGGTGTGACTTTAGATTATGACCCTAGGCCTCGGGGGAAACGCGTGTGGCTAATGTGATTTATGGGGTGTCACGGTTAAGGTATAGGCATGTCTGTCAAAAATGCCTCTTCGCGCGGGACGCGCCGAAAGACGAATCGTTCACGGCCATCTGGCCGCAGCCGGTCCGGTGCTGGCATGCCGGAAACCTTGGCTATGACGTCCTCGCATCGGCGTGCTGCAGCGACCTCACAGGAGCGCACTGGTAGTGCGTTCCGGGCCGTCGGCAAGGGCTTGGGCGCAGTGTTTGGTGCCACGGCGCGCGGCATGGGAAACATGGCGCGAGGTGTAAGCCATGGAATGGCCGGGCTGAAGCCGAGCGAAGACGTATATGACACCGAGGAGTACGAGACGACAAGGGAGCCGGAAGAAATTTCTGCACGCGGGGAGAATAAAAAGAAAAGCAAGGTTACTCGTGCCAATGAAGCAGCGGAAGAACACCCTTCGACCATGGAATTGGGTGAGTCGGAGTCGCGCGGCATTCAGGTGAAAAATCCCGATGCGGTGGCACTCGTACTCATAGGTATTTCCATCGTGCTCGCGGCTACGGTCTGGTTCGGCGTCGCTGGCCAAGTAGGTGCCTGGGTGGGCAATATCGTGCGCTATGTCATTGGTGCGGGCGCATGGGTGCTGCCAGTGGCCTTAGTGGCTTTGGCCATTGCCTTGATGATGGATATCTCCGGCCCGGCGGGGCATTTTAAGCCGCGCATTGTGGGCGGAATTAGCGTCATTGTATTGGCCATGCTCAGCTTGATCCATATCTTTGCTGGCACCCCTGAACTTGGCTTTACCCCGGAAAGTGCCGGTGGCGCGGGCGGAGTAATCGGCTATGCCATTGGTGGCCTGTTGGAGACTGCTTTTACCTCCTTCGTTGCAGTGCCGTTGCTTTTCCTCGTCATTATCTACGGCGCCCTTTTGGTCACCGGAATCACCATCCGCGAGGCTTATGAGTTGGTGGCTGATGCCATCGCTGCAGCTTTCTCTCGCTTTGGCGGTGCGGATGAAGATTATTACGAAGACGAAGGCGATGACCTCTATGGACACGTCACCGGCGATATCGATGATATTGCGGAAGGGTGTGAGCGCAGCACCCGCCCAGCTCGACCTGCTGCCAAGCGCCGAACCTCTGAACGCGGTGGAAGCCTGCGCGCTTTCCGAGACCGCACTGAAGGCTCCGCTCCGCGTGGTTCCTCTTATCCCATAGAGTCCCCCGCTGCGGCGGAGGGGGACGAAGCAACCCGTACCTTTAGCGCGCCAACGCGTGGCGGCTTTCAGTCCGTGTCCACTCCGGCGGAGAAGCCAGTTTCGCGCGATATTGAGGATACCGATGAGATTCCAGTCGTAGAAGGTCCTGCTGCGTCTTCGCCGGCCCAGCCAGACTCCGTAGACTCGGAGCCGACCCGCGTTCTGGGCACCGCTGGCCAGCGCTCCGCATTTGACTCTGCTCGCTCTGCTTCAGCAGCGGGTACCGCCGCCGGTTCCGCTGTGGGATCGGCTGCGGGGGCAGCCGCTGGCGCTGCGGGAGCTGCAGGGGCGGCACGTGGCGCAGCTAAGGCTGCAGGTGCCGGTGCTGCCGGAGCCGCTGGAGCCGCGGTGGCAGGTGCTGCCGCTGGGGCCGCTGGGGCCGCTACACAAGGAGGCGCGGATGCAGTATCGTCCGCGCACGAGAAGGCCCGCCAGCTCTTCCGTGAACGTTCTGGACGCGATGCAACGACCGGCGCGCAGGTGGATAGCTCTGAACCGGCGGCCGAATCAGGAGCGGGAACGGGTACTGCCGGTGCGCCCGCGCCAGCTGGGGCGCCCGCTGCCGCGCCCGCCGCACAGTTTGGCAACGAGAATTACGCGGTTCCTTCTACGGATTTGTTGACTCCAGGCACCCCAGCCAAGGAGCGCACCGAGATTAATGACCGCATTATCGAGGCCATTACCGATGTCTTTGAAGAGTTCAAGGTGGATGCGCAAGTCACCGGTTTCAGCCGTGGTCCAACAGTGACCCGTTATGAAATCGAGCTGGGGCCAGGCGTCAAGGTATCCAAGATTACGAATTTGCAGTCCAACCTCGCTTACGCCGTAGCCACGGATAACCTGCGCTTGCTGACGCCTATCCCCGGCAAGTCAGCTGTTGGCATTGAGGTTCCCAACCCAGACCGCGAGATGGTACACCTGCGTGAGGTGCTTGATGCGCCTAGCATGACCAGCTCTCCTGACCCGATGCTTATTGGATTGGGTAAGGATATCGAAGGCGAATACACCTCCTTCTCGGTACAGAAGATGCCGCACTTGCTAGTTGCCGGCGCTACCGGTTCCGGTAAGTCCGCCTTCGTGAACTCCATGTTGGTCTCGTTGCTTACCCGCGCTACTCCAGAGCAGGTACGCCTAATTCTGGTGGACCCGAAGATGGTGGAACTTACCCCTTACGAGGGCATTCCGCACCTGATTACGCCCATCATTACTCAACCAAAGAAGGCGGCCGCCGCTCTGCAGTGGTTGGTGGAAGAGATGGAACAGCGCTACATGGATATGAAGTCCGCTCGCGTGCGCAAGATCGAGGACTACAACCGCAAGGTTGTCGCCGGTGAATACCAAGCTCCCGCAGGGTCCGAACGCGAGGTTCGCCCGTACCCGTACATCGTCTGCGTCGTCGATGAGCTGGCAGACCTGATGATGACCGCACCGAAGGAGATTGAAGACTCCATTGTCCGCATCACCCAGAAGGCGCGTGCCGCTGGTATTCACTTAGTACTGGCAACCCAGCGCCCGTCCGTGGATGTGGTCACCGGTCTGATTAAGACCAACGTTCCATCGCGCTTGGCCTTCGCAACGTCCTCGCTGACGGACTCGCGCGTCATCTTGGACCAAGGTGGCGCTGAAAAGCTTATTGGTATGGGCGATGGCCTCTTTATCCCGCAGGGCAAGCGTCCTGTGCGTATGCAGGGCGCATTCGTCTCAGATGATGAGGTTATGGCGGTTGTCGATGCCGCCAAGTCGCAGGCCGCGCCGAACTACACCGAGGGCGTGACTGAAGAGAAGCAATCCGAGGCCAAGCAGGAAATCGATGAGGAAATTGGCAAGGACATGGACGACCTCCTCGAAGCCGTCGAGCTGGTGGTCACCGCCCAGTTGGGCTCGACCTCGATGCTGCAGCGCAAGCTGCGCATCGGTTTTGCCAAGGCCGGTCGTCTGATGGACCTGATGGAATCTCGTGGCGTCGTCGGACCGTCCGAGGGCTCCAAGGCCCGCGAGGTCCTAGTGAAGCCGGAAGAGCTCGATACCATCATTTGGATGATCAAGGGCGCCGACCCTGCCGAGGCGCCAAAGGAAATTCAGGAGGAGATGCAACAGCAAGAGGAGGACGAAGCTGCCGCTACTTCCGACGCCTCCTCCGCAGGCTCCGATTCCTCCCCGCAGGGCGATGCTGGCGACACTCGTACCGTCCAGGCAACGTATAACCCTTCGACAGGTGCCTTCTAAGATCGTGTAAAGTTGGACGGGTCTTGGAGGGGAGTACCCCATCCTTCGGCACCGATCGTCAGCACGGAAGCGTTATGCTCCCGGTCGTGCCGGCCCGGCTGCAGCTATCTAGCCGGGCGGGGGAGACCTCCGGTCACTTTGTTGTATCTTCGACCGGAGGGATGTACCAATGCATGTGCCATTGTGGATCTGGGCGATTTCCATCGTCGTCATTCTTGGATTCTTTGTTTTTGATTTCTACTCCCACGTGCGCACCCCGCACGAGCCGACGCTGAAGGAATCCGGGTTCTGGACCCTATTCTATGTCGGTATCGCTTTACTTTTTGGTGCCGGTGTGTGGGCCGTATGGGACCACGAGCACGGCATCCAATACCTCACGGGTTACGTGACAGAGAAGGCGCTATCCGTAGATAACCTCTTTGTTTTCGCGCTTATCATGGGCGCCTTCAAGATCCCGCGTAAGTACCAGCAAAAGGTATTGCTCATCGGTATCGTTATTGCCTTGGCATGCCGCCTGGTGTTTATCCTTTTGGGTGCTGCGGTCATCGCGGCATGGTCCGATATCTTCTACCTATTCGCGATATTTCTCATCTACACAGCGATCAAGCTCATCGTCGACGAGATTCGGGACGCCCCCGAAACCGATCCCAATGACATGGGCATCATCAAGCTGATCCGCAAGGTAGTCCACGTCACCCCGCGCTACCACGGCGATAAGCTTACGCACCGCGTGGAAGATTCTTCGGGCAAGCGTAAATTCGCGTTCACCCCGCTTTTTATTGCGTTGGTGTCCATCGGCCTTATCGACGTGATGTTTGCCTTCGACTCCATTCCGGCCATTTACGGTATTACCTCGGAAGCGTTCTTGGTCTTTACCACGAATGCTTTCTCCCTCATGGGATTGCGCCAGATGTATTTCCTGCTGGATGGCCTACTGGACCGCTTGGTGTACCTGCCCTATGGTTTGGGCATCATTTTGGGCTTCATCGGTGTAAAGCTCATGTTCCATGCGCTGCATGAGAATAACTTGCCGTTTGTCAACGGCGGCGAGAACGTGGAGTCGATCCCAGAATTTTCCACCATCACCTCACTTATCGTGATCGTGGGCGTCCTGGTTATTACGGTTATCGCCTCGATTATTAAAAACAAACGCGATGAGAACCAAGGCGGAGTACCGGTATCGCACAATCACTTCGACTGGGACGAGGAGGGCAATAAGATCGTCCGGAACAAGAAGGGCGAATTCTTGGGCAAGGCCGAAGACCTGCCCAAGGAAGAGCTACCACACTAGAAGCGGGCGTTTACGGGATTCCATTCGCGGAAGCTGCGGCCGGTGATGCAGCCGGCTTGGTAGAAGGGGTCTTTGTCCATGAGGGCGATGGCGTCGGCGACCACGGCGTCGTCGGCCAGCCCCACAATGATGAGTGCGCCGCCCTTGGAGTCCGTCAAGGGGCCGGTGGCAATGATGGTGCCCTCCTCAAAAAGTTGCGCGGTAAACTCGCGGTGCGCGGGGCGAGCCTTAGCAATCTCAGGATTATTGGGGTTGTAGTCGTAGCTAACAGCAAAATACTTCATGCTTCGCATTTTAAAATGCAGGGGCATCCAAGCGCAGGTGCTTGGTGCTAACAGGTAGTATGTATAACGTGAATCAACCCGGAACACAGTCAGCGCAATCCTCGGATGTGAATCCGCAGGTGTCCAATTGGAACCTGCCAAATATTCTCACCAGCCTGCGCATTCTTTTCATTCCGGTTTTCGCATGGCTGGTCATTGCCGGCCATGAATGGTGGGCTTTTGGCCTATTCACGGCCTTAATGCTCACAGATAAGCTCGACGGGGACATCGCACGTGCCCGTGGCCTTATCACCAATTTTGGCAAGATTGCTGATCCCATCGCGGACAAAGCGCTTATGACTACCGCACTGGTATGCCTCAACATCATCGGGGTGCTGCCAGTGTGGATTACCGTGGTCATTCTCATCCGTGAGTTCGGTATCACCATCTGGCGTATGGTGTTGTTGCGCCGCGGCAAGGTGGTACCTGCTTCGAAGGGCGGCAAACTGAAGACTGTATTGCAATCCTTGGCAGTCGGGCTGTATCTGTGGCCGTTGCCGGAGTGGATGAACGTTCCTACCTTCCTAGTGATGCTGTTGGCTGCAGTGGTGACCTTAGTTACCGGCGTCCAGTACCTCATTGACGGCAAGAAGCAGAATAGCTAGGTGGTCTTCCATTAATACTACTGCGGCCAGGCTTGTATCCGGTCTCACCGAGCGCGGTGAAACCTTGTCCTTCTGTGAGTCTTTAACGGCTGGGTTGGCCAGTGCTACGGTGGCGTCAGTTCCTGGGGCATCGGCTGTGTTGCGTGGCGGGTTGGTTACCTATGCCACCGAGGTTAAATCCCACTTCTTGCACCAACCTGTGGCCGAAATTGAGGCTGCCGGTGTCGTTTCTGAGGAGACTGCCATTGCTATGGCGCGCGCTGCGGTGGCAGAAACTGCAGCGGACTGGGGGATAGGCCTTACTGGAGTGGCCGGACCAGACCTACAGGAAGGCAAACCGGCGGGCACGGTCTATATCGGAATCTACTCGCCCGGTAGGGTTGCTTTCTCCCAATTACTATCCGGGTTGGGTACAGGGCGAAATGGAATCAGGGAAGCCACGGTTGCAGCCTCTTTGCGGCTCCTCGACACAATTTTGGAAGAAAACCCGCTACCGCGGGAACAATAATGAGATAAGGGGCGTTGACCATAGTGATGAACACTTCAACTGCAGTCCTCGAACACTCGGTAACTGGCGCCTCCGCATCAGCAGCGCCCACCACTGCGCGTACTCCCGAGCCGCTCTTGCGTGAAGCACTTGGATTGACTCTGCGAGCCTTCCGCGCGGACAAGGGAGTGACCCTGCGCGAATTGGCCGGGGTGGCCCGCGTGTCGCCGGGTTACCTTTCAGAGCTCGAACGCGGTCGCAAGGAGGTCTCCTCTGAGCTCCTTGCGTCTGTGTGCCACGCGCTAGATTGCTCGGTCTCTGACGTATTGATTGAAGCAGCCGGTTACATGGCCCTGCCCTCTATGGATGAGGAGCTAGCCCATACGGCACCTGCCGCATCAGAGCTCTAGCACACAGCGGTCTATGTCAACAGCCGGCCTATTCTCTCGCGAGGAGGGTTGGCTGTGGTGGTTAAGGGGGCGTCGGCAAGCGCCCGCGACCGCGGGGAGTGCAAGCGGTGGAAACAGCGCTTCGCTAGTATAAACAGCAGAACATTACGCACATTTTTAACCTAGAAAGGTTGAAGCACACCATGGCGAACCCATTTGTTAAGGGCTGGAAGTACCTGATGGCACTCTTCGATAATAAGATCGAGGAAAACGCCGATCCGAAGGTGCAGATCGAGCAGGCTATTGAGGATGCTCAGCGCCAGCACCAGGAGCTGTCTCAGCAGGCGGCCGCCGTGATTGGTAACCAGCGTCAGCTGGAAATGCAGCTTAACCGCCGCTTGGCAGAGGTAGAAAAGCTGCAGGGCAATGCTCGCCAGGCTCTGGAATTGGCTGATCAGGCCCGTGCTAAGGGCGATGAAAATAAGGCCGTGGAATACGAGAACGCGGCAGAGGCCTTCGCCGCCCAGCTGGTTACGGCTGAGGAGTCCGTGGAGGATACCAAGAAGCTGCACGACCAGGCACTACAGCAGGCAGAAAAGGCCAAGAATGCGGTTCAGCGTAATAACGCCGCGCTGCGCGAAAAGGTCAATGAGCGCTCCAAGCTGCTTTCCCAGCTGGAGCAGGCAAAAATGCAGGAAAAGGTCTCTGAGTCTTTGAACTCCATGAACGAGCTAACTGCCAATGGCAATACGCCGTCTCTGGATGCTGTGCGCGATAAGATTGAGCGCCGTTACTCCAAGGCGCTAGGCCAGGCCGAGCTTGCTGAGAACTCCGTGGAAAACCGCATGGCCGAGGTTCAGCAGGCGGGCATACAGATGGCCGGTCATTCCCGCTTGGAGCAGATTCGCAGTGAAATGAACTCCTCTAAGTCCGTGGAAGCCAATAAGGCTCAGGCCATTGAGGGCAATAAAGCTTCTGGCTCTGCTGCCGACAGCGCTGCCCAGCCAGGCAGTGCCAACAACGATGCTGTACAGGCCCGTCTGCGTGAGTTGCGTGGGGAGTAAAACCCTCGACTGTCTTTTAAAAAGTTATCGCCTCCCTTGGCCATCATTTGGTGGTGCAAGGGAGGCGATAACTTACGCTGCTAGTCACCGACGCCGCGGGCCTGCAACGCTTCCCCCATCGCGCGCGCTCGCCGGATGGAGCGAATAATAACGGGGGTGCCAAACGCCAGCGGGGACATCCCGGCACCGCGCGCTTTGCGGGCATCTAGGACTTCATAGACGGTTTCAAACATCAGCGGGATGAGCCGAATAGTCAGTGACATAGCCAAGCTGATGTTTTCTACCGGTATTCCTAGTCGCTTTAGGGGCTGCAGCGACTCTTCCAGCGACTCCATGATTTCATCTACCGTGGAGGTCAGCGTGAGCAAGAAGGCAGCCATCATAGCGGCGAAGACATTGAGGAACATCACCGCCGCATAGTCGAAGTCCTTTGCCCACCATTGAAAGCCTGCCAACGGGACTAGGAAAAAGAGAGGCGGCCAGATTTGACTCCACGCAATGCCCAGTGGGATCCGAGCGCAAGCATAAAGGATGACAACGAAGATGACCCCGCCTGCTGCCCACGGAATGGACTTGAAAAAGATGCTGGTAACAAGGATAAAGACTAAGAGGAATGCGATCTTCCAACTGGGTTTGATGCGATGAACAAAACTGGTGCCATCAACATAGACGGAAAGTGGGAGATTCGTGCGTCGTTGCATGACAATTCTCCCTACAGCGGCCGCTGGGCCATGAGGTCTTGGTAAAAATCTATGACCTCCGCCGGTCGGCCATCCGCGGCGATGCGGTGGTCATCGATGCAAATGACCCGATTAAAATCGCGCAGAAATTCCAGATCGTGCGTCACCACAATTAGTTGCTGTTCCAATCGCGCGAATTCTCTTTTGATTCGATCGCGGTTACGCAGATCCAGCAGGGTAGTGGGCTCATCAGCGATGATGAGAATCGGGTCGATGACCATGACCGCTGCCAGCGCGAGGAGCTGCTTTTGTCCGCCGGAGAGCGTATGCGGTGAGCGCTCAGCAAATTCGGCGAGTCCGAAGCGCTCGAGGGCAGCATCCACGCGGGCGAGGCGCTCGTGTTTGGGCAGCTTAAAACGGCGGAGCGAAAAGGCGACGTCATCGCGCACATTGGGCATGACAATCTGGTTTTCGGCATCCGAAAAGACAAAGCCCACCTTTTCGCGCACCTTTTTGCCCTGCTTGGCGACGTCCATCTGGTCCACCGTCACCGTACCGGCACTAGGCTCGCCCAACCCATTAATGAGCCTGGTCAAGGTGGATTTTCCGCCACCATTCTGGCCGATGATGCCAATGCGTTGTTCGGTGAGGGTGAGGTTAATGTCCTCGAGCACCACGGTGTCATCAAAAGCTACCGAAACCGAGGAAAATTCGATCGTGGGCACTAGGCGGCCTTTCGTCCCATCAGATCGGGGAAGGCCGAGTGAACACCGAGAGCGATGATGACGGCAACGACAAGCTTTCCGGCATCGACAGGGATGAAGGGCAATTGGGCTGCGAAGGCTGGCCCAATTTCCAAGCCAGAGCGGATCATGAGACCAAAGGCGCCGCAGATGTATTGGACGGCAAGGCCGACAATGGCAGCGATGGCAAGTATGACCGCCATGCCACCCTTGTTCTTAGGGGAGCGGTAGGCAATTGCACCTGCAACCGCTGGCGAGAGAACATAGCCGATGATGTAGCCCGCGGTTGGGCCTGCCAAGGCACGCAGCGTGGTACCGCCACCTGCTAAAACTGGGAGGGCAAGGCCCAGGAACAAAAAGAGGAGTCCCACGTAACCGCCGCGCTTGCTACCCAAAATAAGGCCGGCGAGGATCAGCGCTGCGTTTTGCAACACGATGGGCACGCCGGCCGAACCGATGGGAATGGACACGAAGGCAAGGACGATGACGAGAGCGGTAAACACGGCAACATAGGCAATGGTCGTTGCCAGAGAGTTCTTTTTCATGTTCAAGAGGTTAGCACTGCATGAAAACTGCAGACAATTGAGGGTTTTGAACGGTGTTCATCTGAGGCTGATAATTGTGAGGTGGGGCCATTGCGGCGGGCTCCCAATCGACACTTTCTGGACCGCTGGCGCCCGTGCTTTAGTGCTGAGTAGGATGGCGCGCATGCGATTGACTGAGTATCACCAGCTCATTGTGGACGAATTTGGCGAGTCTAAGGGAAAGTGGATTAGTCACTCCCATGTCTTGCCCGACCTCGGGGCAACGCCCGATGAGCTTATCGAACGCGGCGTCGATCCGCGTCGCGTCTGGCTGAGCCTGTGCGATGACTTTGATGTACCGAAGGAGCGCAGGTTGGGGGTCGATTACCCTACTTTATAGCGCCGTCGAATTTGGCGGACTGGCGTGTTCACTTTCAAAATTCGAACAGATGTATGTAATATGGCGGAGGTGTCGATGCAGTCGTCTACAGTGGGATGGCGTTGACGGAGGGAACCGTTTGAGTTCCACGGCAGTCTAATAATGCGTTAGTACATCGTCGTTAAAGATAAGGATGAAAGTTAATGGCAACCAAAAAGAAGTCTTCTTCTGCCGCCTCTAAGGGAGATGACCGCCAAAAGGCCCTCGATGCCGCAATGGCCATGATTGAGAAGGATTACGGCAAAGGCGCTGTGATGCGCCTGGGTGATGACAACCGCCCACCGATTAAGGCCATTTCTTCCGGTAATACCGCAATCGATGTTGCTCTGGGTATTGGTGGTTTCCCGCGCGGGCGCATCGTAGAAATTTATGGCCCGGAGTCTTCTGGTAAGACCACTGTTGCGCTGCACGCCATTGCATCTGCACAAAAGGACGGCGGCATTGCCGCGTTTATTGACGCCGAGCACGCGCTCGACCCGCAGTATGCTCGCCTGCTTGGCGTGGATACCGATAACCTTTTGGTTTCCCAGCCAGATACCGGCGAACAGGCCTTGGAGATCGCCGATATGCTGGTACGCTCTGGCGCAATTGACATCATTGTCGTTGACTCCGTTGCTGCACTTACCCCGAAGGCGGAAATTGAAGGTGAAATGGGCGATAGCCACGTCGGCCTCCAGGCCCGCCTGATGTCGCAGGCGCTGCGCAAGATGACCGGTGCCCTGTACAACTCCGGTACCACCGCTATCTTCATTAACCAGCTGCGCGAAAAGATTGGCGTGATGTTCGGCTCGCCAGAGACCACCACCGGTGGTAAGGCGCTCAAGTTCTACTCTTCCGTGCGCTGCGATATCCGCCGCATCCAGACCTTAAAAGATGGCCAGGATGCCATCGGTAACCGCACCAAGCTCAAGGTAGTAAAAAACAAGGTCTCGCCACCATTTAAGATTGCCGAGTTCGACATCATGTATGGCGAAGGCATCTCTCGCGAGTCGTCCATCATCGACCTTGGCGTCGAAAACGGCTTCATCCGCAAGTCCGGGTCCTGGTTTACCTACGAAGGCGACCAGCTGGGCCAGGGTAAGGAGAAGGCGCGTAATTTCCTGAAGGATAATCCGGACCTTGCCAATGAAATCGAGCAGAAGATTTTCCAGAAGCTTGGCATCGGCGAGGCTGCGGCCGAGGGTGAAGAGGCTGCCGCGATGGATGTTCCTGGCGCCGATGACCCATTGACCGATGAGTCCGTTGATCTCGTTCCAAACGTCGATTTTGACGACGACTAGAATCGTCTAACCCGCACCCGCACACCGCGTACCATTTGAATCTGCATCATGAATCAGCCCGCCCCCGAAAAGCTCGCCCAACTCCGTCAGGCCCTCGAGGCCTATGAGAATGGAGCAGCTGGGGGCGGGCTTTTTGATCGAGAGGCAGAGGAAGCCAAGGCCAAGGTCCGCTCTCGGGCGCTGGGCCTTTTGGATCAGCGTTCTAGGTCCCGGAAAGAGCTCTATGATCGTCTGGTAAAGGCCGAGTTTGAGCCAGATGTCGTTGAGGACGTGCTAGATGATTTAGCCCACGCGGGGCTGGTGAATGACGCAGCCTTTGCACACGAGTGGGTGCGCCAACGGCATAAGCGGCGCGGCAAGTCCAGCTCGGTTCTCAACAGGGAATTGCGGGAAAAGGGCGTGAGCGAGGCCGACCGTGCTGAGGCCCTCGAGCAAATTGACCCTGCCGATGAACAAGCCATGGCGCAGGCCCTTGCGGAAAAGAAGGCTCGCTCCATTAAGACTGTCCCGCCGGATCGCAAGGAGCGCGACAAGGCCCTACGCCGCATCGTGGGTGTGCTGGCACGCCGCGGCTTCAATGAAGGAATGTCATTGCAGATCGCAATCGCAGCGCTTGACGCGCGGTGCGCGGAACTGCGCGCAGAGGACTGATACGGCCAAGGAAGGGTAGCGCCGGAATGGCCAAGTCCGGCAGTTATGAGATGCCTAACTACATGGCTAAACTATGCCGACGTGGAGCAGACAATCGCAGATACCCGTACTTATGAAGTCCGAACCTTCGGATGCCAGATGAATGTGCATGATTCCGAGCGCATCTCTGGCCTTTTGGAGGAGGCAGGCTACTCGGCCGCCGGCGAAGGTGTAGAGCCAGACCTTATCGTCTTTAATACCTGCGCCGTGCGTGAGAATGCCGATAAGCGGCTCTATGGCACCTTGGGCGCTTTGAAGAAAACCAAGGAAAACCACCCAGGCATGCAGATTGCCGTGGGCGGTTGCCTGGCGCAAAAGGACAAGGACACTGTCCTTGATAATGCACCGTGGGTCGATGCCGTCTTTGGCACCCACAACATGGCGGCTCTTCCGACCCTGCTAGAGCGCGCTCGCCACAACGATGAAGCCCAAGTGGAGATTGTCGATTCCCTCGAGGCGTTTCCGTCCGTCTTGCCGGCCAAGCGTGAGTCTGCCTATGCCGGCTGGGTTTCTGTTTCAGTAGGCTGCAATAACACCTGTACCTTCTGCATCGTTCCTTCCCTGCGCGGTAAAGAAGAGGACCGTCGGCCGGGCGACATTTTGGCCGAAGTCCAAGCGCTGGTGGATCAGGGCGTATCTGAGGTCACCTTGCTGGGACAAAACGTTAATGCCTATGGCGTTAATTTCGCCGATCCGGAGATGCCGCGCGACCGCTTCGCTTTCTCTAAGCTGCTGCGCGAGGTAGGCAAGATCGAAGGCCTTGAGCGCCTGCGGTTTACCTCCCCGCACCCGGCGGAGTTTACTTCTGACGTTATCGACGCCATGGCGGAGACCCCGTCCGTGTGCCCGCAGTTGCACATGCCGCTGCAGTCCGGCTCCGACAAGGTTCTCAAGGACATGCGCCGTTCCTACCGCACGAAGAAATTCCTGCGGATTTTGGATGAGGTACGGGAGAAGATTCCGCACGCCGCGATTACCACGGATATCATCGTGGGCTTCCCAGGCGAGACCGAGGAAGACTTCCAAGACACGATGGAATTGGTGCGCCGCGCCCGCTTTGCCTCTGCCTTTACCTTCCAGTATTCGCCGCGCCCAGGCACCCCGGCCGCGGAAATGGAGGACCAGATTCCCAAGGACGTCGTCCAAGATCGCTTCGAGCGCCTCGTTGCTTTGCAAGATAGCATCCAGGCCGAGGAGAACAAGAAGCTCATCGGCACAGACGTTGAACTTTTGGTCCAGGCAGAGGGCGGCCGCAAGAACGATGAGACCCACCGCATGACTGGTCGCGCTCGTGATGGGCGCTTGGTGCACTTCACCCCGGTTGATTCTGACGGCGCGGACATCTCCACCGCGATTCGCCCGGGCGATGTGGTCCATACTCAGGTCACCGGTGCGGGTTCTTTCTTCTTGCTTGCCGACGCCGCCGTTACCTCCCACACCCGCACCAAGGCCGGCGACATGTCGGCCGCCGGTGAGACCCCGACGACGGCGCCCATCGGCGTGGGTCTGGGATTGCCGTCTATTGGAAAGCCAGCGGCCGCTGAATCCGGCGATTCTTGCGGTTGCTAAGAGGGGAGTAGGCTAGGGACCCATGACTGAGGAAAAGCCCACCACCGCCGCCCAGAAAGCAGCTACCGCGGAGCGCCGCGCAGCACAAACAATGGACCTCGGCGGCCACAAAGTCACACTGTGCATCGCGGTGGTGGCTTATATCCTCTACCTGGTTTTGCCCTACGCCGGCCCCTCACACGGTTGGGAAGCGTTGACCTTCGGTACCACGTCCAGCGGAGTCAGAATATCCCTCATGGAAACCGTCTCCGCGTGGCTCGCTCTCCTTGGATTGGGCGTTCTCACCCCGGTGACACTGTTTACCCGCCGAGCTACGCCTGGACTTGTCGCTTGGATGCTGGTGACTGTGTCCTTCTTTGCCAACCTGTGGGGTTTCTGGTTCCGCGGGTCTACCGCTGACGGGGCATCGCTGGGAATGTGGGTAGGAATGCTGGCTACCTTCCTAGCATTTTTGGCCTATTGCTTAGTGGCGTTGCGCCGCAGCCCAGAGCAAAAGGCTGCCGAGGCTCAAGTGCGTGCCACCGCGGGACAGCTCGATGAGGTGGGCGAATTCCAACCTGCTATTAACGCGGCGCCGCGGCAGGTGCCAATTGTGGATAATCGCCGCAAGCAAGCTGCTGAGCGTCACCGCGCCCAACGCGGCGAGTAAAAAGCGCGCCGCCGCGCCTTTATCTGTGACGCCTGCGGCTCTAGTCTCGCAATCGCAACTCCCATGCACAAGAGCGGGAAAGCTCTCGGGCACCCAATCTACGGTAGATGGCATTCATCGCTTCGTCTTTGTCCGCCACGGAGCCGTAGCAACGACGTACTTGTGGCCAATGGCGTGCAACGGCGTGAAGCGCTGTGAGCTTGGCTAATTGCGCGAGTCCGCGGCGCCGGTGCGGACGATCGGTGACGGTCAAAGTCCACTCGGCTACCTCAGGATTCGCATCCTCGTGCCTGGCTACTTCTGCCAGCGCGAGGATTTTCCCCTCTTCGCTGGTGAGTGCGATAAGTAACGTATGTCCGCGGCGAGAACGCAGCCGGCTGTGGGCTTCGCGCAACCGCGTGCGAGTCCAGACGATGGGCTCCACCGTCAAATCCCCGGTCTCCGCGTCTTGGGAGGCTAGGGTAAGCAGCCGCATGACCTCGTCGAGGTGGCTTTCTGGGATGTCGTAATCAGCCCACGCTTGCGAGGTGATTCCCGCTGGAAGGAGTGCCGCCACGGGGCTTTCGGGGATGTCCATCACGAGTTGGTGTTCTGCATGCCGGTGCTTAAACCCCAGCTGGCGGTAGACGCTTCCCATGACATCGTAGTCTGGGTCCGTCCCCGGTGGATGCAGAAGACCGACGTGCGCAATGGTGCGGCCGAGCTTCCGGGCAAGCTCCAGCGCCTTTATGCCCATCCACTCGGCTACTTTCTGCCCTTCCTCCTCGAGTTCTTGCCCAGGGAGAGGCAGATCGCACAGCACGCATTCGATCTCGGCGGTTTCGCGCTCTTCTAAAAGCGGCAGGCTGAGGTGGATGAATCCGAGGTAGTCCAGCTCTGGGCTGGGCTCCACCGCAGGTATTAGCGGCAGCCCAAGCTCAGAGACCTCGCCCAGGGTGGAGTCGCCGTCCACTACGGCAAAGAGATGGGTCTGTGATTCGCTAGAACCCTGCAGGCGCTGGACCACGCGGCCCGGTGACGTCGATGCCGCGGCATCGCCGCTTGCTTCTTGGGCCGCCAAATTGGCCCAAAAGACGAAGCTGCGAATGCAATCCGCTGGTTCGCTGGGCCGTGCGTCAACGGGAGATGCGTGCGGCGGCCGCGGTGGACGCGCAATGTGGACGAGGTGCACTACTTATCGTTGACGGCGTTAGCGGCGGCGTCGGCAAAAGCCTGCCACTGCTCGGCCTGTGCGCGCAGATCAGCGGCCTTTTTCGCATTGCCCTTGGCCTCAGCTGCCTCGGCCTGAGAGTTAAACTCATCGACCTTAGCCTGGAACTGCGCCACGCGTGCTTGCGCCTCAGGGTCGGTGCGGCGCCACTCGGACTTTTCAGCCTCGGTGACGCGCTGCTCCAACGCCTCAATCTTGGACTCGTACTCGCGTACTTGCTTGCGGGGAACGAACCCTACCTCTTCCCACTTTTCCTGCAGCTCGCGCAGCTTGGCTTTCGCACCCTCGATGCTCTTGGACGGGTCGATCTGGCCGTCGTATTCCGCAATCAAGGCGTCCTTGGCCTTGGCATTTTCTGCAAACTCGCGGTCGCGCTCGTCATTGACGGCATTGCGGGCATTGAAGAACTTGTCCTGGGCGGCGCGGAAGCGGGCCCAAAGCTTATCGTCCACGTCGCGCGGGGCGCGGCCGGCGGCCTTCCACTCGGTCATCAAATCGCGGTAGGCGCGGGCGGTGGGGCCCCACTCGGTGGAATCCTGGATGGCCTCGGCACGCTCGACGAGTTCTTCCTTCTTCTTGCGGGCAACCGCACGGGCGCGGTCCAGCTCGGCAAAGTGGGAGCCCCGACGACGGTTGAAGGAGTCGCGGGCGCGGGAGTAGCGCTTCCACAGGGCATCGTCGGTCTTGCGATCAATGCCCTTAATCTGCTTCCACTCTTCCAAGATGGCGCGGATGCGGTCACCGGCGGCCTTCCATTCGGTGGAGTTTTCGGCAATCTCTTCTGCTTCCGCCGCCAGCTTCTCCTTGGCAGCAATAGCTTCCTCGCGGCGACGCTCCTTATCGGCCTGCGCCTGCTCGCCGGCTTCTACCGAGTGCTCAATGACGGCAACAAGGCGGCGGTCAAGTGCTGCGATATCACCGATAACCGCAGCGGTAGGCAGGGTTTCGCGTAATTGCGCTGCGGTCTTCTTGATGCCAGCGGCCTCACTGGGGTTGGCGCGCAGGCGAGCCTCGAGCAGTTCAATTTCGGTGGAGAGATCGTCGTAGCGCGCGCCATAGTGCTGCAGACCCGCCTCGGGAGTGCCGGCCTGCCATTCGCCAATCTTGCGTTCGCCCTCCGGAGCGGAAACGAAGACGGAACCATCCGCGTCGACGCGGCCCCATTTGGCCGGGTCATTCTTGCTTGGTGCCTGCACGGGAACAGGCTTTGCAGTGGGGCGAGGGCCCTTCTTGGGCATGGAACCTGGGGTAGGGATGGGAGACATGACAAGCCCTCCTATGCATAGATCGCCGCGCGTCACGGCTGCCGGATAAAATCATTGGATACATTACCGCGAATATCTCGCGCGCGCCCAGATTCTATTTAATTACCTCCACTTGGGTAGATAGTATGGAGAAATAATGTTCAATCTCATGGTAATGCCAGCCTCACCAGCGCTGGCCGTGGAGCTTTCCGCTCATGACGCTACCTCTCGCGCACTGCTCGCCGCTGCTCGCTCCCTTGCGGTGGAGGCTGCCGCGGCCGGTATCACAGCCGTGGATATCGTTGGCAGCCAAGACCAGCGCTGGTATACCGCCCATACCGGCAGTTTACAGGCCTGGGGAGCAGCCACGGACCTGGGCGGCGGCAATTTTTTGCCCGAGATAATGGCGCGCTACGTACTACACAGCGTGCCGCAGCTTAGCGTCCGCGGTAGTCGGGAGGCTATCGGCCAGCCGGATCCAGCGGCGCTGACCATCGTCGTGGCAGATGGCAGTGCAGGCCTAACCGATCGCGCCCCCTTGTCGCTTGTTCCAGACGCCCAGGCGGCGCACGAGTGGTGCGAGGAGGTGCTGATGGGGGCGTCGGCAAGCAGGGCAGGTAAGTGGCTTTCCCAGCGCGGCGTCATAGAACCCGCACTGTGGGAGGAATTGGCGGGCTTGCGGCCAAAGAAAGCACAGCTTTTGGCCACCGATGCCACCTTGGGCGTTGGCCGCTATGTCGCAGGATGGGAGGTCTAATGCACCCGATTGCAGTCTTTGGTCCCACCGCCTCCGGAAAATCTGCCTTAGGTCTGGCGCTTGCGCATGAACTAGACGGAGAGGTGGTCAACGTCGATTCCATGCAGTTATATCGCGGCATGGATATTGGCACCGCCAAGCTCACCCCGGCCGAGCGCGAGGGGATCCCGCACCATCAGCTCGATGTGTGGGAGGTGACCGAGACCGCTTCCGTGGCGCGCTACCAGCGCGATGCTATCGCGGACGTGGAAGGTATCATGGACCGCGGCAAAACGCCTATTCTGGTCGGTGGCTCCATGCTCTATGCCCAAGCGCTTGTCGACGACTGGCAGTTCCCACCCACCGACCCTGCCGTGCGCGCCAAGTACGAGGCGCGGCGCGTAGAAATCGGCACGGACGCGTTGCATGAGGAGCTGGCGCAGGTGGATCCGGCCGCGGCCGCCATTATTGAAGATAAGGACCCACGCCGTACTGTCCGCGCGCTCGAGGTCATTGAACTAACCGGCAAGCCTTATAAGGCCAGCCAGCCGCCGAAGGACGCCCCGCCGCGGTGGGGAACCAGCCTCTTGGGGCTGCGCACCACCGCGGACTGGTTGAATCCGCGCATTGAGCTGCGCACCCGCCAAATGTTTGAGCGTGGGCTTATCGAGGAAGTGGAGAATCTCCAAGGACAAGGCTTGGTGGCTGATTCCACCGCTGGCCGCGCCATCGGCTATGCCCAGGTATTTCAAGCCCAGCGCGGCGAACTCACGTGGGATGAGGCGGTAGAGCGCACCATTACCGGGACGCGGCGGTATGTGCGCCGTCAGCGCTCCTGGTTCAACCGCGATAAGCGCATTACATGGCTGGATGCTGCAGGCGATACGGCCGCCCAGGCGTTGCGCGCGCTAGGGTAGGGAACATGAAATTTGCCAAGGGTCATGGAACTGAAAATGACTTCGTCATCGTGGAAGACCACGCGGCTGCCACGCCGCTTAGTCCCGAGCGCGTAGCGGCGCTGTGCGATCGTCGCGCCGGTATCGGAGGCGATGGTTTGCTGCGCGTCGTGCGCGCCGATGCTTTGCTCGCAGCAGGTGAAATCGCCGAACTGGCCGAGGGCATTGCGCCCTATGATTGGTTCATGGATTACCGCAATGCCGATGGCTCCGTGGCCGAAATGTGCGGCAACGGCACCCGCGTATTCGCCCACTGGCTGCGCTCGCGAGGCCTAGTGGACGAAGATAAGTTCACCATCGGCACTCGGGCGGGCGCCAAGCTCGTTACTGTCCATTCGTGTGATGCACACGCGGCCGAGGTCACGGTGGAGATGGGCCCGGCCGAAGTAATTGGCGTGTCCACCGCATCCATGGCGGGGGAAAAATATGCCGGTTTGGGCGTAGACATGGGAAATCCCCACCTGGCGGCCGTGTTGCCGGGGCTGGAGGCTAAGGAGCTCGCGGCAAAGACGCTGGAGCAACCCGTTGTCGATGCGGCTTTCTTCCCGGATGGCGTAAACGTCGAGCTGGTGACTCCACTGTGCGACGGCCACGTGCACATGCGTGTCTTCGAGCGCGGAGTAGGAGAGACTCGCTCCTGCGGCACCGGCACTGTGGCGGCAGCGACCGCCGCGCTTGCCGACGCCGCCGTTGACCACACCAGCACCCCCCACGGCACCGTGCACGTACACGTACCGGGCGGGGAAGTTATCGTCGATATTTACGAGGGCGGCTCGCGCTTGACCGGACCTTCCGCGATCGTCGCTACCGGCGAGACCTCGCTGTAGACCGCCTCGTGTCTGGCTAGTGTTTAGGCGCTGCGCCCTTCGCCTTCCTCGAAGGCTTGCTCTTCGAGTTCTTGGCGGCGCAGCGCGCGATTTTCTACTTCGTTCTTTTCATACTTCGGCCCGAGCGCGAAGGCAGCACGGCGGGCAGACAACCACGTTTCTTTCAGTTCGCGGGCGCGCTCATCGGTGACCCTGAGCAAAGATTCCAACTCGTTGGTGCTAATTTCTTCCGCATTAACGCGCAAGTTCAACCGACGCAGGAACCGCCGGGCGCCGGAAAGCTCGTAATGGAAGGCTTGGATGGTGGGGTCGGAACAATCCAAATCTAAAAGCGCCGGCCGGTAGAGCGTGCGGTCCGCCATTTTTTCGGCGGCCGCGGAGGAGCGGAAGTCCTCGTATTCCGCCAGGACGTCTTCGATGTCTTCCGCCGAAAGGCGAATAGAACTGCGCAGTGCTGCCTGCTCCGAGGCATCCGGCCGGGTATGCAGCATAAGCAGTGCCGCCGCGATGAGCAGCGCTGCAATGAAAACCCCGGAGACTTTCAGGGTTGCCACAACCGCCACTGATCCCACCAGGATCAGCACGAGAACCATTACCCGCCGGTTCCTCGCATTTTCAGGGAAGGGCATCCACACAGCTATTTCACCAGGCCTTTATATCCGTTCTAATGGCTGCCGCAGCCGCAGCCACCGGAGCCACAACCGCAGCCAGCGCCATCGCCGCAACCGCCGCTGGGCAGCTCAATAGACGCCGTAAGCATCGCGGTACCGGCCACGATAGAGTCCTTCGCCGGCAGCTCGCCGGCTCCCACTGGCAGGCAGAGGTCGAAGGGGAATAGGCCATCCATGACGAGGTGAGCGAATTTCTCCCCGGTCAGCTCGTTGGTGCGCCACTCAGATTCCATGACGCGTGCGGCAAAGGAGGCGGCAGGGGTCGGGACCTTGGCACCGGAGCCGGAGGAAATAACCTTGGCCCCCGCGGATTCGAAGAGCGCGGGGAACTCGCCCTCGGCCGCCTCATAGGCAGCGGCGGAATCGTAGGTGCGCACATCCAGCCCCATGGCGGTTAGGGAAATTTGCTGCCACTGCTGCAAGGGTTCGTCGACAAGCATAGGCCCCTGCGCCAGGTTTGCGGTGGCCTGGGCGATGGTGGTGCCGAAAGGATCGATGATTTCCAGCAGGGCCAGGACATCGTTGACCATCTCCACGTGGGCAAACCCTTGCGTGACGGCATCGAAGCCGATGAAGGTGGCAAAAGGCTCTACCGCGAGGATATTAAGCTGCGCGCCCGACGGATCGGTGAACTGAATGAGCTGGCCACCGCGCACCTCACCGGTAACGGCTAAGCGGTCGCTGGCGATGGCCGCCTCGACCGCATCCTGCCAGCGCTCGAAATTGAGGCCAATGGCCTGCATCTCGGTATTCTGCTTCACCCCAGTGTCCTTAACGTTCATGCCCGCCATTGTATCGCCTTGTCCACCCAGCTAAGAATCCGAAATTCCCGCTTTCGGCCGCAACATGCAAAAATGAAAGGTAGTATGACCGAATTTTCCCAGCATAATAACGACGATCTCCTCGCCCGCGCCTTTCGCGATAACGACGCCCCGGCCACGCCGGAGGCGACGCCCACCACCGGTGACCTCGATCTGGCAGAGCGCAATGCCTTCCGCCGCGTTACCCGTGAGACCACCATCCGCGCCGAGGACACTACCGATGGCTACGAGGTGGAGTACCGAAAGCTGCGCCTCGAGCGAGTCATTTTGGTCGGCGTGTGGACCGAAGGCACCGTGGCCGAAGTGGAAGCCACCATGGACGAGCTGGCCGCGCTTACCGAAACCGCCGGCGCCGAAGTAGTGGAGATGATTTACCAAAAGCGCGATAAGCCGGACTCCGGCACCTACATCGGCTCCGGCAAGGTGAAGGAATTGCGCGATATCGTCGAGGCCACCGGCGCCGATACCGTGGTCTGCGATGGTGAGCTTAACCCCGGCCAGCTCACCGCACTCGAGCGTGCGCTTAACACCAAGGTCATTGACCGCACCATGCTCATCCTTGACATCTTTGCCCAGCATGCGAAATCAAAAGAGGGTAAGGCCCAAGTCTCATTGGCGCAGTTGGAATACCTGTATACGCATACCCGTGGTTGGGGTGGCAACCTCTCGCGCCAGGCAGGCGGCCGCGCCGGTTCCAATGGCGGCGTGGGCCTGCGTGGTCCCGGTGAGACCAAAATTGAGACAGACCGTCGCCGCATCCGCACGGAGATGTCCCGCCTGCGCAAGGAACTGCGCGCCATGAAGACCGCACGTGAGGTCAAGCGTTCCAAGCGCCAACGCTCAACCATTGCACAGATAGCTATTGCGGGCTACACCAATGCCGGAAAGTCCTCCCTCATTAACGCCATGACCGGCGCCGGGGTATTGGTGGAAGACGCGCTCTTTGCCACATTGGACCCCACCACTCGCCGTGCCACGCTTGCCGACGGCCGCCAGGTCGTCTTCACCGATACCGTCGGCTTCGTCCGCCACCTGCCCACGCAGCTGGTCGAGGCCTTTAAATCCACCCTGGAAGAAGTAC
Organism: Corynebacterium sp. KPL4072; assembly: GCF_037908395.1. NCBI lineage: Bacteria > Bacillati > Actinomycetota > Actinomycetes > Mycobacteriales > Corynebacteriaceae > Corynebacterium > Corynebacterium sp. KPL4072. The sequence continues at coordinate 335,097 of NZ_JBBMGE010000001.1, forward strand.
TAGCCGCCGATATTATGCTGCACGTGGTCGATGGCTCAGACCCGTTCCCACTAAAACAGATTGAGGCGGTCAATCAGGTCATCTATGACATCGTCTCTGAGACAGAGGAGCAGGCCCCGCCCGAAATTATCGTGATCAATAAGATCGACCAGGCCGATCCGCTGGTGCTTGCTGAGCTGCGCCACGTTCTTGACCATGAGGACGTCGTCTACGTATCTGCCCGTACCGGTGAGGGAATCGACGAGCTTACCGCGCGTGTGGAACTCTTCCTCAACTCCCGCGATAGTCACGTTAAGCTGCAGGTTCCCTTCACGCGCGGGGATGTGGTGGCACGCGTGCATGCCGAGGGCACGGTGCGCCACGAGGAGTATACGGCCGATGGCACGCTTGTCGACGTCCGCCTTCCCTCACCCACCGCCCGTGAGCTCGCTGAATTCATCGTGGAGGAAGTTTCCTAAACCAGCTCCGGTGATCCATAATTAAGGCTCGTGAGCTTAAAAGGTTGGACCGTCCACGGAGACGGTAAAAAGATTGCCCCAGGCGCGGTGGTGGCGCCGGAAGAACGACTCAGCTGGGGCCGCACCATCGGCATCGGTATGCAGCACGTGGTGGCCATGTTCGGCGCCACGCTGCTAGTTCCCACCCTGACCGGATTCCCAGTCAACACGACGCTACTTTTCTCCGGCCTGGGAACCATTTTGTTCCTACTTATTACCCGCAACCGATTGCCGTCTTATCTCGGTTCCTCCTTCGCGTTCATCGCACCTCTTTCGGCGTCGCAGCAGTACGGCATCGCCGCGCAGGCCGGCTCCATTTTGGTTACTGGCCTTGTCCTTGCCGCGGTGGGCGTCGCCGTAAAGTTCGCCGGCCGCCGCGTGTTGGACGCCGTCATGCCGCCGGCCGTGACCGGTGCGATTGTGGCACTTATCGGCCTGAATTTGGCGCCGAATGCGGCCGAGAACTTCGCCTCTCAGCCGCTCGTGGCGGCGGTGACGCTGATGGTAATCCTGCTGGCCACCGTCGCCGGCCGCGGCATGGTTTCGCGCCTGTCCATTCTCCTCGGCGTGGTCGTGGGCTGGATTTTCGCCGCTCTCACCGGCAACCTCGGCGATGACGCCGTCGCGGCCATTGATGCCGCCCCGTGGGTGGGCCTGCCGCAATTCCACGCACCTTCCTTCAACGTCTCCGCCATTGCCGTCGCGCTTCCCGTGCTGGTGGTCCTCATCGCGGAAAACGTCGGCCATGTCAAGGCCGTTTCCGAGATGACCAAGCGCGACTTGGATGACTTGGCCGGTGACGCCCTTATCGCCGATGGCCTCGCATCCACCCTCGCTGGCGGCTTCGGCGGCTCTGGCACCACGACCTATGCTGAAAATATTGGCGTGATGGCCGCTACCCGCGTCTATTCCACCGCCGCGTACTGGGTAGCAGCCTTTACCGCCATCCTTCTGGCTTTCGTGCCGAAGTTTGGCGCGCTGATTTTCACCATTCCTACCGGCGTTCTCGGTGGGGCCTGCATCGTCCTTTACGGGCTCATCGGCATGTTGGGTGTGCGCATTTGGATGGACAATAAGGTCAATTTCAATAACCCGGTTAACCTGACCGCGGCCGCAGTGGCGCTCATCGCGGGCATCGGCAACCTGACTCTCAGCGTTGGTGGGGTTTCCCTGGAAGGCATCGCGTGGGGTTCAGTGGGCATTATCGTCGCCTATCCGATCATGAAGAAGCTATACGCTTCCGTCGGCGAAGGCTACGCCGCCAAGTACTAATTTTTCTGCTGTGGATAATTGCCCGCCGCGCGCCCGCGGCGGGCTATTTTGTTGACGGGGCAACGCGGGTTATCCACACCGCTCTTGTGCCTGGCTCGCGTGGGCTTGCGCAGGCTGTTTAACTCAGCGGCATGACCGCATTGGACGCATACTTAGACGCCATGAGCGCCGGAATGGACATCGTCGCCGCCGCTCAAGGGCTCAGTGATCGCGAGCTCATCGCGCAGGGTGCTTCCGACATTGCCGCGCGTGACCTGCTACGACTGTGCGATACTTACTTTGGCAAGTGCGGCTTTTCTGCCAAACAGCGAGCAGCGCGGCAGACTACTCATTCCCTCGACGTGCTGCTGCTCATTGAAAAATACGCTCTGCGCTTGCCGACGCAGCGAGATGCCTGGACCCTACGCTGCGAACTGTGTGCCTTTCGCGGCAGCGCTACAGCACTAGAAAAGCGTGCTCGGGCCTTGGTCCGCGAGCTGCGCCCGCGCCGCACACCGGAAAAAGGCGTGCGCATTACCCGTCGTTCCGGCGGCCCGTGGTCGCTGACCATTACTGGGGATTCAGCCGATGTAGCAGATATGCACGCCGCATTGGATGCCAATAAGCCGCTGGAATCTGCCAAAGACCTCTTTTTCGGGAAAGCGAATGCAGCACGCACGACGGTAACGACACAGGTAGTGCTCACCCTCGATGAGCTCGACCGAATAGTCGACGGTGGGGGCGAAGAAATTACCCTGCAGTTGACCAATGGCGCTCAAATGACGGGAGCGGAGCTCGTGGCGCGGACACTAAGCGATCACGGCTATGTCACACTCGTCCACCCGCACGAGGGGCCGGTAAACCTTTATCGAACCTCGCGGCTAGCCAACGACAAGCAGCGGCTGATGGCGGCTGCGCTAAACCCGGTGTGCCCGTGGGAGAGCTGTAATTTTCCCGCGGATGAATGCCAGGTCCACCACCTGAAGGCGTGGAAGCACGGCGGAGAGACTAACGCTGCGAACCTCGCGACTTGTTGTCCCTACCATAATGGAGTCAATGACGATGACCCCAATGCCCCGCCTCGCCGAGGACGGCTGGCCCGGGTGAACGGGCAGGTGAGCTGGGTGCCACCGTGGGGATAGGTGGCGTCGGCAAGCGAAAAGCTCCCCACCACACAGGCGGGGAGCTTTAAAGCGAACCGTTTTAGGGCTTAGGAAGCGTCTAGGTCCTTTTCGATGAGGGCAGCAATCTTTTCTACCGCTTCTTCGTTGTCGGAAGTAACAGTAACCTCATCGCCCTGTTCTGCGCCAAGAGCCATAATCATCAAAGAAGAGGCCGCATCGGTCTCATCTTCATCGTCATCGCCAACGAGGTTGAGGAAGATGTCTTCGTCGAACTCGCCAGCTGCGTCCGCGATAATGGAGGCGGGACGTGCGTGTAGGCCTACAGAGGAACCTACCTTTACAGTCTTGGAAGCCATGGAAAAGATCCTTTCTTATGGGGATTGTTGCAATCCAGTGTACGAGTGTTTGGTTTATGCCGCCACGTTCTGAGCAGCTTCTTCGACGGCTTTATTAGGCCAGAACTGCTTCATTGCCAGTACCGCTGCGGTCGAGACAACCACACCGGCCGCGATAGCGACGAGATAGCCCCAGAACGGGTCGATGGCGAAGAGGACGAACACACCGCCGTGTGGAGCTCGGGAGCCGACCGACAAGGCCATCGAAACCGCGCCTGTCACCGCGCCGCCGGCCATCATCGAAGGGATAACGCGGAAGGGGTCGGCCGCGGCGAACGGGATGGCACCCTCCGAGACGAAGGACAGGCCCAGCAACCAAGCGGACTTGCCGTTTTCCTGCTCGGCCGGAGTAAACAGCGACTTGCGGATGAACGTGGCCAGGGAGAGCGCAATCGGTGCAACCATGCCGGAGGCCATAACCGCGGCCATGATCTGCATGGAGGACTCGTCGCCGGTAGAAAGTCCGGCCGTAGCGAAGAGATAAGCCGCCTTATTGACAGGGCCGCCCAAATCAAAGCACATCATCAAGCCGAGGATGATTCCTAGGAGCACGGCCGAGGAACCGGACATCGACGAAAGCCAATTCTGCAGGCCATCCATGATGGCTGCCAGCGGTGCGCCCAGCAGTAGGTACATCGCAAGGCCGACGACGAGCGAGGTCAGTAGTGGGATGATGACAACTGGCATAAGCGAGCCCAGCCAGCGTGGTACCTTCCAATTGCCAATCCACAAAGCGACGAAGCCCGCCAGAAGACCAGTTACCAGGCCACCGATAAAACCAGCACCTAGGGTAACCGCGATCGCGCCGCCCGCGAAGCCTGGGGCGATGCCTGGACGGCCGGCGAGCGCGTAAGCGATATAACCGGAAAGAGCAGCAACGATAAAGCCCATCGCTGCTTGGCCAATGGCGAAAAGAACAGCACCGAGATACAGCAAGAACCCGGAGCGCTCGAAATGCATAAGTTCGCCGTCCACGGTTACGTCATGACCAGGAAGATTGCCTAGTGAAAAGTCCGTTGACAATGCCTGCCAACCGTTTGCCATATCGGCGCCGCCAAAAAGGAAGCCAAGGGCAAGCAGAAGACCACCGGCCGCGACGAATGGAACCATATAGGATACGCCGGTCATGATGGCCTGCTGGATGCGCTTGCCCCAACCGAGAGACTTTCCCTCTTCTTCTGCATCGGCCCGGGTAGCGGTGCCGGATACCTTGTGCGCGTGGGGGTTTCGGGCGGCGGCGACGGCCTCGTCGAGCATGGTGCCAGGCTCGTTGATAGCGCGCTTGACACCAGACTCAATTACCGGCTTGCCAGCGAATCGCTCCCGGTCGCGTACGCCAACGTCCGTGGCGAAGATGACCGCATCGGCCGCATCGATGGCGGCTTGGGAGACGGACTCATTATTCGACGAACCTTGCGTTTCTACGGTCAGCGCTACGTCATCGCGTTCGGCCGCGGTCTGTGTGAGGGCGTCGGCCGCCATGTAGGTGTGGGCGATGCCGGTAGGGCAGGCGGTGATGGCCACGATGCGGGTGACGTTGTCCGAAGAATCCGCGGTAGTTGGGGTCGCGGCCGAGGACGAGCCGTTGGAGGCGGCGGAGGAGCCTGTACCGGCGGCACCAGCGGCGGGGGCAGCCGACTCGGTGGCCGGTTTCTTCTTTGGCTTTTCTGCGTTGACTACATCCAAGACAAGGCGAACGATTTCTTCCTTGGTGGGGGCGCTGCGCAGTGCCTCGAGGAAGTCTTTTCGGACAAGGGCGCGGGCTAGCTTGGACAAAATCTTTAGGTGAGCCTTGCCGCCACCGGCCGGAGCGGCGATGAGGAAGACCAACTGGGCGTCTCCATCAGGGCCGGAGAAATCTACACCGCGGCCTAGGCGGGCGAATGCGAGGGTTGGTTCGGTGACAGCCTCGGAACGGCAGTGCGGGATGGCAACACCGCCGGGTACGCCGGTGCCGGCTTTAGTCTCGCGGTCGATGGCGGGTTGGGCCAATCCGGCGACGTCGGTGGCTCGGCCGGTGTCGTGGACTAGCGTGGCTAGGTTGGTAATGACGGAGTCAACACTGTCGCCAAAGTCGGCGTCAAGGGCGACAAGTTCCGTAGTAATGAGTTCGGAAGCCATTTTGGGGCGCTCCTTAGGCCAGCGAGTTAACGGTGGTATTAGCGATATCTATTTCTTCAGGACGAGGAAATTGCGTGCCTTGCTTGGATGCAGCCGCGGTCCCGTAGGCCACGGATCGGGCAAGGCTTGCGGCCGGAGATTTACCAGCGGTGCGGCCGAGAAGGTATCCGGCGAGCGCTGCGTCTCCAGCACCTACGGTGGATTTCACGGTGGCTGGAGGGGGAGTGGCAGCCCATGCTCCTTCAGCCGTAACCAGTACGGCACCGGCGCCACCGAGGGTGACGAGCACTTCTGCGATGCCTCGCTTGACGACGTCGCGTGCCGCGCTAACCACTCCCGAATAGTCACCGCGGGCGGCTTGTGTTTCCAGCTCGCGGCCGTCGGTGCCGGTGAGTTGGCCGAGCTCTAGACCATTGGGCTTTATAAGATCGGGTGCCGAAGACTCGAGATTTTTCCCGATGGCCAGCATCGGAGCATCGGAGGTATCTACCGCGATGCGGGCCTGTGGTGCGGCCGCACGGACAGCGGAGATGAGCTCGCAATACCAATCGGTGTCCACGCCGCGCGGTAAGGAACCTGCCAGCACCACCCAGTCGGCCGCGAGGGCGCGGGCGGTGAGGGTGGAGGTAATGGCTTGGGCATCGGCGTCGGAAAGCACGGGGCCTGGGCCGTTGACCTTGGTGGTGGTGCCGTCGGGCTCGGTGATGGTGGTGTTGACGCGAATGGAGCCATCCATAGCAGTAGCCGAAGAAGGCAATCCGGCCGCGTGGATGAGATTCAGGAAGGAATCGGAGTCGTGGGACGGAAAAAGTGCCAGGGTTTGCTCGCCGGCTAGGTGCACGGCATGGGTGACGTTTACGCCCTTGCCGCCTGCAACCTGTGTGACCTCGCTGGCACGGTGGACACCACCGGAAGTTAAAGGCCCGCTGAGTACGAGGGTGGCGTCGATACTGGGATTGGGGGTCAGCGTGAGAATCAAGTTGTCCCTTTCGCAGGTTATATATTGGGGCCGAACGCCGCTGGAGAGAACCTTTGGGAATGGCCCGCCCTTAATGTTGATTCTTGTCCGAATGTGTCCGAAAGTCAACAGAAAACTGTGGTATACATTGCTTTTCTATCCGTTTTGTGGTGTTCTGGAAGTCAATAACCGCTATCTTCGAAGGAAGTATGCTCATGGAAAACGCGTCTCAGTCCACAATCAAAGGCACCGGTGTCGTTGCCGGAGTCGCCTACGCCGAAGCCGTGTGGGTCCGCCCTCGCCCGGCCCTGCCTACCGAGGGAAGCATTGACCCAGAGCAAGCGAGTGAATCCGAGTACAACCGCTTTCTTGCGGCCGTAGATACGGTTGCTAATCGATTGGAGAAGCGCGCGGCAGCCGCAGAGGGCCAAGCGGCCGAGGTTCTCACTGCAACCGCCGGTATGGTCAAGGACCGTGGCTGGCACAAAACAGTGCGCAAGAATATCCGCACCGGTAGGAATGCGGAATTTGCCACTGTTGGCGCGACTGACAAGTTTGTCACCATGTTCGAAGCCGCTGGTGGCGTGATGGCCGAGCGCACGACCGACTTGAAGGACGTACGCGACCGCGTCATCGCTGAGCTACGTGGTGAGGATGAGCCAGGCCTCCCTTTGGTAGATGGCGAGGCCGTCTTGTTTGCAGATGATTTGGCCCCGGCCGATACCGCAACGCTAGATACCAAACACATTAAAGCCCTTGTTACGGAGCTCGGTGGCCCCACTAGCCATACGGCCATCATCGCGCGCCAATTGGACATTCCGTGCATCGTGGCGGTGGGCGCTTCGCTTGGCGACATTGAAAGCGGCACGCTGGTATTTGTCGATGGCGCAGTAGGAACCGTGACTTGTGGTGCTGATGCGGAGACCTCCACCAAGGCCGTTGCTGAATACCGTGAGCGTGCAGCACGCGTTGCTCAGTGGCGCGGACCAGCTAAGACCAAGGACGGTCACAGCGTGCAGCTGCTGGCAAATGTTGCTGATGGCAATGCCGCCCGCATCGCTTCGGAGTCTCAGGCAGAAGGCATCGGCCTGTATCGCACGGAGTTGTCCTTCCTTTCGGCCAGCGAAGAGCCCAGCGTGGAGGAACAAGCAAAGATCTACGGAAAGGTTTTCAAGGCCTTCCCCGAATCCAAGGTTGTTGTGCGCACATTGGACGCAGGCTCCGATAAGCCAATTTCTTATGCCACGCTAAGCTCTGAGGAAAACCCGGCATTGGGCGTTCGCGGTCTGCGTATCGCCCGCGATAATGAAGCTTTGCTGACCCGCCAGCTTGATGCAATTGCGCAGGCTGCCGAAGCCCGTGATGATAAAGCCTCTACGTGGGTGATGGCTCCCATGGTTGCCACTTCTACCGAAGCGCAGTGGTTTGCCAACTTGTGTCGTGAACGCGGCCTGACTGCTGGCGCTATGATTGAGGTTCCCGCCGCAGCGCTTATGGCGGATAAAATCATGCCGCACCTCGACTTCGTATCCATCGGCACCAATGACCTGACTCAGTACACGATGGCTGCAGACCGTCTGTCTCCGCAGTTGGCCTACCTGACCGACCCGTGGCAGCCGGCCGTGCTGCGACTTATCCAGCACACCTGCATTGTGGGCCAGGCCAATAACGTTGCGGTAGGCGTATGCGGAGAAGCAGCGGCTGACCCCATGCTGGCCTGCGTGCTTACGGGCTTGGGCGTGAATTCGCTGTCCGCAGCGTCTACTGCAGTAGCGGGCGTAGGCGCACAGTTGGCAGAAATTACCTTGGAACAGTGTCAACAGCTCGCTGAGGTGGCATTGGATGCGGAAAGCCCTGACGCTGCCCGTACTGCAGTGGTAGAAACCATGGCGTCCTTCGCCTAGCTTGGGGCAAAGGAGCGGGGATTATTCGCTGGCGAGCACGACTTCAATTTCGTGCTCGCGCAGCGCCTCCACGAAGGAATCGGGGGCTGCGGCGTCAGTGATGACGACATCGATATCAGCGGCGGGGGCGAAGCTTACCAAGTAGTCATTGCCCAGTTTGCTGGAATCGCACATCACTACGACCTTGTGGGCGTTGGTGACAAAGGCAGACTTGATGGCTGCTTCTTGGGGATCGGCCGTGGAAAGCCCGTGATCCAGGGTCAGGGCATTGGTTCCGATGAAGGCGACGTCGGCGCGCATGAGCGCTAGCGTGCGCAGGGCGGTGTCGCCGACGACAGCTTGGGTGATCGCGCGAACCGTGCCGCCAAGCAGCTGGACGTCCGGTACTCCGCTGCCTGCTAAGGACAAGGCGATGGGCAGACTATTGGAGACGATGTTGAACTGGCCTTGGGGGTATTGCTGTCCTATCAGCTCAGCAAATGCATTAATCGTAGTGCCCGCGTCGAGGAAAATGCTGCCGCCGCCGTGGGGTAGAAAATCCAGCGCAGCTCGGGCGATGGCGGCTTTCGCGCCGGAAGCGGAACGCTGCCGAGTGTCTAGGGTAAGTTCCGCAGTTTGAAAGGACTGGGATGCTACTGCGCCGCCATGCACGCGATGGACGACGCCCTCTCGATCCAACACCGCTAGATCGCGTCGAATGGTTTCGGCCGTGACTTCGAAGCGCTCGGATAGCTCAGTGACGTTGACGCGACCTTCAACGGCGGTGAGAGACGCTATCTGGCGGCGCCGCTCTTCTGCGTACATTATTCCTCCTTGGACTTAAGCACACCGCGGGGAGTAGCGGGGGTAAAAATGCCCGGATTTTGTGGATAGGAAAGTCCCGCGATGTTGTTTTTCTTAGTCCATTGTCTCAAAAATCGGGAATAACCGGACTAAAGCAAAAATTTGCACAGCTATCACCGCGCTACGAAGTGCGAAAATAACTGGTCAGGGCAAAAATTGGGAAAGTGGGATTTTCTTCTCCTTTGCTGTCTGGGTCCAAAATGGCGCCAAAATGGGGGTGGCTGGCGGAGAAGCTATATTAATGAGAAATGCGCACAAATAAGCCCCGCACGGCCTGGGGCGGCCGTTGCGGGGCGGAGTGATGCTGGGTGAGTGTTTAAAGTTTGCGGAACACGGATACAACCTTGCCCATAATTTCTGCATCATCGCCATTAATGGGCGAGTAAGCATCGTTGTGGGGAAGTAGCCATACGCCCGACGAGTCGCGGTGGAATTCCTTAACCGTGGCCTCAGAACCGTCCAGCAGCGCTGCGACAAACTCGCCTTCCTCAGCAACGGACTGGGAGCGAATAATCACCCAGTCACCGTCGAGAATCCCTGCATCCTTCATTGAATCGCCGACTACCTGCAGCATATATAGGTCGCCGCTGCCGACAACCTCGTCAGGCATGGGGAAGTACGTGTCGACGTTTTCCTCAGCGGTAATGGGTGCTCCCGCAGCGATGCGACCGACCACAGGAATATAAGACACAGCGCCTGCGTCCTCGGGAACCTGCTGTTCGGGCTTAGCGGGCTTGCGGCCAGGCTTCTTGGTGCCTTCGTCTGTGTTGAGATGTCGAACATCTACGGCACGCGGCTTATTTGGGTCGCGCCGGAGAAATCCCTTTTCTTCCAATTGCTTCAGCTGATAGGCAACTGAGGATGTGGACTGCAGGCCTGCTGCATCGCCGATTTCGCGAATGCTTGGTGGGTAGCCACGCAGCATGACGGCGTCACTAATGACATTGAGGATTCGTCGTTGGCGGTCGGATAGGGATGCGTAATCGGTCTTCTCGGCGGACTTTTTTGGCTTGCGGCCCATTGCTGGCTCCTACGTAGGGTCGGGTGACTTCGTTGTCGGTCTATTAGTGGGCGGATTTAGAGTGCCACAAGTCATTTGTAGCACGAAAAGTACAGATGTTCGAGATTTGTGTCCACGGGTGGACAAGTATTCGAAGCGGTGCTATAAATCGAACGTACCAACTAAATCGAACATTATGGCGACTGTTTCAAATTAAGTGTCCAGTGGGATGCCTATGGTGAGTTCGGTCGTCGAAAGGAAAAACATGTCTCTACTTATTAATTCTCGAAATGACCTGGCAAAGCGCAATTCTGCAGACGCTCTAGTGGTTTCTCCCGCATCTGTATGGGACGTGGATCGATATGCCTCTCGCGCGGCGCGAGGGAGCGGTGATTCGCGGTATGTTCGAACTCTCCGCGTGGAAGATCGAACGACATATCGTTCGAATCGAGTGAAATCTGGCGGGGGCGACGGTCTTTCACAGAGAGCTCAACGTAGCGCGGTGAAGTCGAACACAGGTAACTACGTTTTAGGTGGCGTGTTTGGAATCGCGGTCTTTTTGGGCACGCTCCTAGGCGGATTGGGAGGGGCGGAAGGAAGTAGTGCACCGCAACCGCCGACCTCAGACATTCAACAGGTCGAGGCTGCTGTAGTGCATTAGTGAGGCGGTGGCCTTATGCTCGGTGGTTGGGCGGACTGCTGGGCGAGTAAACTACTGGGGTAACAACGTCAGTGAAAGGACCTCTGTGTATTGCCCCTTCTGCCATAATGAGCAATCCCGTGTCATTGACTCCCGCGTCGTCGATGCTGGAGCGTCGATTCGGCGCCGGCGTGAGTGTGCTTCGTGTAAGGGGCGTTTTACCACGGTCGAAAAGGCCGTGTTGTTGGTGGTCAAGCGGAACGGACTCGCGGAACCTTTTAGTCGAGATAAACTGATTCGCGGCGTACGGCGCGCCTGTCAGGGGCGAGATGTGGGTGACGATGCCCTGAAAAAACTGGCGCAAGAAGTGGAAGAAACCGTACGCGGGCATGGTTCCTCTCAGGTCAACGCGAATGAGATTGGCCTGGCCATCTTGGAACCGCTTCGCGATCTTGATGAGGTGGCCTATCTGCGTTTTGCCTCGGTCTACAAGTCCTTTGAAAGCGCTGATGATTTCGAATCTGAAATTCGTCTCATGCGAAGGCGCGACCGAGAGGATTTCTAGCGCAATTTGTCAACGGCCTTCTGGATGCGGCGGAGTGACACTGCGTGAGCGGTGCCGAGGCGTTGGGCGAATAGTGAAACGCGAAGTTCCTCCACCATCCAGCGAATGTCCTTGACTTCGCGCGTCTTTTCGCGGCCAGGTGGTAGGCTGCGCAGCCGGTTGGCGAGGTAGGCCTTGGCGTTATCTACCTCGGCCTGGCGGTCCGCGTCGCGGTCAGGGTCAAGGTTCATGTCCTCTAAGCGAATGCGCATGGCTTGGATATAGCGCGGTAGATGACGCAGGTGGGACATGCCATGGATTGTGATGGCATTACGGGGGAGGAGGAACTCCAATTGCTCTCGCATGTCATCGATTGCCGCACCGTCCCAGTGGGCGAGTTCGGCTCGCAGGTTGGAATACTCGGCGAGTCCTGGGGCGATAGCCACCACCGCTTGACGCACACGGCCCGGAACCTGGGGCTTGATGGTGTCTTTGAGCTTCTGGAAAGCGGAAGGAGTGCGGACGGGTCCGCCGGCCTCTAGCATCAGGTCGCGTATGGCCGCGACGCGGGCGTCGTTGACCAGGCCATCGGCGCCGCCGTGGGGATAGGAGTCGACGGCGACGCGTTGTTGCAGCGGCAGGCCCTTGACCATTTGTGCAGTATTGACCGCAATGTCGCGCATAAGCAGGGTAAGGGTGGTGGTAACCATAGCGGCATCGGCTGCGGCCTTGGTGGGATGTACCTTGAGTTCAACGCCGTCCTTTGTGGCGACGAGGGCGGGGTAAGCCGTGACTTCGTGGCCGTCGACGTTGGTGGTAACCGTGTCATCGATGGCACCTAGAGTATCGTCGGTCCACTCGCTGACAGCGGTGGACTCAGCGGTGCGAGAGACGCGGGACACAGAGGATTTGATATGCCCGGACTGGCGGCGGATAAGCGCTGCGAGGTCGCGGTCGGAGTCGACGATCTTGCCGCGCTTGTCGATGGCCCCGTAGTTCATCCGCAGGTGCATCGGTAGCTTGCTGGGCTGGAAATCGGTGGCGTTGATGCCTTGGCCGCCGAGTTCATGGAGGACGTCGGCAAGCTGCTGGGTGATGGTGCCTTCATAAGGGACGAGGCGGTCGATGGCGCGCTCAGCGAATTCGGGCGCTGGAACAACAGTGCGGCGCAGGGCCTTGGGCAGGCTGCGGATGAGTTCGGTTACGAGCTCGAGACGCAGGCCGGGTACGAGCCAATCGAAGCCTTCGGTATCTAAGCCGGCGAGCATGGGGATGGGTACCATCACGGTAACGCCATCGAGTGGATCGCCGGGTTCAAATTTATAGGTTAGTTCGTAGTCGATGGAACCCTTTCTCCAGTGGTCGGGGAAGGATTCTTCGGTGACCTCGTGGGAGTCATCGATGAGCTTTGTCGGATCAAAATCCAGCAATTCAGGGTTGCGACGGCGTTCTTTTTTCCACCACGAGTCGAAATGACGGCCGGTTGTTACATTTGCTGGGATGCGCTGGTCATAAAAGTCGAAGAGGGTGTCTTCGTCTACGATGAGGCCGCGGCGGCGGGCTTTTTCTTCGTATGCGGCGGCGTCGTCAAGCGCTTGGGCATTGGTTTTGAAGAAGGCGTGGTGGGTATTCCAGTCGCCGGCAACGAGCGCGTTGCGGATGAACATATCGCGCGCGGCGGTGGGATCGACGCGGTGGTAGGGCACGGTGCGGTCGGCCACAATGGGTACACCGTAGAGTGTGGACTTCTGGTGAGCGATGGCGGCGGCGCGTTTGCGGGACCAGGTGGGCTCGGAATAGTTGTGCTTGAGCAGGTCTGCGCCCAGCTTTTCTACCCAGGCGGGATCGATGGTGGCGACGTCGCGTGCCCAGAGGCGGGAAGTTTCCACCAGCTCGGCGGCCATGAGGAACTCCGGCGGCTTTTTGGCCAAGGCGGAGCCAGGAAATACCAGGAATCGGGTGTTGCGCGCGCCTTGGAATTCTTTGGAGTTGCCATCGCGGGCGCCGATATTGGATAGCAAGCCTGACAGGAGTGACATGTGGATATCATCGGCGCGGCGCTCGGTACCTTCCTGGTATGTCCAGCCCAGCTGCTTGGCGACGTCCTTGAGCTGGCGTACCAGGTCAAACCACTCGCGAATGCGCATGTAATGGAGAAACTCCTGCTTCATGCGTTTGCGGAATTTATTGCCGGATTGCTCGTTGCGGGTTTGTTTAATGTAATCCCAGAGCTTAAGCATGGACAAGAAATCCGAGGACTTGTCCTTGAAGCGGGCGTGGGCTTGGTCGGCCTGGGCCTGGAAATCAAGGGGGCGTTCGCGAACGTCCTGGATGGTCATGGCGGCGACGATGACCATGACATCATCCAGGCATCCGTTGGTATTGGCCTCAATGAGCATGCGTGCCATACGCGGATCTAGCGGGATGCGCGCTAGGTCGCGGCCAGTAGCGGTCAGCGTGGGCTTATCCTGCTTGTCGTGGAGAGCGCCGAGCTCGTGCAGGAGGTTAAGGCCATCGCGGATGGCCTTGTGCTCGGGCGGTTGGATGAACGGGAATTGTTCGATGTCGCCTAGCCTGAGCGAGACCATCTGCAAGATGACGCTGGCGAGGTTGGTGCGCAGAATTTCTGGGTCGGTGAATTCGGAGCGGCTTTCAAAGTCCTGTTCGCTATAGAGGCGAATGGCGATGCCATCGGCAACGCGGCCGCAGCGGCCGGAGCGCTGGTTGGCGGAGGCCTGCGAGATAGGCTCGATAGGCAGGCGCTGGACTTTGGTGCGCGTGGAATAGCGCGAGATACGGGCGGTGCCGGTATCAACCACATAGCGGATGCCGGGCACAGTAAGCGAGGTTTCTGCAATATTCGTGGCCAGCACGATGCGGCGGCCACGGTGTTCGCTGAAAACGCGATGCTGTTCTTGATTAGATAAGCGGCCAAAGAGGGGAGTGACCTCGACGTTTTTCCACTTCTTGCCTTCGATGGCCTCCATGGCATCGCGGATATCGCGTTCGCCAGGGAAGAAGCAAAGGATATCGCCGTCGCCTTCGTGCATCAGCTCTTCGATTGCCTCGGTCAAACCGTCGAGCGGGTCTTGGTCCACCACCTTTCCGCCGGCCTCGAACTCGAGGGGCCGGTAACGGATTTCTACCGGGTAGGTGCGGCCGGAGACCTCGATAATGGGGGCAGGGTTTCCGTCGGCGTCGGCAAAATGGGCAGCGAAGCTTTCCGGATCGATGGTTGCGGAGGTAATGATGACCTTGAGATCGGGGCGCTTGGGCAAAAGACGCTTGAGATAGCCCAATAAAAAGTCGATGTTGAGGGAGCGCTCGTGGGCCTCATCGATGATGATGGTGTCGTACTTGTTGAGGAAGCGGTCACGCTGCATCTCGGCGAGTAGGATGCCATCGGTCATGAGTTTCACCGCGGTGGTCTCAGAGACGCGATCATCAAAGCGGATGGCGTAGCCGACGGATTCGCCAATCTTTTGGTCCAGTTCTGAGGCGATGCGTTCGGCCACGGTGCGTGCTGCAATGCGGCGTGGCTGGGTATGTCCGATTAGTCCGCGGCGGCCGCGGCCCAGATCAAGACAGATTTTTGGGATCTGGGTGGTCTTACCGGAGCCAGTCTCGCCGGCAATGATGACTACCTGGTTATCCCGGATGGCCTCGGCAATGTCGTCTCTACGGGCTGTGACGGGGAGGGCGTCGGGGTAGGTGATGGTGGGGACGGCGGCGTCGGTAAGCGCGACGCGCTCAGCCGCAGCGTGGATTTCAGCGCCGATTTCTTGGAGCGCTTTCGGGGCACGGGCCTTTTTCAGGCGGCGGCGGAAGGAGCGGGCTTCGGCCAAGGTGACATTTTCGAGTGCGGCGAAAAGCTCGTCGCGGGAAGGGGTTTCATTCATAGTCATGACTAGGCACAGAGTTTACCTGCCCGCCTGAAATGAGGAAAAGTTGTTAAAGTGAAAATACTTATCCATGCACTGATTCGCATTCCTTAAGGAGGAACCCCGGTTATGACGAACCCGTATTCGGGTGGAAATGATGATTTTCCGCGCTACGAACCGACCGATCACCCCGAGGACCGACCAAACTACGGACAGCTTCCGTCCTATGGCGGAAGCCATGAAGAAAACACCCAGGGCTATGTGGGCTACCAAGCAGGCCAGCGCCCATATACCGGCAAGGTCTCTGCCGTAGACGCCGTTTCTTGGGCGTTTAGGACCGTCTTTAGCAATTGGAAGCTGTGGATTTTGGGATCTCTAGCGCTTTTTGCGCTAGGCATTGTTTTTGTTGTTATTGCAGCTGGCATCAATGCTGTGGGCGACTCCGGCGCGGGTCAGGCAACCGCAGGCTCTTTGGTCTCTCAACTCATTTCGACTGTCCTAAGCCTTGTTTTGTCGCTGGTAGTTATGCGCCTGGCGCTTTTCCAGATTGATGACTCTCGCACCGGTTGGGGCTACCTGTTTAAGAACGTGCGTTGGTGGCAGCCGCTGGTCATCATGCTCGTCATCGGGGCGGTGTCGATGTTCATTGTATTCTCTGTAGTAGGTGGAACCGTCACTGGGCTGCTTGGTGACGCCGAGAATCTCACGGAGGAAGAAGCAGTTGCGGCAGTATTAAGCGTCATGGGCATCATGGGCGTACTTTTGGTGATTAGTTTCTTTATTCAACCACTTTTCTCACTGATGCAGTGGTTTGCGGCTGACGGCGATGGCGTTGGCGAAGCAGTAAAGAATGGCTTTAAGGCAGGCAAGGACAACTATGGCCAGATGTTGCTGCTTGCCATTTTGAACTTTTTCATCATTGTTGCCGGCTTCTTGCTTTTGGGCATCGGCCTTATCGTGGCGTATCCGGTTACGCTCTTGGCACAGGCGCACATGTTCCGCCAGTGCGCGGGGCGCAATACTCTCCCGCAGGCGTAGCGCACCACAGTTAAAGGCCACCGTTCCAGTTAGGGGCGGTGGCCTTTGGTGTGCTTGGCGACGCCCCCGTGGGGCTTGCCGTGAACGATTACTGCCGGGAGCGCTCAATCGCCTTGTTATAGGCGGCGGTGATGAGCGTGCCGAATTCGCGGAATTCCTCGGCGCGGGCGGCGGAGGAACGGAATACGAGGCCGACCTCGCGTTCGGCTGTGACGTCGGGGGCGAAGTGGGCTACGGCTACATCCTTGCCGTGGCATTCGGTTGCCAGGGCGGATTCTGGGACGAGGGTGCAGCCCAGCCCGCCCATGACCAGCTGCATGATGGTGGTCAGGGAGGAGGCGCGGGTGACCGAATTGGTGGCCTCGGCCGGGTTGATATTGGCGTGGCGGCAAAGGTCGACTACCTGGTCGCGCAAGCAGTGGCCGTCGTCAAGCAGCAGCAAATCCAGGTCCTTGAGTTCCGCAAGCTCGACGTCCTCACGGCCGGCGATGGGGTGATCGGGAGGGCAGACAATGGAGAATTTCTCGGTGTAAAGCGGGCTATCGACCATGCCGGTGGCCTCGGAAGGAAGGGCCATGATGGCTAGGTCCAGGTTGCCGTTGCGCAGGCGGGTGATGAGGTGTTGGGTTTGCTCCTCGACGAAGCGCGGCTGGAGATCCGGGTAGGCCTCGGCAAGCATGGAGAGCAGATCGGGGAGGATGTAGGGGGCGATGGTGGGGATAACGCCGATCGTTAGTGGGCCGGCAAGGGTGCCGTTGGCGCCGCGAGCGTGGGCGAGGAAGGTATCGGCTGCTTCAAGCGTTGCCTTGGCGTAGGGGAGGAGGGTCTCACCAGCCGAGGTGACGATGACCTTGCGGGTGGAGCGCTCAATAAGCTGCAGGCCCAAGCCCTGCTCGAGGGCAACGAGGCCCTGGGAGAGGGAGGGCTGGGAAATTTCGAGTTTGGCGGCTGCGGTACCAAAGTGCTTGTTTTCCGCAACGGTGACGAAGGTACGCAGCTGAGCAAGTGTAGGGCGATACTCTTTATTATGCATGCCTATCACTCTAACACTTACCTATAGGATTTGCTATTGACGCGAGCCGAAAAGATGGTATAACTGATCGTGTTGGGCCGGACACGGTCCGGCCCCGCTGCTTGTACGCCAAGCGGCAGGAAACTTAGAGGAAAAGCCTTTGCTAAAGGAGTTGAAGACTATGCCTATTTTGACCGTCGGCGAGAAGTTCCCAGAGTTCAACCTCACTGCCCTGACCGGTGGCGATCTGCACGACGTCAACGCTAACCAGCCGGAGGACTACTTCGAGCAGGTATCCCTGGACAAGTACGAGGGCAAGTGGAAGGTCGTCTTCTTCTACCCGAAGGACTTCACCTTCGTCTGCCCGACCGAGATCGCTGCCTTTGGCAAGCTGGACGAGGAGTTCCAGGACCGCGATACCCAGATCCTCGGCGGCTCCACCGATAACGAGTTCGCTCACTTCAACTGGCGCGCAACCCACCCGGAGCTGAAGGAAGTTCCTTTCCCGATGTTCTCTGACGTGCGCCACGACCTCATCCGCGCACTGGGCGTAGAAAACGCTGATGGTGTTGCTGACCGCGCTACCTTCATCATCGACCCGGATGGTGTTATCCAGTTCGTCTCCGTTACCCCGGATGCTGTCGGCCGCAATGTAGACGAGGTTCTGCGCGTGCTTGACGCTCTGCAGTCCGAAGAGGTCTGCGCTTGCAACTGGGAGAAGAACGACCCAACCAAGAATATCAACAAGATGGACGTCGTTCAGTCCGCGCTCTAAATCTCACTGAGATGCAGGTTTACCCCGCTTTCGTGGCGGGGTTTCCTTTTAAATCCAGCACAGCAAATTCCTATCAAAATCCCAAAGGAGAAAAGCTATGTCTATTGATAATCTGAAGTCTTCCCTGCCGGAGTACGCCAAGGACCAGAAGCTCAACCTCGGTGCGCTGACCCGTTCCAAGGACTTGGACGAAGAGCAGCTGTGGGGCTGCCTGCTGGCATCGGCCGCAGCAACCCGCAATGACACCGTGCTGGCAGAAATCGCTGAGGAAGCAAAAGAGCACCTCTCCGAGGAGGCTATCGAGGCAGCCTACGGCGCAGCCACCGTCATGGCGATGAATAACGTTGCTTACCGCGCCAAGGGCTGGTTGGGCGATGACTACGCACAGGTAAAGTTTGGCCTGCGCATGAACATCATCTCCAAGCCGGGCGTAGACAAGGCTAATTTCGAGCTGTGGAATACCGCAGTTTCTGCCATCAATGGTTGCGAGCACTGCCTCGGCGCCCACGCTCAGGAACTCAACGAGGCTGGACTGAGCAAGGAACAGGTCTGGGAGGCCGTCAAGGTCGCTGCCGTAGTTCAGGCTGTGGCACAGGCTGTCCAGATTGAGGCCGCACGCTAAAATAGCCGGCCTTTAGCCGCCCTCGCGCTTGCCGACGTCCCCTTACTTCGGGGCGAGGCAGCCAGGGCGGCTTTGTCGTTTTGGCTGGCTAGTACTCCACGCGCAGGTCCGACAGTCGGACTTCGCCAGCCTCATCGGAGGCATCGAGATCTACCGTAGCGACGAACTGGTAGGCGTGGTCGCCGTCTGGGTCCTTGATGATCTGGCGCACGGACCACGCACGCGAGTCAGTATCGCCTAGGCGGAAAAACTCCGGGCCGCGGGCCTCGGGGCCGGAATCGATGTCATCATACTCATCGAAGTAATCATCTAGGATAGCGCCGAAGTCCGGTACCTCGTCCAGATAATCAAGCAGCTCCGCCAGGCGGTCTTCTTTTTCTAGCGCGAAAAGCTGCACCAAACGGAACATGTAATTGCGCACCATAATGGTAAAGGCGCGGCGATTGGCCGTAAGAGCAGTGGGGTCCTCCACGCCGAAGGCAAGCTCGCGATCCACTGTGTCTTGGTCGATGGGGGAGTCTTCGCCGGCCATCTGCGCCCATTCGTCGACAAGCGAGGAATCCACCTGGCGGATAAGCTCACCCAGCCAGATGACGATGTCCTCGAGCTCCGGGGTGTTGTACTCATCGGGGATGGATTGTTTGAGGGTACGCCAGGCATCGGTCAAGTAACGCAAAATCACGCCCTCGGAGCGGGCTAAGCCGTAGGTGGCCACCAAGTCCGAGAAGTTCATTGCAGTTTCGAGCATGTCCCGGACTACGGACTTGGGGCGCAACTCAAATTCCTTGACCCAGGCATTAGTCTCCGCAAAAGTATCGTAGGCCTGCTCCAAAAGCTCCTCGAGCGGCTTCGGCCAGGTGATATCCTCCACGATATTCATGCGGTCGGTGTAGTCCACCCCGTCCGCCTTCAGCGCGGCGATCTCTTCGCCACGGTGCTGTTTCTGCTGGGCGATGAGCACCTGGCGCGGGTCATCCAGGATGGACTCGAATACGGAAATAACGTCCAAGTTATAAGTGTCCGCCTCCGGATCCAGCAGCGAGAGCGCGGCTAGGGCGAATGGTCCCAGCGGTTGGTTAAGCGCGAAATCGCGGGGGAGTTCTCGCACCAAATGATAGGGTCGGCCGTAGATATCCAAGCCCTTGGTGGATTTTTGCACTACGCCAGAATCCACCAGCCCGCGGAAAAGGTCGAGGGCTGTGAGAATGTCCTTATTCTGCTTGCTGCGATTATCGTGGTTGTCCCGCAGCAGATGGCGCATGTGTTCATAGCCGTTGCCATGTCGTGCCAATACATTAAGCAGCATCGAGTTAGAGACGCGGAATTGAGACGTCAGCTGCTCAGGCTCAGCCTCAGTAAGGCGCGCAAAGGTCTTTTCGGACCACGAAACCTCGCCCTCTCGAGCGGACTTTTTCTTTAGCTTCTTCAAGCGTTTGGGGTCATCACCGATGCGGCGGCGTTCCTTAGCGTTTTCGATTTCATGCTCGGGGGCCTCAACCACCACGGTGCCCTCGGTGTCATAGCCGGCGCGGCCGGCACGCCCAGCAATCTGGTGAAATTCGCGCGATTTCAAAATGCGCTGGCGCTGTCCATCGAACTTAGCCAGCCCCGTCATGAGTACGGTACGGATAGGCACGTTAATGCCCACGCCCAAGGTATCGGTGCCGCAGATAACCTTGAGCAGGCCCTTTTGTGCCAAACGCTCTACTAGGCGGCGGTACTTGGGCAGCATACCCGCGTGGTGGATGCCAATACCCTTGCGCAGCAACTTAGATAGATCCTTGCCAAAGGCAGTGGTGAAACGGAAGCCGCCGATTTCCTGGGCAATGGCCTCTTTTTCTTCTTTGGTGATTATCCCCGAAAGCGAGGTGAGCGCCTGGGCGCGCTCGGCCGCTTCACGCTGCGAGAAGTGCACCACGTAGATGGGTGCCTTCTTATCGGCCAAGAGCTCCTCGATGGTCTCGTGCACCGCGCTAAAGACATAGGAAAAATCTAGCGGCACGGGGCGCGTAGTACCAGCAACCAGGTCGGTAGCGCGGCCGGTACGACGGCTAAGGTCTTCTTCCAACCATGTGGTATCGCCCAGGGTGGCGGACATAAGCAAGAACTGCGCGTTGGACAATTCCAGCAGCGGCACCTGCCAGGCCCAGCCGCGGTCCGGTTCGGAGTAGTAGTGGAACTCGTCCATCACCACCTGGTCGATATTGGCCTCGGCGCCATCGCGAAGCGCAATATTAGCCACAATCTCAGCCGTAGCGGCGATGATGGGGGCATTGCCGTTGACGGTGGCGTCACCAGTCATCATGCCCACATTTTCCGCGCCAAAGATATCGCAGAGAGCAAAGAACTTCTCACTTACTAGAGCCTTGATGGGCGCCGTATAAAAACTGCGCTGGCCACGGGCCAAGGCGATAAAGTGTGCGGCATTGGCCACCATGGACTTTCCGGAGCCAGTTGGGGTAGCGAGGATGACATTATCGCCGGCCAAGATCCCCAGCGAGGCCTCCTCCTGCGCTGGATACAAATTAATGCCCCGGCCGGTGGTCCACGAGGTAAAGGTATCCCAGATTGCCTCATCTACGAGGGACTCGGGCACTTCCGATAAATCTGGCAGCAGCTGAGATAAGTTCACCCCCACCACCTTAGCGGTGATGAGGGTGGGTTAGTTAGATATCGTCACCTAAGTCGCCATCGCCCTGAGCGGAATCTGGATCATCCTTGCCGTTATCGGCTTGAGAGCCCTCGCCATCGGCGGAATCTTCGCGGTCATCTATGTCAGAGTTAATGATCTGCTGGCTTTCTTCCTTATCCAAAGAAGCCAAGAAGGCTTGGAACTCCTCGCTGATTTCCTCGCCGGTAGGCACAGCTTCCTCGCCGGGCATGATAGCCTGCGGGTGTTCCTTGCGGTAGCGCTCCATATAGGCGTCATACTGCTGCTCGAGTTGCTGAACCACGCTTTCTATCTCATCCGAGCCACCAACTTGTTCTTCCAGTTGGTTTTCTACGCGGGAAATATCAGCCTCGATGCTGCCCAAAGGAATATTGAGGTGCGCGGCCCGAGCTACCGAATCCAATAACTGGAACGTGGCTTGCGGGTAGGGCGAAGCCGCAAGATAATGCGGCACGTGGACGGTATATCCGGCTACGGTGCGCTGCTTATCCGCCAGTGCTTTTTCCAGATACAGTGCAGCAGAGCCTGGGACCATCATGGTGGAATCCATCGACAACATATGCTCAGTCAGACGGGAGGAAGTGCCATGCGCCGTGACCACCGTGGGGCGGGTGTGCGGAACCGGCATAGGTGCTGCATAGAGCATGATGGTGTCATTGATATTGAACTTTTCCACCAGCTTGACCACAGCAGTGGTAAAAGCCTCCCAGCGCATGTCGGGCTCTGGGCCAGACAGCAGTAGGAAGGTTTTGCCGGAATTATCGCGCAGGACCTTGATACCCAGATCCATCGATTCAATTTCTAGCGCCCGATCCTTATCGATGGTGACGGCTGGCCGGCGCGAGCGGTAATCAATCAGCTCATCAGAGTTAAACGAGGCCAGTTGGCGGCCTTCCAAAGCTGCCTTCAAATGGTCCGCACTAGCCTCGATGGCCTGGCCGGCGTCTGCATAGCCGTGCATGGCAACAATCATGGTGGGGCCTTGTCCGTCACCGGAATCATCCCTAATCACCGGGGCTGGATACTCCAGCTCATACATGCGGCGATCTTCTTCGTGCATGTTGTGTTACCTCCTTGCTTTCTTACCTACCCCAACGCCGCAGGCGGGCTCAGTATTCCCGCGCGCACTGGGAGGTTAAATAACTGATTGTGCCCCAAATCGCCGCACATTGCCAGCGCAATCCCGGGCGGGGTGTGGACAAGCCGCCTGCCGACGCCCCCTCACCCCGCCTATCCCCAGATTCTTACCACTTCTCGATGCTTGTCCTATACATGGTTGCGCGCGTGGCTGAAGCTGGGGCCATGAACATCTCAACACCAACTCAGCCCATTCGTACGCCCGGCGATATCCTCGCCAATATCCCAGGAATTCTCGGATTCTTCCCTTCCGAATCAGTCATCCTCATCTCCATCCAGCCCAGCCCACGCGGATACAGTATGGGGCCGGTAGCCCGCCTCAATCTGAACGATGTCCCTGCCGCCTTGCAAGAAGTGATGGATGCATTTCACTGCGGCAATCCCGAAAGCATCTTTGGTTTCGTTCTCTCTCAACGCCAAGAAGAAGATCTATGGGATATCATGCACTCCCTCTACCGCTTTCAGGATCGCTCTGGTGTGGGCATTGACGCCTGTTGGCTGGCCGAAGAGCTATCTACTGATACCGCCTACGACCTCATTTTTGGCCACGCGTCCGAGGACGGCGAGGGCCCGCTGCAGAATTGGATGGAAGGAACCATTCCCGCCATATCGACGAGCCACTCCATGCGTGCGTGCGTGAATAATGGCATGCTTCCTGAACTCAGCCGCAATGATTTGGTTCAGCGTTTTAAGGACCACAACCCATACTTTGGGAAAGAAGAAATTAGCGCAATGGAGCGATGCTGCAGAGAAATCGCCCGCCAACTGCGCGCCGGGCGCGGTTACCAAACTTCAGATCCAGTGCAGGTGGTCAAGCGCCTTATCGCTGATGTCCGCTTCGTGCTCAGTGAGGTGGAATCGCTGGAGGAGACTTTGGAAAATGAGGAATTGCTGTGTGCAGCAGCCATGTGGATGTCTACCACGTGGACCCGTGACCTGGTCATCACAGAGCTGGTGTCTGCGCCGCGGGAAGCAGGGGACCTCCTCCTAGCGGTGGCACGTACATTCCAGGGGTCCATCCGCTATAACGCCCTAGCCTTATACGCAGCTAGCCAGGTATCCCATGAATTCGGAATTTATGCGGGTCCGGCGCTTTCTGTACTAGTAGAAGAGGCGCCCCATCATAATTTGGGGCGCCTCATAGCGCAGGGGTATCGCAGCGGCATGGGAAGGCGGTTGGTCACGAGCCTCTGCCATGGCTGTGAGTTAGCCCGCGAAGCGGCGGGGCTTGGCGCTGATGCCCCGCAAAGTAGCTTTGGAGGCTAGGCCCGCTTCGCTGAATGTGCCTTATCACCTAGTTGGCGGGTGAAATTCCATGCATCGGTAACGATCGTTTCCAGATCCGTGCGGGTGGGGTTCCATCCGAGCTCCCGCTTGATCTTCTCTGAGGAAGCGATGAGGGTGGCGGGGTCGCCTGCGCGGCGCGGAGCCACCTCAGCAGGAATGTCGTGGCCGGTGACCTTGCGGCACATCTCAATGACCTGCTTGACGGAGTAGCCATCACCAGAACCCAGGTTGTAAATGCGGTGACTACCAGATTCATTGGATTCGAGAGCAAGCACATGGGCATCGGCCAGATCACGGATATGGATATAGTCACGCACTGGGGTGCCGTCTGCGGTATCCCAGTCATCACCGAACATGAAGATCTTATCGCGGTGGCCCAAGGCCACCTGCAACACGATGGGGATGAGGTGGGTTTCTACCTCGCGGTTCTCACCGATGTTTCCGTAGGCTCCAGCCACATTGAAGTAGCGCAGGGAGGTCGCCCCCAATCCATAGGCGTGGGCGAAAGAGGTGATCATGTAGTCGATGGCAAGCTTGGTTGCACCATAGGGATTGGTGGGCTGGGTTGGCATATCCTCTGTAATCGGCACTTGGTCCGGCTCACCGTAGGTTGCAGCGGTGGAGGAGAAGACGAGATTTTTGACCTCGTTATCCCGCATGGCATTGAGCAGCGTCAGGGTAGTAACGACATTGTGCTGCCAATACTCATCGGGCTTTTCCACGGATTCGCCCACCAACGAGCGCGCCGCGAAGTGGATGACACCCTCGAAACCACCTTCTCCCAGGACCTCGGCGGCCTTATCCGCCACGTCGCCCTCGACGACGCGGGCTGTTTCTGGAACGGCTTCGCGGTTTCCGGTGGAGAAATTGTCAATGATGGTTACATCATGGCCTTGTTCGACCAATACAGCGGCGCACACGCTGCCGACATAGCCGGCGCCACCGGTGACAAGAAGTTTCATGGTTATACCTCCACGCGCACTGCGTGCGCCAAGTCGTCGGAAAGCACGACGCTGCCGCCATCCGGTGTCGACAACGTAATCGTGCCGCTGTTATTGACTACCGATACCTTTGCTCCCACGCGGATTCCGGCAGCGGTGAGTTCCTGGAAGGTGCCATCATCAACCTGCAAAATCTCATTGACCTGGATGACGGTGGCGGAGACCTCCTCACCATTGGGGAGATCGACTGCGCGGGTGCCCTGGTCCGGCTGCGGAGCATCGAAGCCGAGTGCAGACAGCGCCGGGATAGGGTTGCCGAATGGTGACCGGGTTGGATCATCGAGAACCGCGACCATGCGTTTTTCTACTTCTTCGCTCATCACATGCTCCCAACGGCAGGCCTCGTCGTGAACTTTTGCGATGTCGAGCCCGAGGACGTCGGTAAGCAAACGCTCTGCCAAACGGTGCTTGCGCATGACTGCGGTAGCCAGGTCGCGGCCCTTGTCCGTGAGATCCAAACTGCGGTCGGTACGCACGTGCAAAAGGCCGTCGCGTTCCATGCGAGCTACAGTTTGAGAAACCGTAGGCCCAGACTGCTCCAAACGCTCCGCGATGCGGGCGCGAAGGGGAGTAATACCTTCTTCCTCTAGCTCGTAGATGGTGCGTAGATACATCTCCGTTGTATCAACTAGGTCCCTCACGTGGGCATACCTTTCTGTGTGAATACAGTTTCGCGGCTAATCTCCCGACCAAGGACGGGAAAGCGCTTTCTAGACTCTGCAGTCCAGATTAGCCTACCTAAGCCCTTGCTCGCCGCGTCGAACTAAGCCGCTGCCTTTCTAACGCCAAACCCCGAGCCCGTGGCAGTATTGTGCCGAATGGACTCGGGGAGGGGGACTGGGCGCGGAGCGCTGCCAGCCCAGATTAAAGAGCGTACTCGCGCAGGCGATCGGCGCGGTTGCCATCGCGCAGCTTTGCCATAACTTCGCGCTCAATTTGGCGTACACGTTCGCGCGAAAGACCGAAGCGGCGACCAATCTGATCCAAGGTGCGCGGAACACCATCATCGAGGCCGTAGCGCAGACGAATTACGTCCTGCTCGCGCTTTTCCAAGGTGTCAATCACTCCGCGAATATCGGAATGGCGCATGGAGGCTACGACCGCGGTTTCTGCATCGGTAGCTTCGGCGTCTTCAATGAAGTCACCCAAAGGAGCTTCTTCATCGGTACCTACCGGCATATCGAGAGAGACTGGGTCGCGCGACTGGCGCAGCAGCATCTCAATCTTGTTTTCGTCAATGCCTGATTCCTCCGAAAGCTCTTCATTGGTAGCTTCACGGCCCAGGGATTGATACATCTCGCGCTTAATGCGGGACAGCTTGTTGACCTGTTCTACCAAGTGGACTGGGAGGCGAATGGTGCGAGACTGGTCAGCCATGCCGCGGGTAATTGCCTGGCGGATCCACCACGTGGCATAGGTGGAGAATTTAAAGCCCTTGGCGTAATCGAACTTTTCCATCGCGCGGATGAGGCCGAGGTTTCCCTCCTGGATGAGATCCAGCAATGGCATACCGCGGCCGGTGTAGCGCTTTGCCAGCGAGACCACGAGGCGCAGGTTGGCTTCAAGCAGGTGGGAGCGTGCCTTTTTGCCTTCGCGGGCGAGGATTTTAAGGTCACGCTTTTCTGCACGGGTGAGCTTTTCAGCGTTATTGAGCTTGTACTCCGCGTACAGTCCAACTTCGATGGCCTGAGCGAGTTCTACCTCATCTTCCGCGCTGAGCAGTGCGGTCTTGCCAATGCCGTTGAGATAAACACGAACGAGGTCGGCAGAGGGGTTGTCGTTGGTTTGGTTGCGGCGAGATCCGCGATCTACTTCCTGTTCTTCATTAGTAGTGGCAGCTGAAGCGCCCTTGGCGGTGGTGGCAGATGTCTTCGTCATAGTGAAGCCTCCTGAATTTGTCGCCGGTTTCACAAAGTACAACGGAGTCTTTAGAGATTTAGTTCCCAATGTGGAAAGAATTGATAAAACGCGGCGTTCCCCGTGGTACGACTCCACCTTTTCGGGGGAGATGTGCCACGGAGAACGCCGCGCTCTGCGATGGGGCAGGTACGTAGGAGTACTATCCGCGTACCTGTACGAGATAGCGGTAAATGGTGGGTTCGGAAACACCTAGCCGCTCTGCCGCTGCGGCAATTCCTCCCTTAAGAAGGAAGAATCCCGCATCCTCCAAATCTGAGACCACCTCGAGGCGCTCCTCGCGCTGCATGCGAGGGGCAGGGGTGTTTTGGTTAGAAATGGCGGAGTCCAACATTGAGTCCAGAAGGTGTTCCACGTTGGAACGCAAAGACTCGCTGACTCCTTCCTTGTCCGCTTCTTCCTCTACCGGTTCCTTATCTGGAACTGGGTATGGTACTGCAACGGGGCGGTTGGGTAGCTCAGTTTCACCTGGGTAGCCGCCGAAAGCCTTTGACTTATCGAATGCGGGATCATCGGCCTTGCCGATGAGTGCTGCGGCCGCATCGCGAATGTGTACTAATTCGGATACATCAACATTGATGCACAGCATGCCGCGCATATGCCCGGAGTCGTCTCGGATGAAGTAGCTAGACGAGCGGCAAATCTTGCCTTCCGCATTGACGGCGCGGTAGCCGGTCATCATGGGGATTGCTGCGGCATCGCCCTGTTTCATAAACCATAGAGCGAAGTCGGTCACCGGGCCGCCAAGTTGCCGGCCGGAGATGTGCCCATTGGCGATGGCCATGATGGATTTATCGGGAACGTCGAGATCGTGGAGGACGATTTCGGTGTTGGGGCCCATTGCCTTACCGAGGAATTCGACGAGGGGAATATACTGCTCGAGGAAGTTTTCTTCGGAGGCACTGCCGCTAGGAAAATTCATTAGCTGAAGCATGTCCTTTAATTCCTGTCAGGTTATAGCGAAGGTACCACATGGAAGCGACTCGGTGGAAGAAAGGGAATAGTCCGAAGAAAGCCGGGTGAACACTAGCGGCTTAGCGCTGTGCTCACCCGGCTCATCGCTTCATTACAGGGTGTTCTTTATCCACACACCGGGACTGGTGGGTGAACTGCTAGGGCCAGACCACCTTGTGAGGTCTCCCTGTACTTGGCATTCATATCCTTACCAGTCTTGTACATGGTCCAGATGACTTCGTCCAAAGAAACACACGGCTTGCTCTCACGCTCTAGCGCCATGCGAGCACTGGTGATGGAGTCGACCGCAGCAACGGCGTTACGCTCAATGCAGGGTACCTGAACCTGTCCGAGGACTGGGTCACAGGTCAAGCCAAGCTTGTGTTCCATGCCAATCTCAGCTGCGATGCATACCTGCTCTGGGGTAGCGCCCATGAGCTGGGCGAGTCCGCCGGCAGCCATGGAGCACGCCACACCAACTTCACCTTGGCAGCCGACCTCAGCGCCAGAGATGGAAGCGTTCATCTTGTACAGGGAAGCAATCTGGTTGCAGGCGAAGATGTAGTCAGCGAACATCTCCGTGGTAACTGGCTCGACAAACTTGTCGTAGTAAGCCAGGACTGCGGGGACGACACCACAGGCGCCGTTCGTAGGAGCGGTAACAACGCGGCCGCAGGCTGCATTCTCTTCGGAGATAGCCAGTGCAAACATGTTTACCCAGCTGAGGATGTTCAAACCATCGTGCGGTTCGGACTGCTCAAGACGACGCTTAAGGGCAGCCGCGCGACGCGGAACGAGCAGGGAACCAGGCAGCGGACCATCGGTGGAGGAACCGCGCTTGATGCCGGTGTACATGACATCGCGAACCTTGCGCAGGTGCTCATTGACCTCATTTTCAGAGCGCAGTGCCAATTCGTTGGCCAAGCCCAGCTCGGGGAGGGTCATATCGTTCTTTTCGCACAGTTCGAGCATTTCTGCAGCGCTGGCATATGGGAAGGGGATATCAACCTTGACGTCCTGCCGCTTTGCAAAGTCTTCCTGCTTGACGATGAAACCGCCGCCGACCGAGTAGTAGGTCTTGTGCAGGATGTTTTCTTCGCCGGCGAAGGCGATAAGACACATACCATTTTCGTGCATCGGGAGGTATTCGTCGTGGAAGAAGAAGCCGCCGTCCTTGGGGAATTCTACCTCGTGGGTGCCGCCCAGCATGAGCTTCTCGCTGCTGCGGACGTTCTTCATGAATTCGGAGATGCCGTCGATATCAACGGTCTCTGGCTCTTCACCGGCCAAGCCGAGGAGGATGGCCTTGTCGGTGGAGTGGCCGATACCCGTGAGGGAGAGGGAACCGTAGACATTTGCCTGCACTCGAGTGACCTTGTCAAAGAGGTCCTTTTCCTTGAGCTCGTCTACGAAAGCCTTGCCGGCCTTCATTGGCCCTAGGGTGTGTGAGCTTGAGGGGCCGATACCAATCTTGAACATATCGAAGATGCTGATGAACATTGTTCTTTCCTTGAATCCTCTGCGAATTTCTCGTCTACGGCGGTGCTTAGAAGGCGTGGACGATGGAGTAGATGATGGTTGCTAGGGCGACGAGGCCCATGAAGAAGACGAAGTAGTTGGAAGCCTTGCCCTTGTAGCGCTGGAGAGCAGGAACCTTGTGGATAGCGACCATCGGGATGATGAAGAGCATGATGGCAATCGTTGGACCACACAGGGTTTCAATCATGCCCAGGATGGACGGGTCAGCCCAAGCGACGAGCCAAGCGGTAACCAGCATGAAGATGAGGGTGATGGTGTCGAGCTTGTGAGCCGACTGTGCGTCATCCTTGCTTGCGTTCTTGCTGCCCTTGACGATGAGACCCTCGAAGCCTTCGGCTGCGCCGAGGTAGTGGCCAAGGAAGGACTTAGCAACTGCAATCATGGCGATGATAGGAGCAATCCACTGGATAAGTGGGGTATCGAAGTGGTTGGCCAGGTAGGACAAGATGGTGATGTTTTGTGCCTTAGCTTCTGCCATATCAGCCGGGGAGAGGCTCAGGGCGCAGGAGAAGACGAAGAACATAACCACGACGACCATGAGGATCTCAGCGCGGAGCAGGGTCTTGCGGGACTTGGCTTCTGCGAACTTGCCGTAGGTCTGGCGGCGGTCAACGGCGAAGGAAGAAATCATCGGGGAGTGGTTGAAGGAGAAGACCATAACCGGAACCAAGAGCATCAGGGTAACGCCCATGCCGTGACCAGAGGCTTCGCGAGCAACGTTTAGGTCAAAGGAATCGAAGAGTGCGGTGTTCCACTTCGGGATGAGGTAAAGGGAAAGGAGAACCAGGATGCCGATGAACGGGTATACCAGGTAGGACATGACGTGAACCACGACGTCCTTGCCCATGCGGACAATCAAGATGAGTCCACCAACGAGCAAGAGAGAGGTTAGCCAGCGGTGCGGCGGGGTAACGCCGAGCTGGTGCTCCAGGAAAGAGTTGACCGTGTTGGTGATGGTGACTGAGTAAACCAGCAGGATGGGGTAGACCGACAGGAAGTACAGGATGTTCATGAGAACACCGGCCTTCTTGCCAAAGTGCTCTTCGACGACGTCCGTGAGGTCACCGTCTGGCTTGGAGCTGGACAGTACCAAGCGGGTCATTCCGCGGTGAGCCCAGTAGGTCATAGGCAGTGCTACGACCGTCATGATGAGCAGCGGGATGATACCGCCGATACCGGCGTTGATGGGGAGGAAGAGGACGCCGGCGCCGATGGCGGTGCCGAACAGGGAGAGCATCCATACGGTGTCTTCCTTATTCCACTTCGGTGCGCCCTTCTGGCCATCGAAGGGGGTGTCGATGCCAGGAGCCGGTGCGGCTGTCTTGGGGGTTTCGGGCATTTCTGCCCTGTTTTCTGGGTGCTGGGCTGAATTGCGCCGCTTGAGTGAGTGGGACATTTTCTTTCCTACATCTAGTTGGTCGGCCGAAGCGTTTGGGCTTCTGCAACCGTGACTGAGAAAAAGATTCTCATTCAACTTTGCGTTAGTAGGACCTTGAGAAAAGTTCTCTCATCCTGCTTGTCCAGCCCTTTTGCTTCGCTGTGCCTTCAGTATAGAACAGAAACTTGCAGGATGATAATAAATTATTGCACTACAGGTAGGGCATTTATCACTCTCGAAAAATTTGCAATCTGCCGTTCTTTATGGCTTGTTCCATATAATTTCACCGAGAGTGGCACCAGTCACAAGTGCTCTAATGAAAGTACTGCTTAATACGTTTTGAGGATCGTTGGGGCGGGAGAAGGGCGCGCAAATTACGTCTCAACTAAAACGGTGAAAGGGCCTTCATTTACAGAGGAGACGCGCATTTTAGCCCCGAATTGGCCTGTTTCTACTGACACGCCGCGTTCCTTGAGGTGGTTGATAATCGTTGAAACAACCGGCTCAGCTTCCGGACCTGGCGCGGCATCCGCCCATGAAGGGCGTCGCCCCTTGGCAGTGCGACCATACAAAGTAAATTGGCTCACTACTAGTACTGGAGCTGCGGCATCGATCACCGAGACCTCGCCGTCAAGAATGCGCAGTTCTGCAATTTTGCGCGCCATTTTCTCTGCTCGAGGCTGCCAATCATCCATATCCTCGCGCGAGACGCCGACGAGCGCGAGAAGACCGCCGGTATCGGGACAATCAATGGCCCCGACGGTCTCTCCATCGACGGTTACTGTGGCCTCTGAAACTCGAGTCAAAACTGCGCGCACCGCTTACTTCTCCTTATCTATCCAGTGGGTTGAAAATGCGGTATCAGCTAAGGTTCGTTGAACCGGTGTCCAAGAGGAGATCTGCTGGGATAAGCAGACCGTGGCGGACCATATCGATGACTGCGGGGAGGGCAGCGGCGGTGAGTTCTTCCTCATCGAATCCGTGCGCCGCCGCATACAGCCCAATTGTCTCTTCTAGGTTCAGACCCTGTGGGTTGAGACCAGCGACAATTGCGGCAATGTGTTCATCTACCTCGTGGCTCCAACGCGGGCCGTCTGTGCGGGTTAGGCGCAAGGCGGCGCGGGTGAATCCCTGTCCCAAATCTTCATCTGGGGTGCCGATATCTTCGCGTGCCAAGCCGGTCCTTACTTGGAAGTGCTTTCCCTGCAGTTCTCCCGGCACAAGATCGCGCAGCCACGCCACACGGGCAAAGTATTCTTCTACTTCGGGGCCAAGCGGATCGCTGAAGGCCTGCGGCATTTCTTCGGCCAAGATATCTGCAGGCTCATCGTCACCGATGCGTTGAATAGCTACGAAACCAAAACCAATGCCGTTTACTTCGTGTTCCTGGAAATGTTCGAGCCAGGCGCGAGAGCGCTCTTGCCCCTCAGGGGAGCGAATATCGAGGGATTCATCTTCGAGCCAGGTGGAGACATAAAGTGCGGGATCGGCAACGTCGCGCTGAATGATCCAGGCGGCGATTCCCTTATCCGGCAACCAGGAAGCAACGCGTTGCTGCCATGTTTCGCCACTGGTGTGTACCCACGCAGCCAGAAGGTGAGCGGTTCCGCCGGGCGTCAGGTGATCGGTGGCTTGAGAGACAACCAATTCACTGGCTCCGTCGAGGTTTAATCCGGAATCGCGGTAGACGTGGCCCACTTCGGGAAGGCCTACAACAAAAGGTGGGTTAGCTACTAGACGGTCAAAGCGGCGACCAGCTACGGGCTCAAACCATGACCCAGGGAGCAATTCCACTTTGTCGCCCTCACCAGCGGCCGCGATGGTGGCCGCAGCCAAATCCAAGGCACGCTCATGCACATCGGTCGCGGTGATTTTTTCTGCGCATTCGATCTGCCCCAGCAATTGGACACCCGAGCCGGTGCCCAGATCGAGAACGCTGCCGACTGGGCTTACTGGCGTGGACTGCAGCAAAGAGAGACTTGCCGCGCCTACTCCCAGCACATGGTCAGGGCCGGGTACGTGATCCACGAGGGAAGCATCGACGTCGGAGAAGATGAGCCGGTTAGCGCCCACGATGGTGTGGGGGCGGATGTCGAGGGCAATGTAGGCCATGCCGTGGGCGTCGGCAAGCGCAACGTTGGCATCCAGCAATTGGGTAGCCAGGCGCGCTCCTACGGCCTCACCCAAATGCGTGGCAGGCAGGTGCTCGTGCAGGAGGAAAAAGCGGATCAACAAGTCCATCTGAGATTCGCTGTGCGCGGCTAGCGAAACAGGTGCCGGCTCGCCGCGGAATAGGGCTTCAGTAACCTCCGGCCCTAGGTACCCGGCCACGCCATCGGTGGTAAAGCCTGCGGCGGTAAAGACGTCCGCAAGTTCAGGGGCCAACGTGGCCAGTGCCGCGGCATCGAAATCGGGTCCAAAAGTAGTCGTCATGTGGGCAGGATTCCTTTACTCTTCTTCGTGGTCGATGATGTCGTGTTTAGCCTCAATCGGCCGCGCCGTGCCGCTGGAGACCTGTGGTGCGTGTGTCTGGCTATAAAGCTGCCGATTTACGGCTGGCTTGTACACATTCTTTTCGCGCTTATCCTTCTTTTCTCCTCGGCCGTTCCCAATTACCACGGCGATCCACGGGAGGGGAAAAGTCACGCCCACAACGATTGCGGCTAGCAGCCACCAATGCATATAGAGGAAAAAGCCGGCGATGAGCAAGGAAGGAACGCGCAAGAACTGGAAGATTCCGTACTGAATTTCGCGGCGCTTACGGTCCTGGCCAGGCGTGAGCTTGGCATCTGTGATGAGGTAGCGCTCTTTTTTGCCAAACAACCTAAACTCGGCTCCCCTCGCGCGCGGTAGTCATCCCTCGATATGGGGAAAGGGGCGCAGTGGCTGGCGTGCATGAGGTGTCCATGTTCTCCAAGGGTAGACGCATGACTCGCAAAGTTCGATGCCGATGCGGCAAAATAGAGGGCGTGACTACGACTACGAAGACAATTGAACGGCCAGATATTCGTGAAGACACTTCGACGACGGATAATGACACGCCGAAGTTCTTCCATTACGTCAAAAAGGATCACATCCTCGATTCCGCGGTCAACGGCAAGTATGTCGTTGCCCTATGCGGCGAGACCTTCCCGGTGACCAAGCAGGCAAAGCCGGGTTCTCCGGTATGCCCCGATTGTGAGCGTGTGTATAAGGGTCTGCGCCGCAAGTGAGGACTTTTAAAAAGACTAACCTTCGCGCTTGGCAGCAATCCGCCCTTGATAAATTCCTCGCCACTAAGCCGCAGGATTTTATGGCGGTGGCGACTCCGGGCGCCGGCAAAACTACCTTCGCGCTGCGCATCGCAACCGAGCTTATGGAAGACCGCACGGTCGAACGCGTTATCGTGGTGGTGCCTACCGAACACCTCAAGACCCAGTGGTCTAGCGCTGCCGCGCGAGTAGGTTTAGCGTTGGATCCTGCGTTTAGCAATTCTTCTGCTGTCAATCCCTCGATGGATGGCATTGTGGTGACCTATGCGCAGGTAGGAATGCACCCCTTCAAGCACCGCGCGGTGGCCTCTGCCCGGCGCACTTTGGTGATCCTGGATGAGATTCACCACGCCGGTGATGCCAAGAGCTGGGGTGATGGTGTCAAGGAGGCCTACGATGACGTTAACCATCGCTTGGCGCTGACGGGTACGCCGTTTCGTTCCGATGACTCGCCCATTCCCTTTGTTCAGTATGTAGACGACGGGGAGGGACACAAGGTCTCTCGCTCGGACCATACCTATGGCTATGGCGATGCGCTTGCCGACGGCGTCGTGCGCCCCGTTGTTTTCCTCTCTTACTCCGGCGAGGCCCGCTGGCGGGATTCGGCTGGCGAGGAACATGCCGCGCGCTTGGGTGACATTATGAATGCGGAGCAAACCGCCCGTGCGTGGCGCACCGCGTTGGACCCCAAGGGCGAATGGATCCCTGCAGTGCTGCAGGCAGCGCATACCCGGCTCATGCAAATGCGGCGCAATATGCCGGATGCCGGTGGCCTCGTGTTGGCATCGGATACGACGACCGCACGCGCGTACGCCAAGATCCTCAAACAGCTGTCCAATACTCCGGTGTCGGTGATTTTGTCTGATGATCCCGGCTCCTCTGATCGCATTCAGGAGTTTTCTGAGTCCACCGATGAGTGGATGGTGGCTGTGCGCATGGTGTCCGAGGGAGTGGACGTCCCGCGCCTAGCAGTGGGCGTGTATGCGACGTCCACATCGACCCCACTATTTTTCGCCCAAGCCATTGGCCGTTTCGTGCGCTCGCGCATGCCGGGTGAGACGGCGTCCGTTTTCCTTCCCTCGGTGCCTGTCTTGCTGGGCTTGGCCGAAAATATGGAAAAGTCCCGCGATCACGTTTTGGGTGAGGAAAAGCCGGACAAGGAGGGCTGGGACGATGAGCTGCTAGAGCAAGCGAATCAGAAGAAGACCGAACCGGACATGCTGGAGAAGTCTTATGAGTCGCTTGGTGCCGAGGCAGAGTTCTCAGGCCTGCTTTATAACGGTTCTCAGTTCAACACTGGGGACATGACCACGGATGAAGAAGCCGACTTCCTTGGTATTCCCGGATTGCTCGATGCGGAACAAGTCAAGGACCTGCTGCGCAAGAAGCAATCTGAGGAAATGGACCGCCGCGAGGCGGAGGAAAAGGCGCGGCGCGCGGCTGAGGCCGAGGAGGCTCACCGTCGCAAGCTCTATGGCATGGACTATGCCCCGGCCTCGCGGAAAAAGGCTGTGGAAGCTGAGTCAAGCGATACCGGAGTCGTCGATGAGCTAGGCCAGCTGCGCAAGGAGCTCAACACGGTGGTTTCTATCGCTGCCCAGCGCTCTGGCCGCCCCCACGGTGCTATTCACACCGAGGTCCGCAAGGCCTGCGGTGGACCGCCCACTGCGCTATGCAACGCTGAGCAGCTACGCGAGCGCATCGAATACCTGCGCAAGTGGTAGTTTGGCCACAACCGCCTGAGGGCAGCTACGCAAAAGCCCGCACCAGAAAGGTGCGGGCTTTCTTCTCGTCCACGTAAAACGATTAGTCGAGATAATCGCGCAATACCTGGGAGCGAGAGGGGTGGCGCAGCTTCGACATGGTCTTGGATTCGATCTGGCGAATGCGCTCGCGGGTAACGCCGTAGACTTGGCCGATTTCGTCTAAAGTGCGCGGCATGCCATCGGTCAAGCCGAAGCGCAGGCGCACCACGCCGGCTTCGCGCTCGGAGAGGGTGGTCAGCACGTCTTGGAGCTGATCCTGCAGCAAAGTGAAGGAGACAGCGTCGACTGCAATAACGGCTTCGGAGTCCTCGATGAAGTCACCCAACTGGGAGTCGCCTTCGTCGCCAATGGTCTGATCCAAAGAAATGGGCTCGCGGGCGTACTGCTGGATTTCGAGCACCTTTTCCTCGGTGATATCCATTTCCTTTGCCAGCTCCTGCGGGGTAGGCTCGCGGCCCAAGTCCTGCAGCAACTCGCGCTGGATACGGCCCAGCTTGTTGATGACTTCCACCATGTGGACCGGGATGCGGATGGTACGAGCCTGATCAGCCATGGCGCGGGTAATAGCCTGGCGGATCCACCACGTGGCGTAAGTAGAGAACTTATAGCCCTTGGTGTAGTCGAACTTCTCCACAGCGCGGATAAGTCCCAAGTTGCCTTCTTGGATGAGGTCCAAGAAAGCCATGCCGCGGCCGGTGTAGCGCTTTGCCAAGGAAACCACCAGACGCAGGTTCGCCTCCAACAGGTGGTTTTTGGCCTTGCGGCCATCGCGGGCGATGCTGCGCAGGTCGCGCTTTTCCATGGGGGAGAGCTTAGCGGCCTTATCGCCTTCGGCGCGGGCCTTTTCCATCTCATCCATGCGGTGCTGTGCGTAAAGACCAGCCTCGATGCGCTTGGCCAAGGAAACCTCTTGCTCGGCGTTGAGCAGGGCCACCTTACCAATCTGCTTGAGGTAGGCACGAACGGAGTCAGCAGAGGCAGTCAGCTGCGCATCCTTGCGTGCCTGACGCAGTGCAGCGGATTCTTCCTCGTCCCAGACGGAGGAGGAGTCCTCTTCTTCGTCATCGTCCTCATCGTCTTCGTCCAAGTCCTCTTCGAGGTCCTCGTCCTCGAGGTCTTCACCGCTTGCGAAGTCATCATCTTCCTCGATGTCCGCATTGGTGGGATCGAAGTCGACGTCTTCGTCGTGCTCGTCCTCGTCGAGCTCTTCATCTACCTCCGGCTGTGCTTGCTTTTCGGACTCAGCGGGGGATTCCTGCTTTTTCGCCGCGGACTTGCGGACCGTCTTCTTCGTGGCCTTCTTAGCAGACTTTTTAGTGGTCTTCTTGGCCGACTTCTTAGCGGTCTTTTTCGCAGTCTTTTTGGCTGTTTTCTTAGCGGTCTTCTTGGCCGTCTTTTTAGCCGTCTTCTTCGCGGTTTTCTTTGCCGTCTTCTTGGCGGTCTTCTTTGCAGGAGTAGATGCCCCGGCGGCGTTTTCGCCCTCGCCGAGTGCCTGGTCTGAAGATTCAGTGGCTGCCACGTACGCCCTTTCGACTTACTTCTTGATTAAAACAGCTCAGTGCGCCCTAGCTGGGCGCTCGTCCATCACTGTGATGTTAACGCGCTGTGGCCTTATGCAGGCCAGACACGCCTTGGAGCTATTTAACTTAGGATCGACCGCCCAGTATAGAGGATCTTTCTACTCTGCCGGTGGATAGGGTCACCAGCAGTGCATAAATTTTATGGTTTCAAGCCCTCTACCGCCGCCATTGCGGCACCAACAATCCCTGCACGATTGCGCAATTGTGCAGGCATGACGGGGGTGGCAATGTCAAGGTGCGGGCCCCACTTTTCAAACTTGCGCGAGATACCACCCCCAATGAGGAAAGCCTGCGGGTTAAAAAGCTTTTCATACTCCGCAAGGACCTTATTTAACCGCTTAGCCCAGTGCTTGTACTTGAGCCCTTCGCGGTCCTTGACAGCCGAAGATGCAATCCTTTCGGCTTCATCATCGCCCACCAGCATGTGCCCTAGCTCGGTATTGGGAAAGAGCTGACCATTCAAGAAGAAGGCCGAACCAATGCCGGTCCCCAGAGTCAAAAAGATTACGGAGCCCTGCTTGGCGATGTCCTCTCCGTAGGCAACCTCGGCTAGTCCCGCCGCGTCGGCGTCGTTAAGCACGGCAAAATCCGCATCCAAGTAATCAGCGAATAGCTCTGTAGCATTAATGCCAATCCATTCCTTGGAAATATTCGCTGCCGTTTCTACCTCTTGGTTGCGGACAACGGAAGGCAGGGTAATGCCTACTGGGCCTTCCCACTGCTTTTCCTGGATGATCTGGGCTACCACCTTGGCAACATCGTGCGGAGTCGATGGCTGCGGCGTGGCGATTTTCATACGCTCGCCCACGAATTCGCCGGTGGCAAGGTCCACCTCTGCGCCCTTAATGCCCGAACCACCGACATCGACGCCAAAAGAATGTCCAGAAAGAGTAGTCATGCCCGACAGTGTAGAAGAAGGCACAATAGTTGGCATGACTGAGCACATCGATTTTCTCCAATTGCGGGATTTTGCCGTCTCTACCGCCACGCGAGCGGCCGAACTAGTTGCCGCCCGGCGCGCAGAGCTTGTCGCCGGTGACGGCATCGCGGCACATACCAGCACCAAGTCCAGTGATGTGGATCCGGTAACTGAGGTCGACACCGCCACAGAGGAATTCATTGCCACCACCATTCGTACCCAACGCCCAGGGGATGGAATCTTTGGGGAAGAAGGCGCCAATGTGGAATCCACCAGCGGTGTTACCTGGATAGTGGATCCGATTGATGGCACCGTAAATTTCCTCTACGGGGTGCCGGATTTTGCAGTTTCTATCGGTGCGGAATATCAGGGGCGCCTGGTAGCTGGCGCGGTGGTCAACGTGGCCCGCGGGCGCACTTATGCAGCCGCGGCCGGTCAAGGCGCCACGGTCACCGGCCCGGACGGGAAGGTGCACCCATTGCAGTGCGCCCACACCAAAAATCCCGCGTTGGCACTGGTAGCCACTGGCTTCGGATACGATGCCCAACGGAGAGCAGCGCAAGCCGAGCTGCTCACCAAGCTCTTGCCCCAGGTACGAGATATTCGCCGCATCGGTGCTGCCGCGCTGGATTTATGCCGCGTAGCTGAGGGCACGGTTGATGCCTACTTTGAGCACGGCATCAATGCTTGGGATTTTGCCGCCGGGGCAGTTATTGCCCGCGAAGCAGGCGCGGTGGTGCACCATCCAGGCTTTGAGAAGGGGTCCGCTCACGGCGAACTTACCTGGGCCGCGGGGGCAGATTTGGCCCCCGCCTTTGAGGAACTTTTGGCAGCACACAACGCCACAGGCGCGTTGCGGGGGTAATAGTTTTCCACGCTAACGGCCGGTGAGATGACATCTAGCCATTTGTGCTTTACTATGCGCGATCGATAATTACCCATTCCTTAAAGCAATTTGACCATTAGGGGCGTGCATTATGGCCACCGATTATGACGCACCGCGCCGGCGCGCGGAAGATGAACTCGAAACTGACTCCCTAGAGGGGCTCAAAGCCGCTGAAAGCGACAACAATGGCATGGACGATGACGGAGAAATCGTCGAATCGTTCCAGCCGCCAACAGTTGACCTTACCGGTGAGGAGCTCAATGTTGAGGTAGTTCCCCGCCAAGAAGACGAGTTTACTTGCGGCTCTTGTTTCCTAGTGCAGTCCAATAAGCGCTATTCCCACGATGAGGATGGCCAGCCTATCTGTAAGGACTGTGCTTAAAGGAAAAATCGCAGCAGTAAAGAAACCCCGCACACGGCAACTTGCTTAAAGCCGAGTGCGGGGTTTGGTGTTGTGGCCGCCTCGAATCTGCCGGTTCGAGGATGCCCACAAAATCTTTAAAATTTAGTGCTGTTCCGGCAGGAAGGCATGGAGTAAAGCTTCTGGGTCCTTCGAAGCGATGAGCCAATAAGGGGTATCGTCCTCAGGATCATTGAGCACCATCATGGCGTGCTCATCCACCCAAGCGTGGGAGACCAAGAACGCCGCGGGATCGAATTGCGGGCCTAGCGCATTACGCCGTGCAGATTTGGGAACCGTGATAGACCGCGAGACCACGTCGTTGGGTAGTTGGGCGTCTTTGACTGAGAGCCAACGCGTTCCGTCTGGGTCACGCTCTACCACGATGACCGTATTGGACCACGTAATAAGTACCCACACGGCGATGGCGCCAAGGAGTATTGCAGGAATAATGGTCCACCACATGGAGCGGTTTAGCCCGGCGGTAGCAGAAGTAAGTGCCACGATGCCGGCGGCAAAAAGCCAAAAGTACCAAGGCACCCATTGGCGTTCGCGGTAGAGCACCTGAGGGGCCATCGTGCCCTGTGCAGAAGCGGAGCTCGACGGTGCCGGAGTTGCGGAAGAAGCAGATGTATCAGACACGTCTAGCTAGTCTAGTCCACACGCACCGCAGAATGAACCTGCTAAGGCAGGTAGGATTGGCCAGGTGACTGACTCGTTTCCATATTCTCAGCCAGAAAGCCCTTTCGGCGATATTAAAGTCAAGCGTCTAGACAAGGAGCTTCCGCTGCCGAAACGCGCCCATCGCGGCGACGCCGGTGCGGACCTCTACGCAGCAGAAGCACTTACGTTGCAACCCGGCGAGCGCGCCCTTGTAGGCACCGGGATTGCAATTGCGCTGCCACTAGGAACAGTCGGTTTGATTCATCCACGGTCCGGGTTGGCTGCTAAACAAGGGCTTTCGGTAGTTAATACTCCGGGGACAGTGGATGCTGACTACCGCGGGGAAATCAAAGTCTGCCTTATCAACCATGACCGGCATACCCCTATCGAAATCGAACGCGGAATGCGTATCGCTCAGCTCGTGGTCCAGCGCGTTGAGCTAGTGGGATTTGCTGAGGTCGAAGAATTGGAGGACACGGACCGGGGAGCCGGTGGCTATGGCTCTACCGGCGTGTAGCTAAAGCAATAGAGACTTAACGAAACTTCTAGAAAGGATGTAGCAACCATGGGAATCTGGCCCTTTGGCAAGAAGAACGAGGATGCGAAGAAGGAGCAGGCACAGCCTGCAGCAAAGGGCGAAAAGCCGGCGGGCCCTGAGTCCGTGGATAAAGATGCCCAGGAATCATATGCTCCGGTAGAAGGTACCGCAGCCGATGCTGCGGTAGCTTCTGGCAATGAACCACGCGAATTTGCCCATGACGCTATCAACGGTCAGACCGGCCCCTTTGATGGTGACTCCGTAGATATCGAAACTTTCGATTTCAGCGACTTTTCCATCGGCATTTTAGATTTGGGCTCTCTGCGCATCCCACTGCCAAAGGAGTCCCAGGTACAAGTAGAAATGGGCGAGCAAGGCCCGCGAATGCTGCACATCGTAACCAAGGTGGGCCGAATTACCCCCGTAGCCTTTGCCGCCCCACGCAAGCCGGGCCAGTGGGCAGAATCCGTCGAGGAGATCAGGGAAGGCATGAGCCGCGACGGTCTCACCGTTACTACCGAGCCAGGCCCGTGGGGTGCTGAGGTCGTGGGTAAAAACGACAATGGCCAGGTTCGCGTCATCGGTGCAGATGGCCCACGGTGGATGCTGCGCATGACGCTGGCGGCACCGGCAGGAATGGAAGCTGACCTGGCAGAAATGGCCCGCGAGGTAGCCGCGCGCACCTTTGTCTACCGTGGAGAAGACCCCATCTTGGCCGGAAACGCTTTGCCGGTCATCATGCCCGAGCAGCTCGTAGAGCAAGTCAAGCAGGCCATGGACCAGCGCCAGCAGGAGCAGCAGGCAGCCGCTAATGCCCAGAACCACCCAGAAAACGGCGTTGGCGGTCCAGACCCTGCAGCAGAAGCAGAGGCGGAACAGCACTTGCGCGATTTGGGCGGCACCCCACAGGAGGGGGAGAATGGATCGTCCCCGCAGGACCCCGATGAGGGTTCTGCACCTACTTCCAAAGACTAGGCAAAGCAGTAAACCACGTGACACACTCTTCCTCGCCGCAGTCCTCCCAGGACGCAAAGAACCTTGACGCTAATGAGCCTCAAGCCGAACTCACCCTATTGGAACAAATGGGTGGGCTATCCGGGCTCGTTTCCGCTACCTTGCCGGTCATTGTGCTGATTCCAGTCAATAACTTTTTTGGGCTGGGCCCAGCCCTCGCAGCGGCGCTTGGTGTAGCCGTTGCTATCGCTATCTGGAGGGTGCTTCGCAAAGAGACCCTTCAGCCAGCCATTTCGGGGCTTTTGGGCGTCGCTCTGTGTGCGGCAATCGCCTGGTTTACCGGTGATGCCAAAGGGTATTTCTTGTACGGTATCTGGATGTCGTTGGCGCTATGCATTGCCGCCGTACTCTCGATCCTATTCCGGTGGCCCGCGGTGGGCGTTATCTGGAAGGGGATTAACGGCGAGGAAATGCAGTGGCAGAAGATTACCCCAGCGCGCCGGGCCTATGCCATAGCCACCGGTGGGTGGGCGGTAATCTTTCTTGCCCGTTTTATTGTCCAGCGCGCCATCTATGATGCCGATGCAACTACAGCATTGGGAGTGACCAGAATCTTAATGGGATGGCCCCTGACCCTTCTGGTAACGGCGC
Source organism: Corynebacterium sp. KPL4072 (assembly GCF_037908395.1). Taxonomy (NCBI): domain Bacteria; kingdom Bacillati; phylum Actinomycetota; class Actinomycetes; order Mycobacteriales; family Corynebacteriaceae; genus Corynebacterium; species Corynebacterium sp. KPL4072. Next base: position 377,194 of record NZ_JBBMGE010000001.1, read on the forward strand.
TTACCGTGTGGATGGTGCGGCGCGCGGACACAGCTGTGGAGGAAGCTACAGGCGCGGGTGAGCGTACGCAGGCACAACCAGAACCACTACAAGAGGCCGAGGTAGAAAATGACTGAACCTACGATTAGCCGGGGCGATATTCTTGAGGTGAGAATTGACCGCATGGCACACGGCGGGGAAGGAATCGGCCAGGCGCCTGATGGGCGAGTTGTATTTGTTCCACGCGCATTTCCAGGAGACGTCGTTAAGGCTAAGGCCGGCCGAGTCAAGAAGTCGTTCATTAAGGCGGACCTGGACAGTGTAGTGACCCCGGGTGCGCTGCGCGTGCCATCGTCGTGCCCAGCTGCGGAACAAGGGGCAGGCTGCTGCGATTTTGCAGAGCTAGATCCTGCGGCCGAAACTGGGATTAAGGCAGAAATCTTAGCGGAGCAGCTGCGCCGCACTGGCGTTAAAACCAGTGCGGGCCTAGACATTGAACAACACACCCTAGAGCCGGTGAGGGGCTGGCGCACTCGGGTTCGGTGGGGCGTCGACAAGCAAGGGCGTGCTGGAACCCGTGAGCGTCGGTCCAATGAGCTCGTTACGGCAGCCGCCTGTACGCAGCTGGCTCCGGGATTGGCAGACGGCCTCGTCGGAGAAGGCGCACGTCGTTTTATCCCAGGTGCAGAGGTCATTGCTGTTGTCGATGGCGCGGGAGACCGCCATGTAGTAGAAACCCGCAAAGCTCCGCGCGGACGCCGCGTAGAGACCATCCGTGAGGTGGTAGAAGGCAGCGGCCAAGTGCAAGAACATGTGGGTAGTAGGACGTTTAGCTTCCCCGCCACTGCCTTTTGGCAAGCCCATAGTCAGGCGCCGGCAGCGTATACCCAGCTGGTAACTGAGTGGCTCGGTCAACGTGAGTACCAGGAACGTACCGCCTGGGATCTTTATGGCGGTGTTGGGCTTTTCGTTCCAGCACTGGCCGCAGCCGTGCAGGGCAAGGTCATCTCCGTGGATTATTCGCCAGCGGCAACGGCGGCGGAGCAGCCTTGCCTGGCGGACTGCGATGTGGAACTAAAATCCGCGAAGGTGGAGCAGGTTGCTGCGCAGTTACCTAAACCAGGCGCTGTAGTCCTCGATCCCCCACGCACCGGCGCAGGCAAAGACGTGATTCGTTCCGTGGCGGCCGCTGCACCCCAAGCGGTCGTGCACGTGGGATGTGACCCAGCAACCTTTGCTCGCGATCTGCATCACTGGGACGAACACGGGTACGGGATTGAAAAAATGGCGCTCATTAACGCGTTTCCCGGAACGCATCACTTCGAAACGATTGCGCTCATTACCCCTGCCTAATGCGCTGCATAGGTGCCCAGGCGCGGCCGGGTACGGTGCCGCGCCCTAGCCGGAATATAATATTCACCGCCCGCCGCGGGTACGGTAGAAAAGAAGAACTAAGCACAGAAGGAGTTGAAGGCCGCTCCATGACTATCTTGGATACCATTAACTCGCCGCAGGATCTCAAGGCACTGTCCGCAGACAAGCTTGAAGAGCTTGCGGCAGAGATTCGGCAGCGTCTCATTGATAAGGTTTCCGTCACAGGCGGACATTTGGGTCCCAACTTGGGCGTGGTGGAACTGACCATAGCGTTGCACCGCGTATTTGATTCCCCGCGCGAGCCCATTATTTTTGATACCTCGCACCAGTCTTATGTGCATAAAATGCTTACCGGTCGCACCGATCAATTCGATACCTTGCGGCAAAAAGATGGTCTTTCGGGGTACACGGACCGCGGCGAGTCCGAGCATGACTGGACCGAGTCCTCGCACGCTTCGGCCTCGCTGTCTACGGTGGATGGCTTGTCAAAGGCCTTTAAAATCCGCGGCGATGGTCACCGCAACGTTATCGGCGTCGTTGGTGATGGCGCCCTGACCGGCGGTATGTGCTGGGAGGCACTCAACAATATCTCCGAGGACAAGGACCGCAATGCGGTGATTGTGGTCAATGACAATGGCCGCAGCTATTCGCCCACCATCGGCGGCCTCTCGGAAAATCTTGGTCGTATCCGCTCTCAGCACGGCTATGACGAACTTATGGAGCAGGGCAAGCGCCGCCTGAAACAAATGGGTTGGGTAGGCGAGCGGGCCTTCGATGCCCTGCATGCCATGAAAGAAGGCGTCAAGTCTACGGTCTTGCCAACCGAGATGTTCCCGGAACTAGGCATGAAGTACATCGGTCCCATTAACGGGCACGATATCGATAGCTTGGTGCATGCCCTGACCTATGCCCGCGATTATGACGGACCCATCATTGTGCATGTGGTTACTGAAAAGGGCCATGGGTTTGCCCCAGCCGTCAATGAGCCAAAGGATCAGATGCACTCAACCGGTGCTATTGATCCGGTCACCGGTGTGGCAAAAGGAACTAAGCAGCCTGGCTGGACCGCAGCTTTTTCAGAAGAGCTTGTAGCCGCTGCTGAAAAACGCGAAGACATTGTGGCCATTACCGCTGCCATGGCAGGGCCGACTGGGCTCACGCCGTTCCAAGAGCGCTTTCCTGAACGCTTCTTTGACGTGGGAATCGCAGAGCAGCACGCGATGACCTCCGCCTCTGGTCTTGCGCTCGGGGGTATGCACCCGGTCGTGGCGGTATATTCCACCTTTTTAAATCGAGCCGTGGATCAGGTCATTATGGATATTGCGCTGCTGAAGCTGCCAGTAACCATCGTGCTCGACCGGTCCGGGGTTACCGGTTCCGATGGAGCATCGCACAATGGTGTGTGGGATATGGCGCTGATGAGCATCGTACCGGGCATACACATTGCCGCCCCGCGCGATGGCGCGCGCCTGCGGGAGCTCTTACGGGAGTCGCTAGAAATCGAATCCGGCCCCTCCGTAGTTCGTTTCCCTAAAGGCAACCTGCTGCCGGATATGGATGCGGTAGAAACCTTGGGGGATGGCGTCGACATCCTCCACTACGGCGAAGCCGACGCTGGCGAGGACACCCCAGAGGTGCTTATCGTCTCTATCGGTGCCATGTCCGCGCGCAGCATCGAGGCAGCGAAGCTGCTCGGAGAGCAAGGCGTTAACGTAACCGTCGTTGACCCGCGTTGGGTTGTGCCGGTTCCAAGTTCTATTGTGGCACTCGCCGCTGACCACGATCTGGTGGTTACGGCAGAAGACGGCCTTGTACGCGGCGGTATTGGCTCCATGATTTCTGAAGCCCTCAGCGCAGCCGAGGTAAATACCCCTGTGCGCCGACTTGGCGTTCCGGGATACTTCCCTAAGCACGGCTCGCGCGGCGAGGTCCTAGAGGAATTCGGGCTTACCCCTGAACTTATGGCGGCCTCGATTAGCGAGTGGGTAGAAAACTTCACTGCTGATGCCAATGAGCTGGGAAATGAAGGCTAGGCCTGTCCTGATAAATATCTTCTAGAAAAGACCGTCCACGATAAGCGGGGCGGTCAATTCTATTTGCCATTCGCGCGCGCCTTCCGCGCGGAGAAACGCAGCGACGTCGTCTGGCTGGCGGATGGAACCGGCAACAGAATCAGGTCCGCGGTGGCGTTTATCAGCACGCACCCCTACCTTCGCCCATACTGCGGCGCGCACGGTGGCGGGGCGGATAATAAGCTCGGAGGACATTCCAAGATCATCGCCTAGTTCCGCGATGTCGGCGCGAATAGTTTGATATATCTCCCAGAGATCCGGGTAGTCCTTGGTCCAGATGGTCTTGGAAGGGACCGGTTGCGGGGTACGGTGCACGCGAGGCCGCTGGTGCGGGGGAATGGCGCGCGCCTGGTTTAGCACCGCCATCCAGCGGGCGGTGGCCCCCTTGCGCCGGCGGGGAAAACCCTTGATGCGGGCCAAGTCGCTGCCAGAGGTGGGGAGAGCGCGCGCAATTTCTACCAGCGTCTTATTCGCTAAAACCCGGCCGGGTGCAGTATCGGTGCGCCGAGCTATTGCGTCCCGTTTAAGCCATAGCGCTCGAGCGGCAGCAAGCTGGCTGCCGTTGCGCAAGTTGGAGACTCCCTTTAGGTCGCGCCAGGTAGGTGCCTGCGGGTGAGTATCACCGGCATGCTCACGGACGATGGAGGAAAATTCCTCTAGCGCCCAATCCATTTTGTCTTGTTCGGCCAAGATATCGCGCAGAGATTCGGCCAGCTCGAGGAGCAGCTCCACATCTAGTGCGGCATAGGCCTTGAGTTCCTCGCTGAGCCGCGGGGTTGACCAGTCAGCGTCGCCGTAGCCTTTTTCTAATTCGATATCAAAAAGCTCTGCAACCATTGTGCCCAGATTCGGGCGGTCGAAACCAGCGAGCCGCGCCGCTAGCTCGGTATCAAAGATGGAGCCGGGGAATAGCCCAAGCCACCCTAGACAGGGCAAATCCGAATGCGCGGCATGAATTATCCATTCCGCCCCGTTGAGTACTGGGGCGAGGGCAGCGGTGAGCTCCGCGCGATGGCCTTCAGGGGCAAAAAGCATGGTGCCTGCGCCTCGGCGGCGAATTTGAACTACGAAGGCGCGGTCATCGTAGCGGTAACCAGAGGCGCGTTCAGTATCGATGGCAAACGGGCCCGTACCTGCGGCTAGGCGTGCTGCGGCAGCGGTGAATTCATCCCGGGTAGCAAGGACCGCCGGGATGCCCTCTACCGGCCGGCTGCGCAATTCTGGCATTCTAGTGGCCGAGCTTGGTAACGCCCTCAGGAGGGAGGCCGGCAACGTTAGCCAATACCTTTGCAAAAGCCTGCACGTGAGGAGCCAGATCGAGGCCTTCAGCGGTCCACGAAGCGCGCATTTCGATTTGATAGGCGCGCGGTGGGCCACCAATCTCCCCAAATCGAACGGACGCGGTGGAGGTGACGGTGCCACCCAAGTTGGTGTGGTCGGCGCCTTCCTCTTCTAGGCCTTCATTGAGCCACTGCCAAGCCACATCGGGCAAGAGCGGATCTCCTGCTACGGCATCATCCATATCGGCCTGAATATAAGCCACAAGGCGCATAGCGCCCTCCCAGGCTTCCTCAGCACCCGGATCGTGGAGCAAGATAAGGCGGCCAAATGCATCGCCTTCCGCATCAGTGGGCACGATGTCTGGGTTTTCTTCGCCTCCCACCTCGAGGCCGATAGCGTGGCTAAACGGCGCAAGGCGCTGCGGTGGGCGAATGGAGCCCAGGGTTATCTCGGGGCGCAGGTCGGCCGCGTGCATTGACTCCACTGCTTGGGTGAATGCGGCGGGGGTAGCTGGTTCGTGGCTTTCCGCTTGCCTGTGCAAAGGAGTGGGGGCGGAAGCCTCGGCGCTGCGTGGGGTGGTCGATTCGGAATTGCTCACGACGTTCAAGCTATAGTTTCCCAGCCTCTAGCTGGGGGAGGCGCGCCGATGCGAGAGCGTGTCGGCATCCCCGCGGCGGGGGAAGTGACAAGGTTTCATATCCAACTTATGATGGATATGTCCGATTACCCAGAGGCTTTGGCAAAGGAGAACGCAATGGCGAAGCTAGACTACAAGGAACTCAATGCGGTTCAGCAATATTCCCAGCACGCAGTTTTTAAGGTGATCCCGGGGGCGCTCGGCACCGAGCGAGCGGAAATCATCGCCCAAGCGCAGAAGTTCTTCGCCGACGTTGAAGAGGCTGGCAAAGTGACGGTGCGCGGTATCTATGACCTCACGGCTATGCGCGATTCTGCTGATTTTATGATCTGGTGGCACGCCGAGGAATTCTCTGACCTGCAGAAGGTCTTTGGGGACTTTCGCCGCGAGACCACCTTGGGCCAGGTTAGCGAAGTGACCTGGGTAGGCAACGCTTTGCACCGTCCAGCGGAGTTTAATAAGTCGCACCTGCCGTCTTTCATCATGGGCGAGGCGCCAAAGGAGTGGATCTCGGTCTATCCCTTCGTGCGCTCCTATGACTGGTACACCATGGACGAGGAAAAGCGCCGCCGCATCCTTATGGAGCACGGCATGCAAGCGCGTGATTATCCTGATGTGCGAGCTAATACCGTACCGGCTTTTGCGTTGGGTGACTACGAGTGGATTCTGGCCTTTGAGGCGGATGAGCTCCACCGTATCGTCGACCTGATGTACCTGATGCGCTATACCGAAGCCCGTCACCACGTGCGCGAGGAAATTCCTTTCCACACCGGCCGTCGCGTCAAGGACGTAGCAGAACTCATTGCAGTACTGCCCTAAAAGAAGCGTCGCCCAGCAAAAGCCCTGCTTGGCGACGTCCCGGGCTGCGCTCCTTCACTAGCCTGGCAGCCAGGCTGCTGACGGGGCGTAAGTTGTGTCGGGGCCCTTTAAGCGGTGCCACCTTCTACCGGTTTTTCCTCCAGGTCAAGGCAAATGGAGTTAATGCAATAGCGAAGGTCAGTAGGGGTGTCGTAGCCCTCGCCCTCAAAGACGTGGCCTAGGTGCGATTCGCAGTTGGCACACAAGACCTCTACTCGGCGCATGCCTAGCGAGTTGTCTTCTCGCTCGATGATCTTGTCTCCGGCAAGCGGGGAGAAGAAAGACGGCCAGCCACAATGGGACTCAAACTTTTCCGTGGAACGGAAAAGCTCCGCTCCACACGCGCGGCAAGAATAGACACCCTCGGTAGTAGTATTGGTGTACTCGCCTACATGGGGCGGCTCCGTACCTGCCTCACGCAGAACATAGTATTCCTCGGGGCTTAAACGCTGGCGCCATTCGGTATCAGCAATGAGCTTGAAATCGGTCATGAGCCGAGTCTAAACCGCTCTGCGCGCGGCACGCCACCAGCCAGCGACCGTAGCGAAAATTGCGACGATAAGCAGCGCCCATCCTGCCGTGGCCGTGAAAAAATTCATCCACCGCCCAGCATCCGGGTGCGATGCAGACGCCCACGAGACCGGAGCCAAAAAGAGAAATGCGGCCAACCACGCTCCTGCGGAATGAAATACCGAGCGCGGGAGCACAACGGTAAACATCAGCGGGAAAAGCCACATGGAATAGTACTGCTGGCCTAGGGAAGACAGGAAGAAAATTCCCACCATTATCGCCCCGCTAGTGGTCAGTGCCCACAAGGTTGGGTCGGAGTTGCGCCAGCGTAAAAGCCCGAGAATCGCTGCGGCCGTAAGACCGGCAAAAATCAGCCACACGGTCCAATACAACCCGGCGCCAAAATTAACGTAGGCGTGGAAACCCGCCCAGGAAGAATTGGCATAGTCACGAGTTTCCGAAAGATAGGGCAGCAGCTTTTCGAAAAAGCCGCTGGCGCCCGGCACCACCGGCCACGCCAGTAGATTGAGAATCACCGGAACTCCGATGCCTCCGGCGAGACTGCGCCACTGGAGCTTTACCAAGGGCAGGAAGAGCAGCGGCGCAAACTGCGGCTTAATGACGATGTCAAGGCCAATGACCACGCCTGCCACCCAGCCCAACCACGGGGTGCGCTCTGCCCGCAAAAAGGCCCACAAAAACACGGCCAGACACAGCAAGAGAACGCCGTTGATATTGGTAAAGGCAAGCGTATTGGTCACTGACTCCGTGACAAACGCCAGCGCAATAGATACCGGCCACACGGGCGAGGTGAGCTTGCGGTCCACTATAAGGGTAAGCACCGCCAGTGCCGCGATGATCGCGGCCGCATTCGCCACGATGAATAGTCCTCGCGCAAGTGAGAAGTCTAGGTGCCCTAATGGCGCAAGCAGCAGCGTGGCTCCCGGGGTATACAGATACAGCGGGTCAACGTGGTTATAGGCCTGCTCGTAGACCGGCTGGCTGCTGGACATGCGCGCCACCGCGTTATACACGGTGGTGAAATCATCCGTTGGCGTGCCGTTGCGCGCAATGATGAATACGCGGTGCACAACGAGCAATACGGCCACGGGCCAAGCGGCAACATTGATTCGGGAATTCACGGGCCCTTAGTCTACGTCCTCGCGGGTGCGGGAATACCGCAGAAACACCGTGCCATCCGTATCGGCCGCGACATTTTCCAACTGCATGCGGCGGTGGGAATGCTCGCCCTTAAAAGTAGCCATCGGAGTCTCTACGCCGGTAGACAGATGCGGATCCAGGGTCAAATACATCTGGTCAATCGCATCGGCGTACACTAATTGCCCAATCATTCCTGGTCCGCCTTCACATAGCACGCGCTTAAACCCGCGATCCTTCAGGACGGATATGTAGTTGCGCACGCTTCCTTCACCGGCATCGCAGACCTCCGCCCCCGTGCTTTCAATAGCCTCGATTCGGGTAACGATGTCTTCATCCTCCCAGCTGCTGTGTGGGGCCAAGATGACAGGTGGGGTAGTAAAGTCTGTAAAAAAGTCCGAGTCGATATCGAAATCAAGGCTGCGAGAAGGCACTGCAATAGGAGCTGGGCGCGAGCCATCGGTGCTAGGAACAACGCCGGAGTAATCTTCTGCGCGCACCGTTTGCGCGCCCACCAACACCACGTCTGCCCAGTCCCGTAGAGCTGCAAAAAGTTGTCCATCGGTGTCATTTCCCATGTCTTCTGAGACATGGTTCATCGTCGCCGATCCGGTCAATGTGCTGACCATATTCGTCCGGATGGTGAATGTGCCGCGGGAATCAGGACCCAAAAGCGAAGAGATATCCATGTCATCCCAGTGTAGCCAGAGCGGCGAGTGCCCAGCATGGCAATAACAGCGCCATAACCTCAGCAAGACGGGCTACACCAGACGGATGAGAATCACGCCGACCAGTATCACTGCAATGCCGGCTACCTGGCGCAGCGTTACGCGGGCGCCACGCAAGCGATCAATGAGTAGGGACCCCAGCATGGAGCCGAGCAGAGCCGCGACCACGGTAAGCCCCGTGCCCAGTTGTGGTACCAAAGCCGCGTTGCCAAAAACAAACAACGCACCCAGGACGCCACCAACCCACATCCACCAGGGATTGTTCTTCCCCTCGGGGCGCTCAATGCGAGGTCGCCAGCGTAGAACAATATTCACAATGGCAAGGGCAGATACCCCGACGCTAAAAGAAACTAAAGCCGCGCCAACAGGTGAGCCAGTAATCTGGCCCAGGTGACCATTGATCGCGGATTGGCTTGCAGTAAAACAGCCAAAAACAAACCCCGCTAAGCGCCACATCCACAGCGCTGTGGCACTGTCCTCACGCTTCGTGGGTGCGCCGGGGCCGGCGACGATGGCGATTACTCCGCCTAGGACGATGAGAGCCCCTAGCATGCGAACCACGGTCAGCGGGGATATAGGGGAGTCAAAGAGCCCAAGGTGATCGATGACGAGCCCCATGATGATCTGACCGGCGATGGGAAGAACTACGGTCTGGACGGCACCCAAGGGGGGAAATAGGAGAATATTCCCAGTAAGCGCAACTACGCCGAGCAAACCGCCGAACCATATCCACAGTGGTTGGCCAGCTGTGCGGGAAAGGCCGAATTCACCGCCGGTGACAGCGGTGGCGATAACGAGCAAGGTCACCGTGCCCACGGCGAAAGAGATAAGCGAAGAAGAAAAGGGCGTGCCTGTTGACAAGCGCAAGCGCGTATTAACCAGGGTCTGTACGGGCAAAACGAGCCCAGCGATAACGCCTAAAAGGATCCACAACACGACGGAACACTTTACCGGCACACAAAGTAACCCGCCCAGGCTCCTTGTGAAGAGGAGCGCTGGGCGGGGAAGTGGTGGTCCTAACTGGGATTGAACCAGTGACCTTTCCGGTGTGAACGGAACGCTCTCCCACTGAGCTATAGGACCGTGCGGTGGCTAAATGTACACCGCTTGAAATTCAAATACCTAATTGGCTGCGTAGGGCTACTCATGAGCGGGAGGCGGCTGGGCGCCTGCGGTCCACAAGAATCACACCGGTGTGATTTGGGAACGTACAAACGTGGAATATCGGCGGTTAAAAGCAAGGCGCTGGGCTGGGGATTTGGAAACTGGCGCGGAGCACGATAATGTTTCTTCTCGCACCGCAACGGAATAAAAGTTTGCGGCGCAATGCGGATGTAGCGCAGTTGGTAGCGCATCACCTTGCCAAGGTGAGGGTCGCGAGTTCGAGTCTCGTCATCCGCTCC